>DASXMX010000130.1:0-16615 GCA_036495445.1 Tepidisphaeraceae bacterium
AGGTGTCCGTTCGCCCAATTGCGCTTCCCACAGCTCGGTGATCCCCCCCATCACGGAGTTTCCCTTCCGCCCCGCGCTGGACCGGGGGCGGAAGGGAAACGACCGGACCCGATCCCAAGAGCGAAGCGGCGGCCCTCGCCACGCGGAGCAGGCCGACGCACAGCGGAACCGGACGGGGGACGACCCTGAACCGGGCATTTTGCTGTCGTTCACCGCATCCGCGCAGCGGATCCCTTCCAGCCCAAGCTTCACCAGCACCGGGGAGTCTCGCTACCACCGCGACCGCGCAGCCGGTACTCCGGCTTGAAGCGTCGCGCAGCGGATCGCGGCGTCAGCCCATTTCCCAGAACAGAGTAGGGCAGATCCACGCACGGGGTGGTGATACGGTTGGCCAGCGGGCCGACCGATTGGGACGAGGCGTTGGGCCGAGGATTGGCGGTGGTCGAGTCTGTGACATCATCAACGGGCGGGCGCGAGGGGGGGCACACACTGCTGCTGCCCTTGGACCGATGGCCGGTGGAACGGCCGCAGGAGTGGCTCGACTGGGTGAACCAGCCGCAAACGCCGGCGGAGGAGGCGGCACTGCGCCAGAGCCTGCGGCGGGGCCGGCCGTTCGGCACCGAGTTCTGGCAACGACAGACCGTCGAACGATTCGTCCTCCAGTTCACCTTGCGGCCCCCGCACCGCCCACGCCAGGCGGACGCCACCGCCGCCGATGCTGGCGGCCGGCCGTAACAGCCGCGGCCGATCGTCGCCCCGACGTAGTCCAGGTGCGTTCGGACGCGGCCCGCCCGTTCATTACAGACCCGCGACCTGTCGTACCCCGATCGGCAGACGCGGGACGATTCGGCCGCAAATAAGTTGCGATGCCATGACGAAGCGTGAACCCCGCTGCATGTCCGTGCAGCACGCCGGGCCTCAACGTGCCCGTTGAGTGTTCACGTCTTTGCGCGACGCGGACCGCTGGGCAAGTGGGCGGTGAAAACGGACGGTGACGGGTGCGATTCTCCTATCAGCTCTACCTCAAGACCCAGGGGAACTCGTGGGACTGGATTGGGACGTTCGACGCGGCCACGCACGCCGACGCCTTTCGGATGGCGTTGCTGAGCCTCGGCCCGGGCGACGAACGCCGGCCGATCCGCGTCGAGCAGGACATTGACGGCGCATATCGTAAGCCCCTCCGGCAAAAGGATTACCTCCCGGCAGCGGTTCGGGAGTCTGGCGGCGTCGGACGTCTGCATCGATGATCCCGCGGTGGGGGCGCTCCCTCGGGCCCATCAAAGCGCCGCCGGGCGAACACCGTTCCGGCGGCGATGAGGCCGTAGCTGCCACATGCCGGCTCCAATCGGGGTCCCAATACTCCCTCAATTTCACCGGAACAGTCGGCTTAGGACGCGGAGGCGCTGCGCTAAAGTTGCCCGCGGTCGCGGTGTTGGCCGGCAGATACATAACGCCACCCCGCGCAGAATAATCATTTCTCGCTTGCAATGGCAAGTGTTTTCATTACGCTTGGTTAATCAAATGGAGTGGGGTGCGGGTTCGCAACAGGGGGGGGCGAGACAACGGAACTGGCCGCAGGGCCCACGAGGTCCGCCGTGCGCAGATACCAGCTTTACATTCGGAAGGAGGACGCGTGGGAATGGATCGGCACGATCGATGCCGCCACGCACGCCGATGCGTTCCAGCTAGCATTGCAGTGCCTCGGCCCCGGCGACAACGACCGCCCCATCCGTATCGAGGAGGATACCGAGCGTACGTACCGTAAGCCGGTCCGGCGCCGCCGAAAACGTTAGGGATACGGGACGGCTCTGGGCTTCGCGCGACGAAGGCCATGAGTTCGTGTCATCGTCCCGTTGCAGATGAGCGCGTCGTCGCGGGCGCGCGGGAGAACCGCATTTCGCGGCCCTCGTCGGGGTCGCCGACGATCAACGCAATGTCGTATGGGGCATGCTGCCCGAGGAGTTCTACTTCTGCGCCTGATAAGCCGGGGCCGGCTGCATACGAGAAGCCGTCCGTGTTGTCGAACCAGAGCAGAAGAACCCACCGCTCCTGGCGCTTCTCCGTTATCCAAACGCCGGTGCCCGAATCCATTCCACCCGAAGGTTTACCAAAGTCGGTCCGGTACCAATCCGGAATGTTCACGAATTGGAACTTCCCATCCGATTGAAGCTGAATGGAACATGGCCCGCTCGCGTAGGCCCCGGTGGCGGTGACGAGCGAGAGGGTTTCAGGCGTGGGATAGTAGGTGCCCACCAAGTCAGCAGTGGCTGGTCGCGTGGCGGTGTATCGGTCGGTTTTACCGTCGGCGAGGATCGCCGGGAACAGCAACGGAAGGGTGATTACGAACACGGAAACGAGCAGCCCGATCAGCAGTAGTCGAGGGCTGAATTTGGGCGTCAATTTTGGGAAGAGGACACGAACAGGGGCCTCGACCAGCCAACCGAGGGTGTAGCAGACGTTGAACTCGACCGCCGTGAGGAAGATGGCGATCAACGCGATCACCTCCCCGCCCGACTGCAAAAAGTGAAACTGCATGATGAACGCAAGCGAGATGAGCAGGCACGGAATCCCGTACACGCCGACGAGGAGATTTACCGGGATGCGGCGTGCTTCCCACCACAGGATCGCCCCGCCGGCGGTGGGCGAGGGCATAGGCTTGAACAACCATCGGATGGTGGAAGCGATGCAGTTCATGTGAAAGGGATGCTCATGTCTCCTCCTCGAACGCGGAATCGTCGTCGAGGCCGCGGGCGAGGGCTCGAAATCCTGTTTGGTGGCCACGACTTTATAATCGGACTGATTTGTACTTTCCGCGTCTGCGGAGCCTGTCGCGCAATCGACTTTTTGTCGTTTTGCCATAATCGATTTAGAAATGGCGAGTTACGTATGTATTTATATCGATATTGTGCGACTTGGCGCGACAGTTTTAGGGGTCGCGCGGTGCCCGGGGCTTGGAAAAGGCGGGCATGGTTGCCGAGCAACGGGTTGATGACGTGACCGACTTCGCGTGTTGCCGAACGCGCCGAACGCGTTCTTGACAATGATCGTCCTGACTCTAGGATGATCAGCCCCCCGACGGGGGTAGTCGTCGAGAGGTTCGGCGGGAGCCGAATAGGTAGACGAGGCGTACTGAACGGCAGTTCCTTCGCTTCGCGCGGGCATGAGCCCGCTGCCTTTTCTCACCTCTCGCGGTCGACGCGAAAATCACGGTTTGGCCCGTGGTGTAACGGTAGCACAGCAGATTTTGGTTCTGCTTGTCATGGTTCGAATCCATGCGGGCCAGTGCTTGCAAAAGTGCTGAGTGCTGGGTGCTGAGTAAAGGCCACCCACTCAGCACTCAGGACTCAGCACTTTTGTATGTCCTCCACTGCCATCATTCTCGCCGCGGGCAAGAGCACGCGGATGAAGTCGAAGCGGCCCAAGCCGCTGCACGAGATCTGCGGCAAGCCGATGCTTCATTACGTGCTGGAGGCCTGCTACGAGGCCGGGTGCCATCGCGTGCTGGGGGTGATCGGGTTTGGCAAGGACGAGATCCTGGGCCAGTTTGGGCAGGACAAGCGGATCACTTGGGTGGAGCAGACCGAGCAGCTCGGCACCGGTCACGCCGCCAAGATGTGCGAGCCGCACCTGAAGGATTTCCACGGCGACGTGTTCATCCTGGCCGGTGACGGCCCGCTGATTCGCGGGGAGGTGCTGCGGACGCTGCACCAGGCGCACCGCGACGAGCACGCCGCCGCCAGCATGGCGACGGCCATTCTCGATGACCCGACCGGGTATGGGCGGGTGATTCGGGACGAGCAGGGGGCGTTCGTCGAGATCGTCGAGCAGATCGACTGCACGCCGTCGCAGCGGGAGATCCGCGAGGTGTTCCCCAGCTATTACTGCGTGAAGTCGGACGAGCTGCTGTTCGCGCTGAGCCGGATCAAGAACGAGAACAAGAAGCGCGAGTATTACCTGACCGACCTGTACGCGATCCTGCGGAACGCGGGCAGGAAGGTCGTGGCGGTGCAGGCGGTGACGCAGGAGGACACGCTGGCGGTGAACGACCGCGAGCAGCAGGCGCAGGTGGACGCGATCATGCAGGACCGCATCCAACGCCGCCTGCGCCAGTCGGGCGTCTCGATCGTCAGCGGGATCAACGCGTACATTGAGTCGGGCGTGACGATCGGCCCGGACACGATCGTGCATCCGTTCTCGTTCATCGGCCGCGACTCGAGCATCGGCGCCGACTGCACGATCGGCCCGTACGCGGTGCTGCCGCGCCAGAGCATCGTGCCGGAGGGATCGGTGGTGGCCGGGAACGTCTCGCCGGAGACGGCGAAGTTGGAGTAAGAGGAGATTTGCGATTGCCGATTTGCGATTTGCGATTGAAAGGCACGGTGCCGCATTCCCAATCGCGAATTGCAAATTGACAATCGCAAATGTCGAATTGAATGTCTCATCTTGACGCCGACAAACTCAAGCTGTTCACCGGGCGGGCGAACCCCGCGTTGGCGCAGAAGGTATGCGAGTATTTGCAGATCCCGCTGGGCCGGGGGCGGACGGCGCTGTTCCCGGACGGGGAGCTGATCGTGAAGGTGGAGGAGGACGTCCGAGGCCGCGACTGCTTCATCCTCCAGCCGAGCTGTCATCCGGTGAACGCCCACCTGATGGAGCTGTTCATCTGGATCGACTGCCTGCGGCGGGCCAGCGCCAAGCGCGTGACGGCGGTGATCCCGTACTTCGGCTACGCCCGCCAGGACCGCAAGGACGAGGGCCGCACGCCGATCACCGCCAAGCTCGTCGCCAACCTGATCGAGCGGGCGGGGGCGGATCGCGTCGTGTCGGTGGACCTGCACGCGGCCCAGGTGCAGGGGTTCTTCGACATCCCGGTGGACCACCTGAGCGCCTCGCCGGTGCTGCTGAAGTGGTTCAAGAGCCTCAAGCTCGAGAACCGCGTGTTCGTCTCGCCCGACGTCGGCAACGTGAAGCGGGCGCAGGTCTACGCCAACCTGATGGGCGGCGACTTTTCGATCATCGACAAGCAGCGCAAGAGCGGGTCGGAGACGGAAGCGGCCCACATCATCGGCGACGTGCGGGACAAGAACGTCCTGATGGTCGACGACATGATCACAACCGCCAGCACCGTGGTGAAGGCCTGCAACATCCTGAAGAATCACGGGGCCAGGGACATCTACATCGCCGCGACGCACGCCGTCTTCGCCCCGCCGGCGATGGAGCGGCTGGCCGGCGCGCCGTTCACCCGGCTGGCCGTCACCGACACGATCCCGATCGGCACCCGGTGCGAGCCGGTCCAGGACCGCCTCGAGGTGCTCTCCGTCGCCGACCTGCTCGGCGAAGCGATCCACCGGATCCACCATAATGAGTCTGTCAGCGCGCTCTTCGAAGGAAGAGGCGCGGTGAAGTGAGCGAGGGTTGTGGGTTGTTTGTTGCAGGTTGTGGGTTGAGGCCAAACCCGCAACGGGCAGCCAACAACACACAACCAACAACCAACAACTATCAGGAGTCGAAATGGCAACCCAATCCGCCCAAGTCTCCGCCCGCCAGCGAAGCGAGCTGGGGTCGCGCGCCAACAAACGGCTGCGCGACCAGGGCTTTGTCCCCGGCGTCATCTACGGCCACAAGGAGGCCGTCATCCCCGTTACACTCCCCAAGAAGGAGCTGACCGGGCACCTGGACCACGGCGCCCACCTGTTCGACCTTGCGCTGGACGGCAAGTCCGAAAAGGTGCTGGTGAAGGAAGTGCAGTACGACCACCTCGGGATCGAGGTGATCCACGTCGACTTCGCCCGCGTGAGCCTGGACGAGAAGGTCGAGCTGACCGTCACGCTGGAGCTGAAGGGCACGCCCAAGGGCGAGGCCGAGGGCGCGGTGCTGCAGCAGATCGTCAGCGAGCTGGAGATCGAATGCCTGGTGACCGACATCCCCGAGGCGATCCGGCACAACGTGTCGGACCTCGGCAAGGACGCGGTGCTGCACCTGAAGGACATCCAGCTTCCGCCGGGCGTTCGGGCGATGCAGGACCCGGACCTGATCGTGGCGACGGTGCGCGAGATCGTCGAGCAGGAGCCGACCGAGGCCGCCGAGGCCGTCGCCGCCGCCGAACCCGAAGTCATCGGCCGCAAGCCCGAGGAAGAGGCCGCCGCGGCTGCCGAGGGCGAGAAGAAGTAGTTGGAGAGAGTTGCCAGTTGTTAGTTGCCAGGATGGAGTAGGCAGAAGGCAGTATGCAGAGGGCGGAACGGCCACACATCTGCCTACTGCCCTCTGCCCACTCCACCGGCAACTACCAACTGGCGACCGGCAACTGGCATGAAACTCATCGTCGGCCTCGGCAATCCCGGCCGCGAGTACGCGGCCACCCGGCACAACGTCGGGTTCGAAGTGCTTGACCGCCTGGCGACGAAAATCGGCCTGATCTCCAAGGAGGCCGACTTCGACCGCACGGCGCGGTCGAACTTCGACGGGCTGGCGCTGGACGGGCCGGTGATGTTGTCCGGCGGACGGCAGGAGCGCGTGCTCCTGCTCAAGCCGACGACGTACATGAACCTGAGCGGCCGGTCGGTGCAGGCGGCCAAGGCGTTCTATCAGTTGACCGACGCCGACCTGATGATCGTGCTCGACGACATCGCGCTGCCCTGCGGCAAGATCCGCCTGCGGCCGGCCGGGAGCACCGGCGGGCACAACGGGCTCCGCGACATCGAGCGGGCGCTGGGAACCAGCGCCTATTCGCGGCTGCGGGTCGGCATCGACCCGCCGCCGCCGCGCGTGCCGCAGAAGGACTACGTGCTCGGCCGCTTCACCGAGGCGCAGCGCGCGAGCCTGGCCCCGGCCATCGACCGGGCCGCCGAGGCGCTGCTGACGTGGATGGACAAGGGAATGGACGCGGCGATGAACCGGTTCAACGCCGACGAAGAGAAGAAGATTTGAAATCTGAAATTTGAAATCTCAAATCCGGGATTTCAGAGTTCCTGGCGGCCGGCAGCACCGGCCAAAACCCATGCTAGGGAGATGTTGATCATGGCGAAGGTAAACAAGCAATACGAGGCGATGTTCCTGTTCGGCCAGCAGGCCGCCCAGGACCTGGAGGGCGCGCTGGCCAACGTCCGCACGATTGTCGAGCGGCACGGCGGCGAGGTGATCGTCCTCAAGCGGTGGGACGAGCGGAAGCTCGCCTACGAGATCAAGAAGCAGAAGCGCGGCACGTACATCATCTGCTACTACCGCGGCCCGGGCGCGGCCGTCTCCGCGATCGAGCGGGACGTGAACCTGAGCGAGAGCATCCTCCGCGTCATGGTCACCGACGCCGCCCACCTGAGCCAGAAGGAAATGGAAGCGGTTGAGCCGCAGCCGATCGTCCGCGAGGAGCGGCCGAGCTGGGAACGCGACGACCGCGGCGGGTTCCGCGGCGACCGCGGCCCGCGCGAAGACCGGGGCCCGCGCGAAGACCGCGGCCCCCGTGAAGACCGCGCCCCCCGTGAAGACCGCGCCCCCCGCGGCCCGCGCCGCGAGGAACCCGCCGCCGCCCCGGCGGAAGCCGGCGCTGCCGCCGACAAGGAATGACCGCGCGCGACCGGCCGCGATCTGGGATTTCAAATCTCAGATTTGAAGTCCCCCCTGCCCAGACGGACCGGGCACGCGGATGACCCTGGCGGAGCCGTAACCGAGCGAGCGAGCCTGACATGGCCAACTACAATCGCATCATCCTCGTGGGCAACCTCACCCGCGACCCGCAACTGAAGTATCTGCCCAGCCAGATGCCGGTGGTCGAGTTCGGGCTGGCGGTGAACCACAAGTTCAAGGGCCGCGACGGGAACGACCGCGAAGAGGTGTTGTTCATCGACTGCTCCTGCTTCGGCAAGGGCGCCGAGATCATCAACACCTACTGCCAGAAGGGCAAACCGCTCCTGGTCGAGGGCCGCCTCAAGTACGACACCTGGGAGGACAAGCAGGGCGGCGGCAAGCGCAGCAAGCACTCGGTCGTCGTCGACAACTTCCAGTTCCTCGGCGGCCCGCGCGACGGCGCGCCCGGCGGGGGAGGGGGCTACGACGAGGGCGGCGCCGCGCCGCCCCCGCCCGCCCGCGGCCCGGCCCGGCCCGCCTACCAGCAAAACCGCCCGGCAGCCGCCCCGCCCCGGCCGCAACAACAACCGCCGCCCGCCGCCGAACCCCCGTTCAGCGACGAGCAGCAGTTCAGCGACGATGATATTCCGTTTTAGATCGTCCTTGGTCCCTGGTCCTTTGTCCCTTGCTTCGGCGGGCGCGGAGGACCATGCGAGCAAGGAACAAAGGACAAAGGACAGTTCCCATGGCTTCCATGAAACTCCTGCTTCAAGAGAGCATCAAGAACGTCGGCCGCGTCGGCGACATCGTCGAGGTGTCGCCGGGCTATGCCCGCAACTACCTCCTGCCCCGCGGGCTGGCGGTGCAGCCGACGCCCAACAACGTCAAGAAGGTCGAGGAACGCCGAAAGGAGATCGAGCGGATCGAGCGCGAACGCCGCGAGGAGCAGGAGCGGATGATCGGGCAGTTGTCCGGAGTCGAGGTCCACCTCGAGCGCCGCGCCAACGAGCAGGGCCACCTGTTCGGCTCCGTCACCGCCACCGACGTGGCCAAGGCGCTGCAGGGCCAGGGCTTCAACGTCGAGCCGGGCGACATCAACCTGCCGGGCCGGCTCGACCGGATCGACACCTACACGGTGCAGGTCAAGTTCGCCGAGGACCTGACGGCGGACGTCAAGGTGTGGGTCAACGCCGACACCGAGAGCAAGGCCGCCATCGAGGCCTACCGCAAGGCCCAGGAAGCCGCCCCGGCCGAAAACGCCTAAGCGAGCGATCCCTTCAACCGTTCACGACATTCCCCGTGGACGGGCTGTGAAAAACCTGTCCCCGCGCGACCTCCGGTTGCGCGGGGACAGGTGTTTTGTTTAAGACGTTTCCTGTGGCACGGGCGTCTCGCCAGTGCGAGCGGATCTGCACGGGCGAGACGCCCGTGCCACGGGAAGCGGATCCTCATCCCGCGGGTTTGATTCTCAGCAAACCAATTCATCCGCCTCGGTCTTGTGTGACGATAACGTGTTAAGTTATTGTTCGGAGCGGGATGGAGCTATGAGTCAGTTGATCGACCCGTCATTGGCCCGGCAGTTCGAGCGGCTCCCGCCGCACTCGATCGAGGCGGAGATGTGCCTGCTCGCCTCGATGATGCTCGACAAGGAGATGGTCGGGCAGATCGTCCAGATCGTCGACCGCGAGGCGTTCTACCAGGCCGATCACCAGGTCATCTACGACGTGGCGGTGAAGCTGTACGAGCAGAACCGGCCGATCGACGCCGTCATCGTCCGCGAGGAGCTGGCCAAGCGCCAGCTCCTGGAGGAAGTCGGCGGCGTCGCCTACCTGGCGCAGATCCTCAACTCCGTCCCCTCCGCCGCGCACGGCGCGCACTACGCCACCATCGTCCGCGAGAAGGGGATGCTGCGGCAGCTCATCGCCGCCAGCAACGACATCCTCCGCGACGCCTACGCCCCGCACGAGCAGTCGGAGATCGTGCTCGACAAGGCCGAGAAGCGGATCTTCGAGATCGCCCAGAAGAAGGTCGGCAACGCGATGGTCCCGATGGAGACCGTCCTGCACGAGGTTTTCGAGATGATCGAAAACCGCGGGCAGGCCGGCGTCCCCACCGGCTTTTACGACCTGGACGAAATGCTCAACGGCCTGCAACCGGGCGAAATGATCATCGTCGCGGCAAGGCCCAGCATGGGGAAAACCGCATTCGCGATGAACCTGATCGAGCACATCGCCGCCGACGCGCGGCTGCCGGTGGCGGTCTTCTCGCTGGAAATGAGCAAGCAGCAGCTCGCTCAGCGTATGCTCTGCAGCCGCGGGGAGATCGACGCGCACAAGCTTCGCAAGGGGCTGCTCAACGCCGAGGAGTATACGAAGCTGGCGACGGTGGTGGGGGAGCTGGCCAAGGCGCCGATCTGGGTCGACGACTCGCCCGGCCTGACGCCGCTCGATCTGCGGGCCAAGTGCCGGCGGCTCAAGCTGCAACACGACATCCGCTGCATCATGATCGATTACATGCAGCTCATGGACAACCCCGGGCCCGAGAGCCGCCAGCAGCAGATCAGCGAAATCTCCCGCGGCATCAAGGCGGTCGCCCGCGAACTGAACGTGCCGGTAATCGCGCTGTCGCAGCTCAACCGGGCCAGCGAAGGCCGCGACGGGCACCGCCCGCGGATGAGCGACCTGCGCGAGTCCGGCTCCATCGAGCAGGACGCCGACGTGATCTGCCTGCTGCACCGCGAGGACTACTACCGGATGCAGGAACCGGACTTCCAGCCGGACAACATCGCCGAGATCATCATCGCCAAGCAGCGAAACGGTCCGACCGGGACGGTGAAGCTGACGTTCCTCAACAAGTCGACCCGGTTCGTCAACCTGGCGGTGCAGAACGATCCGTTCGCGTAGTTTACTTCAACCAGTGCATAAACCGCTCCGCCAGCCAGAGGGTGGCGAAGAAGCCGCCGCAGTCGGTGAAGGTGGTGGCGAAGATGGTGGAGGATTGGGCCGGGTCGAACCCGAATCGCTTCATGGCGAACGGGATCAGCACGCCGGTCACGCAGGCGTTGATCTGGTTGAATGTGATGGCCAGGAAGACGACCATCCCCAGGGCGACCGCGTGGGTGCGGTAGCCGAACATGCCCAGGGTGGCGCAGGCCCAGCACGTGAGGCCGATCACGAGGCCCGTGAGCAGGCCGACCAGCGCCTCGCGGTACAGGACGCGGCCGATCAGCCGCGGGGCGGCCTCGCCCATGGCGATGCCGCGGATCGCGACGGCCAGCGCCTGCGCCCCGGCGTTGCCGCCCATGCCCGAGACGATCGACTGCCAGGCCGCCAGGATCGGCAGCGCCGCGATCACGTCGTCGAACCGGCTGATCACCCAGGCGGCCAGGAACGCCGTCAGCAGGTTCACCTCCAGCCACCAGACCCGCTTGCGAAAGCTGAACTGCCAGGGGCTGAGCAGCCGCTCCTCGGCGCCGGCGCCGAACATCTTCTGCAGGTCCTCGGTGGCTTCTTCTTCGATCACGTCGGCTACGTCGTCGGCGGTGACCAGCCCGATCAAGCGGTTGCGTGCATCGACGACCGGCATCGCCAGGTACCCGTTGCGGCGCATGATCCGGGCGACGTGTTCCTGGTCCATGGTGACCGGGACGCTGGCCACCTCGGTGTGCATGATCCGTGACAACCGCTGGGCGGGCCGGGCGAGGATCAGGTCGCGCATTGACAGCACGCCGACCAGGTGGTCGCGTTTGTCGACGACGTAGACATAGAACATCTGCTCGAGTTCTTCGCTGAGCCGCCGCAGCTCGCTGATCGCCTGTTCGACGGTGAGGTCTTCGGCCAGGGCGGTGACCTCCGGCGTCATGATGCCGCCGGCGGTGTCGGGCGGGTATTGCTCGAGCTCGCGGACCTCCGCCGCCTCGTCCGGCTCCATCTCGCCGACGATCGCGTCGTGGACGCTTGCCGGCAGGTGCTCAAGCACGTCCACCGCGTCGTCGGGCGCCATCGCCGAGACGACCATCGACGCCTCGGGCGGCTCCATGTCCCCCAGCACCGACGCGGCCAGGGCCGGGTCCATCTCCGAGAGGATCCGGCCGGCGGTGTCCGGGTCGAGGTACTCGGCCACGTCCGCTGCCTTGGCCGACGACATCCCCTCCAGCACGTCCGCCCCGTCCTGGGCCGGCAGCTCCTCGATGTGGCTGGCGACCTGGCCGGGATTCTGCCGCGCCGTCTGCGCCAGGCTGATGATCGGCCGGGATTCGGCGCCACCGTGGTCCCGGTCGTGTTGCTGATCTTCCAGCCGTTCGCGCTCGTTCCCGGCGTCGTTCATGGGCGGGGTATCATACGCATTCCACGCGCGGAATTGCCGGGCGGGGGAAATCAAAGAGAATTGGGGAAAGGGCAGGAGACGAGACAAGCGAAATGCGGATTAAGATGAGGAGTAGGATCAAGAGTAAGACTGCGCATCCAGAAACGCGGTCATAATCTTACTCCTAATCCTAATCCTAATCGGCTGTTCTGCATTTCCCTTAATCCAGCAGCCCGTACGACACCAAGACCGATTCCTGCCGGATCGTCAGCAGCGGGCGCAACTCGGCTTGGGCGACCGCGACGTCATGCTCCGCTTGAGACTTCGCCTGGCGCACGGCGTCGAGCCGGGCCTTGATCGCATCGGGCTTGGCATTGGGATCCAGGAGGGTCTCCCGCAGCGCGCCCATTGCCGTGGCCAATGGCGCGGACGCTCCGGGGACGCCCGGCGGCGGGCCGCCCGGGCCGCCGCCCGGCCCCCCCGGCCCGCGGCGCATTCCCGCCACCGCCACCGCCCGCTGCGCGTCCATCACCTTCTGGATGGCCGGCTTGATGACGGCGAACTCCTCGTCGCTCAGCTCCAGTTCCCCTTTGAGCTCATTGAGGCGAGCTTCCTCCATCCGCCGCATGATCGTCGGCATCGCCTGCGCCATCAGCGGGCCGAGGTTCTGCATGAGCCGCTGACGGATCTGGTCGGCCTGTTCCGGGCTCATGTTGGCCGTCTCGTCGCGGAACTGCCGCATCAGGTCCCGGAACTGCTGCATGACCTGCTGCGGGTCCGTGTCCGGCCGCTGCACCTGTTGGAGCAGGTCGCGCGCCTGCTCCTCAAACTTCTGCGGGTCGAATGCCCCCGCGTCCGGCGCCGCCTGGCCCCACGCGGGCACGGTCGGGGCGATCAACAGCAGCAGGATGAGAAGACAAATCAAGCGAATTGGGAATTTCGTTTTCATAGGACGGCTCCTTCACGGACGGCGGCGCTTCCACCCCTCCGGAGGGTGCCGGGCCGATGGGTCGTGCAACCGGCCAGGCGACGCTGGCCAACCGCCATGTCCCTTCTATTCCTCGTCCGCGGCGTCTGTTGATCGGAAATTGTAGGCCCGCCGAGCGCAAGATAGCATCGGATCTTCTCCTATGACGCCACGGCGGGCGAGTTTTTTCAAAGAATTGAACCGCCGATGGCCCTGCTTCGACTCCTCTTCGCATGCACGCTGCGACGCAACAGGCCCGCGACGAATGGATCGCCCTCCGTTGCCAGAGCGGCGAGCCGGATGCCTTCGCCGAACTGGTCCGCTGCTCTATTACGCAACCAAGCTCCTGCGGGACGAGCACGCCGCCCTCGACGTGCTGCAAGACGTGTGGGTGAAAGCGTTCCGCGGCGTCCGCCGGCTCGAACACCCGGCGGCCGTTCATGATCATCAGCGGCACCCACGCGACCACCACGCTGGGCGTCTGGTTCGGCGTGCTGGCCTGCTTCTGGTTCCTGTTCGGCGCGGTCGAACTCCTCAAGCACTTCATCAACCGCGCCCGCGTCGACGTGCTCCGCGAAGTCAAAGGCCTCGAACTGCGAATCCTCGAACTCCAAGAGCAACTGCGCAAGTAGGGGCGAACCTTGTGTCCGCCCACGTAGGGGTGAACCTCGTGTTCACCCTCTTCTGTTCCGTCGAGGAAGAAGGGCGAATACGAGGTTCGCCCCTGCGATATTTTGCTTGTTGCGAGCGTCGAATGTGATAGCGTGTTGTGCGTTGAGTCTTGGGGGACCCGCGCGAGGAGGCCCGCCCATGCACGTCCGAATGCACGCCCCGCTGCACGATCTGCCCGCCTGGCTCCGCTGGATCATCTTCGGGCTCACGTTGCTGGCCGTCGCCGAAGCCGCGGCAGCAGGCGAGGGACGGGTCTACAAATTCAGCTCCGCCCGCAAACTGAACGTCAGCGGCCGCGACCATCTGGTCGTCCTCGTCACGCCGCCCTCCGGCGGCGCAAGCGTCCGGCTCGTCGTCCCCAACGACGAGACTGATCGATACAGCCCCAAGAAGGAGATCGCCGACGCCGTCAACGGCATGCAGCCCGGCGGCTATCTCCAGGCCGAGACCAAGAAGGTGAACGGCGCGCTGGAGATCGAGAAAGTGAGTGCCTGGCAGCCCCGCCCCGGCGAAGACACGCCGCGCGGATACGTCTACATCAGCAGCAGCGGGACCGACAAGCCGGGCGAACTGAAGGTCTCGCTCGAAAAGCTCGGCGAGTTCATGGACGTGTTCGTCCCCGCCGAGAAGGACGACAACGGCTCGCCCGCGCCCAACCCGCTGGTCGCCGCGGAGCTGAAGCAGGTGCACGAAGGGGACGTGGTTTTTGCGGACGTCACCCCCGGCAAGACGCCTACGCTGTCGGGGATCGCCACCTGGTCGTCGCCGCAGGAAGGGAAACTGGTGCGGGTGGGCCCCGCCGACGTGGACGGCCAGCGCGGCTACTCCGTCGAGATCGCGACCGAGTCCAAGCCGGTTGACGCCCTGATCCCGCTGAAGCTGCAGAACGGCAAGCGGATCACCGATCAGAAACTCCTCGCGGCCGCCCACAAACCCTCGAACGGCTCACAGGTCTTCTTCCGCACGTTCGAGAGCGGCGGCAACACCTGGCTGCTCGAAATCGAGCCTCCGGCCCGGCAGCCGGCCGCCTCCACCGCCCAGCAGCAACACCGCAACGACACCCCGCCGCCCCCCGGCACGCCCCCGCACACTGTCGGCGGCGCCGGCCAGGTGCCGGGCATCGGGGGGATCCCGGGCGGGTTCTGATCCCGGGCGGAAGCCCCCCAATCATCGGACACGCCTCGCGGTCGCATCGCCCCCGCGTTCTTACCGCGTGCGCAGCGCCCCGGATGTTTAGCCGCCCAGCTTGCGGGGCGCGTCCGACACGCCCCGCAAGTGGGGCGGCTAAACATCCGGGGCGCTGCGCGGTGCGTCCGGACCAGTCCCGCGAACGCGCAGGCCCGCCCGCCAAGTAATTGCCTTGCCGTGGCCAAGGCAGAGACTCGCCAGTATTGACTTGACGGATCCCATCCCGATCGCTTCAATCCCCCTGTCAATAGATGGTCTCCCATTATATCACTTCTTGAACCTTTCGGGTTCGTTTGGAGACGAAGATGCGGCAGTCACGCAAGGCGTTTACGCTCGTCGAGTTGTTGGTCGTCATCGGCATCATCGCGCTGCTGATCTCGATCCTGTTGCCGGCGCTGAACCGGGCCCGGGGGCAGGCCAAGCAGGCGGCCTGCCTGTCGAACCTGCGGCAGATCGGGGAGGCGTTCCTCATGCACGCCAACGAGCACCGCCAGCACTTCCCCCTGGCCGGCATCGTCTGGCAGGACAACACCACCCATCAGCCGGCCGACAACACGCCCGTCCTGCTCGGCGACGTCGGCATGAAGAACTACAGCTACATGACCGACCTGATCATTCGAGCCTGCCCGCTGCAGATCGCTTTGGAGCCCTACCTCGGCCAGCAGGTCCGAGCCCAGAAACTCATCCCGGACGGGGTCAACGAGTACATCATGGGCTCGGCGATCCACGTCTTCACCTGCCCGGCGAACATCGACGAAATGCAGGGCGGCATGAACGCCCCGCAGATTTCGAAGATGATCGACAACGGCAAGTCCAGCTATGGCGGAAACATCCGCCTGCCCACCAGCTACGCGTTCAGCGAAGCGGTCCTCGGCTGGGCCGGGCCGAACACCACGGGCAGTGTGCCCGACCACAGCCGCCTCCGCGGCAACATCGCCCGTATCCCGCACCCGGCCGACGTGGTCCTCGCCGGCGACGCAAAGCCGCGTAACGGCGGCCGGTTTGGCTCGTACGACGGCTGGATGGTCTACAACGATGGCACGAACCACGACACGCTGGCCTCGATGTTCTGCCGCAGCGACTCGGGCGTGCTGTTCGACCACTACCGCCACTACGGGAACATGAACGTGCTCTTCTGCGACGGGCATTGCGAAAGCGTCTCGATGCCTTCGGAGGTGATCCAGGCCTCCTTCGGCGGCAACGACTCGACGGCGAACGAGCAGCGGTGCGGCGCGCTGCAAAACATCAGCGTGTCAGTCGGGTTCGCGAAGTGATGCAGCAGGGCTCGCGCGGCGGTGCTGTCAAGACACCCCGGGCTGTGGCAAGGAAATTCCTTGCCGGGGCCAAGGCAGAGACTTATTGATATTAACTTGACGGATCTTAACCCGAATGCTTCAATGAACGCCGTTAAAGGTTGGTCTCCCAACCATTCACCTCTTGGACCGTTCTGGTTCGATCGGAGACGAATATGCGGCAGAAACGCAAGGCGTTCACACTGGTTGAGTTGTTAGTCGTCATCGGGATCATTGCACTTCTGATCTCGATCCTGTTGCCGGCGCTGAACCGGGCCCGAGGCCAGGCGAAGCAGGCGGCCTGTCTGTCCAACCTCCGGCAGATCGGCGGGGCGATGCTCATGCACGCCAACGAGCACCGCCAGCACTTCCCCCTGGTCGGCATCGTCTGGCAGGACAGTACCACCGGCCAGCCCAAGGACAACACGCCCGTCCTGCTCGGCGACGTGGGCATGAAGAACTACAGCTACATGCTGGACCTGACGATGCGCGTCTGCCCGCTGCAGATCGCTTTGGAGCCGTACCTCGGCCAGGTGGTTCGGGCCCAGAAGCTGATCCCGGACGGGGTCAATGAATACATCAACGGCTCGGCGATCCACATCTTCACCTGCCCGGCGAACATCGACGAAAT
>DASXMX010000131.1:0-3607 GCA_036495445.1 Tepidisphaeraceae bacterium
GTACTTGTCCGTGCCACCCGAATTTGCAGGAAGACACGGGCATGAGTACATGCCCATGCCACCCAAAACTCACGTACGACTCTGCAATGCACACACCAGCCGTCGAACGCTCATCGGATCGCGTGGTATGGGCTTGTAGCACAGCAGAAAGGGAACAATCCATGCGGGCGACGGGAATGCGATTGATCGGTTTGAGCCTCGCGGCGGCCGTGGGTCTCGGTGCAGTTGCATTCGCGGCAGCGGACGCAAGCGGGCCGCTGGACATCCCGGAACCCAAGCCGCTGGTTCCCGGCGCACAGGTCGTGACACTCTGGCCCAAAGGCTCGCCGATGCTCCGGGCGATGCCCGGGTCTGACAAGCCCGAGCAGTTCAACATGAGCAAGGGCAAGACGGGCCGCGTCCAGTCGGTCGTCAATATCCACAACCCGTCGATCGAGGTGCATCTCGCTCCCGCGGACAAGGCCAACGGCGCGGCGATCATCGTCGCCGCGGGCGGCGGCAATCAGACGTGCAACGTCGGCGGCGAGGGGATCGACATTGCCGAGTGGCTCAACGGCCTGGGCGTCCACGCCTTCGTCGAGCGCTACCGCCTCCGCCCCTACGGCTCGGCCACCGACGCGCTGGCCGACACGCAGCGGGCGTTTCGCGTCGTCCGCGCCCACGCGAAGGAGTGGGGCGTCGACCCGCATCGCGTCGGGATCATGGGCTTCTCCGCCGGCGGCGAGCAGGCCGCCTGGGTCACGCTCAAGTTCGACGAAGGCAACCCGCAGGCCAGCGACCCGATTGACCACGAGAGCTGCCGCCCCAATTTTGCCGTGCTAGTCTACGCGGGCTGGCGGCAGATGGACCTGAGCAACGTGCCGAAGAACGCGCCGCCGACGTTCCTGACCAGCGCCGGCATCGACGACGCGTTCCACGCCCGTCAGACGGTCGAGTTCTACGACGCGCTCTTTGACGCCAAGATCCCCGTCGAACTCCACATCTACGCCCATGGCGGCCACGGCGGCGGCATCTCCCCGCGCAAGGGCATCCCCTTCGGCACCTGGCCCAAGCGGTTCGAAGATTGGGCGAAGGATCAGGGACTTCTGTTTCCGAAGCCTGAACGCGACGCGCACTAATTCGAGCGGCGGAAATCCGAATATCGTTCATGCAGCGTTTTCCCCCTCCCCCGGTACTCCGGGGCAGGGATGGGGAGGGGGCGTGCACGGGATCACCGGTCGGCAATTCACAGACGAAATGCCTCCCTAACCCTCCCCCGGAGTACCGTGGGGGGAAATGAACGCTGGCCGCCCGAAGCGCTGCCCAACCGCGGCTTTCCAACATTGCGAGTGACGCCGCGATTTCGTTTGAACGGGTGAACCGGCGCGCGACAATGTCCGTGGCTGGGGCGAAGGCACGCCCAAAGGGCGAAGGAACTCCACATGGACCCAGTGGTCCAAACCCGGGCCGGCCCGGTGCGTGGCACTGTCACGGATGCGGCGAATGTCTTCAAAGGCATCCCATATGCCGCGGCGCCTTTCGGCCCCAATCACCTCCGGCCCCCGCAACCCGTCGAGCCCTGGACCGGCGTGCGCGACGCCCTCGCGTTCGGCCCGAAGCCGCCCCAACTCGCGTGGCCCCCGCAAATCGCCGCGCTGCTCCCAGAGCTTGCCGAACCCGGCGAGGACTGCCTCACCCTCAACATCTGGTCCCGCGACCTCTCATCGGCCAAACAACCGGTGATGGTCTGGATCCCCGGCGGCGCGTTCCAGTACCACGGGACCGGCGCAGCGCCCTGTTACGACGGCACTCATTTCGCCCGCGACGGCGTTGTCTGCGTCACCATCAATTACCGCGTCGGCGCGCTGGGCTTTCTGTATCTGGGCGACGGCGCCGCCAACCTCGGCCTGCTCGACCAGATCGCGGCCCTCCAGTGGGTGCGGGGGAACATCGCCGCCTTCGGCGGGGATCCCGAGAACGTCACCGTCTTCGGTGAATCGGCCGGGGCCATGAGCATCGGCATGCTCCTTTCCATGCCCCGCGCCAAAGGCCTCTTCCGCCGCGCGATCGCCCAGAGCGGCGCCGCGCATCACGTGAGCTCGGCCGACAGCGCGCGGCGGGTCGCCCAGCGCCTGGCCGAGCGGCTCGGCGTCGAAGCGATGCGCGACGCGATCGCCGCGATCCCGGTGGATCGCGTCCTTCAGGCGCAGGCGGAGCTGAACGTCGATCTCCTTGCGAATCGCGATTCCCAGCGGTGGGGCGCGGACGTGGTCTCCACCATGCTGCCATGGCAGCCGGTGATCGACGGCGACGTGATCCCGGCCCGCCCGATCGACCGGATCGGCACCGGGGCTTCAGCGGACGTCGACCTCCTGATCGGCACGAACACCGACGAGCATCGATTGTTCCTGGTGTCCGTCGGCGCGATCGATCACGTCACCAACGTGGCGTTGGCCGCCGCGGTGGCGGCGTACGGGCTCCCCGTCGAAGCGACGCTGGCCGCCTATCGCCAAATGCACCCGGACGCCCGCACCCCCGGCGACCTGTTCGCCGCGATCCAGAACGATTGGTACTGGCGCCTCCCCGCCATCCGCCTGGCCGACGCCCACGCGGCGAGCGCCGCGTCCGCCGCCACCTACATGTACGAGTTCGCCTGGCGCTCGCCGCAGTTCGGCGGCCGCCTGGGCGCGTGCCACGCCTTGGAGGTTCCCTTTGTCTTCGACACCCTCGGCCGCGCGACCGAGCCGCTGCTGGGGGGAAACCCGCCCCAACCCCTCGCCGACACGATGCACGCCGCCTGGGTCGCCTTCGCCACAAATGGAGACTGCGGCTGGCCGAAGTACGACCTGGGCCGCCGGGCAACCATGCGGTTCGATGCAACGTCGAAGGTCGTCGATGATCCGAGAGCCGCGGAGCGGGCCCTGTGGGAAAGCGTGCGTTAGCATCACGTCTTGCCCAGCACCAGATCGAGCACCCAACACCCTCGCACATGTGTCCTCGGTTCGCGGCAATGGTCGAGGACTTCGTCGTCCTTGCATCCCGCCTGCTCCAAGAGGTCCGCCAGTTCGGGAACACACTCAAAGATTCCCTCGCTGCAGATCTGATGCGCCAGTTCGCGCACGGAAGGGTCCCGCAACCACAACCCTGACGGGCGGGCACCGCGGAAAGGATTGCCAAAAACCTCCCGCACAAGATCCGAGTATTGGGCGTCAATCCGTTCCTGAGTTTCCTCGAGATCCGTTCCGGTCGCGGCAGAGATGATTTTCGCGGCTTCGTAGCCGAACAAGCCAAGATCACCGTAGCCGAGTGAGAACATCAATCCGCTCTGGTCATCCCCTAACGGAGTGACCGCTCGCTCGGCCCGTTCCGACGCGGCGCGCATTTCTTCCGGCTTGGCAAGTCCATCGGCCCCTCTCTCCATCGCGGCCAATAACTGGCTGTATTCACCTGGAAGGAGATGTTGCACCGATTTGCCGCAGGCGCAGAAGAGCAGGGTGGGCTTCCGATCCCCCCATTCCATTTCGGGGAAGACGCTCCACAGGTGATTCAGCAATGCTTCCACGTCGTTACACGACCGCCACTCGGCTTCAGTCATGCTCAAATTGTACTCGACGTCCTCGCACGTTCT
>DASXMX010000132.1:0-11984 GCA_036495445.1 Tepidisphaeraceae bacterium
CGCGGTCGGCTCATTGAATTTCGGCGCTGGATTTGGCAACGTGTCAGTCCGATCAAGTCATGAACCACGCCAGTACGCCACCGCGAGTCGCCACGTCGGATGGCTCGGTTTACGTCGCGACCCGACCGCAACTGGAGCAAGTCCCGGCGTGGTCGCGCGCCTTCGCCCGCCAGCGGAAGGACCACCGGTTCTACGAGATCGTGGAAGACACGATCCAACAGGGGTTCGACTACCGATACTTCATCCTCGAAGACCGGCAGGGGACCGTCCGCGGCGTGCAGCCGTTCTTCCTCCTGCGGCAGGATCTGCTCCAAGGCGCCGGTCCGCGGGCCATGGGCATGGCGAAGAAAGTCCGCCATGTGTTTCCCCGCTTTCTGACGATGCGCACCCTCATGGTCGGGTGTGCGGCGGGCGAGGGACATCTCGACCAAGCCGATGAGGAACATCACTGGATCGCCGCCCAATTGCACGAGGCGCTCGGCCAGTACGCGAAGCAGGTGAAGGCGCCGATGGTCGTGCTCAAGGAGTTTCCCGCCGCCTATCGCCCGGCCCTGGCGACCTTTGCGAGCAACGGCTTCACCCGCGTGCCCAGTCTGCCCGCCATCCGCCTGCCGCTCACGTACAAGAACTTCGACGACTACATGGCCAAGGCCCTCAGCAAGGCCACCCGCAAGGACCTGCGGCGAAAGTTCCGCGACACCGCCGACGCGCAGATCACCATGGAGGTCCTCCACGACATCACCCCGCACGTCGACGAGCTTTATCCGCTCTACCTCCAGGTTTTCGAACGCTCCGACCTCCACTTCGAAAAGCTGACGAAGGAAACCCTCTGCCGCCTCGGCCAAGAGATGCCGGACAAGATGCGGTTCTTCGTCTGGCGGCAGCAGGGGAGGGCCATCGCGTTCAGCATCTGCATGGTCAATCGCGACGAGATCCACGACGAGTACGTCGGCCTCGACTACGCCGTCGCCCTCGACCTGCACCTCTACTTCATGACGATGCGCGACGTGCTCGAGTGGGCGATGCAGAACGGCTACCGCTGGTACTATAGCTCCGCCATGGGATACGACCCCAAGCTGCGGCTCAAGTGCGAGCTGGCCCCGCTCGACCTCTACGTCACGCACACCTGCCCGCCGATCAATTTCGTCCTGCGGTGCGTGCTCCCCTGGCTCGAGCCGACGCGCAACGACCCGACGCTGCCGAAGTTCGCGAATTATCACGAGGTCTGGTCGTAGGGAGCGGCGAGTCGACCGACATCGCGCCATCACACATGCCCCGGCAATGGACGGCACGCGTGGCGCCATCCTCCCCGAGCACTATTGTGCTGCCCGCTCTGCGCGGGTTCGCCACTGGAGGCGGCTTTCAATGAATTGCCAGGCGATCAGGCCCGGAACCCCCAACGTCAATTCGCGCGCTCTCGCCATCAGGGCCAGGGCGAATGCCGCTTCGCCGGGAATGCCGAGCAGGCTTCCGACGAAGAGATAACCACCCTCCTGCACGCCTAGCCCCGCGGGAACAACGAACGCCGCCGAGCGAACGGCCAGCGCCATGCTGTGCAGGATGAGCGCGTGAAGGAAAAGCGCGTTCAATCCAAGGGCTCGCATGGCAATCCAAACTTCTCCCGCGCCGCCGACGAACGCCAGGATGGAGGCCCCGGCAGAAGCGACGACGGCGAGACGGCGGCCGTAAAGCGTCTGGATCGTTCGATCCAGGTTTTCCCCGCTGGCGACCAGTGACTGCCACTCCGGCGCCCGCGCCAATCGCGTTACGATCACGGCGATGAAACGAAACATCCCGAGGCGCTGCGCGAAATAGAACAGGGCACACGCTCCGAGACCGATCGCCGTCGCGAGCAAAGTGGGACCGACGAAACGGGTCTGTCCGCTGGCCCCGACCAGCAAGACCATGCCGAGTAAAGTGTAGCCGGCCCCGGCCAAAAGATTCAGCGTCATATCGACGAGCACGGTCGCGGCGGAGACCGCCCGGGGCACGCCGTCGAGCGTGGCCAGTCGCGCCCGCACGATGTCTCCGCCAACGGCGGCGGACGGAACGAGCGCGCTGACCGCTTCGCTGATCCACCGCATTAGAAAAAGCTTGCGCAAGGGGAGACGATGGCGGCTGGGAAAAAGCAGCCCCCAGGCGATGGCATCGAGAAAGATCGGCGCACAAAGGTGGTACGCGACCATCGCAGCCAGCCCCCATCCCGCCGTGGCCACGGCGGCGACAACTTGCGATGCGCCCTGGTGGATGAGCAGCGCCGTGAAGATCGCCGCCCCGCCTAGGCCGAAGAGCCAAAATGTGAGTTTAATCTTTCTGGGCGCCTTCATCGCATGTCTCGAGCATTTGCCTTCAACTTTCCGCCGCTGGAGGTGTTCCGTGCCGGCGCCTTTTGATACCAAAGAATTGCGCCACCAGCTTGTCAAGGATGCGCATCGGGATCAGTCGTGGAATGGTCCAGTTCACCAAGCGCTTCGGAACGATCGCGGACCGAACCGCAGGCCGTCGCACCGTCAGAGCCCGCCACACCGCTTTGCCAATCACTTCCGGCGCCAGCCCGCTCGTTGCTTCCTGCGCGGAATAGCGTTCAAACTTCGTCAGCGCCTCCACATACGGGGTCTGGCGAAAGCGCTCGGTGACTCCCGCCTCGGCCTTCTGCCAGATTGGTGTCACCACCGCGCCGGGGCGGATGATAATGACGTCGATCCCGAACAAAATCAGTTCGCGCCGCAGACTTTCGGAATACCCTTCCAGGCCAAACTTGGACGCCGAGTACGCGCCGGTGAACGGACCGGCGATCCTGCCGCTGGTGGAGCTGATATTCACAATTCTGCCCGGCGCTCCCTGGCGCGCGGGATCGGTGCCGAGCAAGGGCAGAAACGCGTTGGTAACCATCGCGGGGCCCAGCAGGTTGACTTCCAATTGGTGGCGAAACAGGTCGGTCGGAAGATAAGCCAGCGGGCCGGTGACCTCGATCCCGGCGTTGTTGACAAGGCCATCGAGCGTCGCTGAGTGCAATAGTTGACCCACCTTTTCCGCGGCGCGTTGGATGGCGGCCTCGTCGGTGACGTCAAACAGCAGCGGGACAAACATTTCACCAAACTCCCCCTGCAAACGATCGGCATCGGCTTGCTGGCGCACACTTCCGAAAACGTGGAAGCCGCGCCCGATCAACACCCGGACGGACGCATTTCCGATTCCGGTGGAGACACCGGTGATTACGACCTGTTTCATGAGCTGAGGATATTGGCCGCCCGGTCAAGCCGGCGATCGCTTTGCCGGAATCCACGATGGGTGTTTTGAGGCGCGCGGAATCTAGCCATTGTCAGGAGACGCTCCGGCCGGGAGCGTGGCGTCCCGACGCGTTGTTCCATCGGCCGGCCCGTAGCCCCACCAATGAATCGGCGGAAGATCGGGGTCGAGGAATCCGAGCGCGTGGCAGGGTTTGATCGACCGCACCCCTTCCTGCACCTGCTTCTCGGCAATTTCCTGGTGGAACTGCTTCATCTTGGTCCAGTGCAGCTTGGGCCGAAAATGGTGCTCGGCGTGATAGCCGTTATTAAACCAGATCAGGTTGTACCACTTCGCGTACGAACTGACCCCCCAGGCAATCGGCTTGTCGGGATTGCCTCCATAATGGAGGAAATAGCCATTCAGGTACGTGCAGCAATGCCCCAGGTAATAAAAGGGAAGAAAGAACACCCAGAATTTCCAATTGAGAATCAGCCCAATGACGATCGTCGAGGCGAGAATCCCGATCTCGACCAGCGCCCACCGCGCGTCCAGCGGTTTTTTGCTTTTGATTTCGTTGTAGATCTTCTTGGGGTCGTCTCGAAAGTAACTCAGGAAAATATAGGCCCACGGGTTGTCCGGCTCGCCGTTGTGCCCAAACCGGTAAATCGAAATCCAATCGTGAACGTTCCCGTCTTTATCCGGCCGATCGCTATTGCCTTGATGGTGCCGGCGATGCACACATTTGTAGAAGGTTTGCGAGAATCCGAGGGTCACCGACTCCATGATGGCAAACAGCCGATTCAGTATCCTCCATTTAAAGAAAGGGTTATGAATGAGATTGTGTGAAACCCCGTTGATATTCCACGAGACGCTCACCGAGTAGACACACCCCATGGCGATCAACAGCCACCATGGCGCGTGCGGAAACACGAAGAAAAACGTGACGACGTACGCGAAGTGAAGCACCCCGCAGAGCACCGCAACCGAATCCCATTTCGAGTGAGCGAAAACTTTCACAGGACCAGCTTGGCAGGAGCCCGGCGAATGTCAAGAGGGCGGCAGGAAATCCAACGGGGACGGCTACTGACCGCTGCGGTGTGTTAGCGCGCCGGCGGATTCGCGCTGGGGCCGCGGCGGCGATCGATCAGTCGGGCGATGATGGCCAGGAGGTCGGCGAACTCGATCGGTTTGGTGAGGTGCTCGGCGAAGCCGGCGGCGTAGCTGGCTGCCGCGTCGTCGTAGCCGGTCAGGGCGATGGCGGGGGTGGGGCGGAATCGGCGGTGCAGGGCGGGCAACAGGTCCATCCCGCTGCCGTCGGGCAGGTCCAGGTCGGCGATCGCCAGATCGAACGCGCATTGGCCAACCGCCTCGCGGGCGCGCGCGAGCGTTCCCGCGGTGGTCACGCGATAGCCGGCGCGCTTGAGCAGGTGCTCTAATGCGTGCGCGGTATCGGCGCGATCTTCCAGGACCAAGATGTGGGGCGCATCACACATGGGGGAACTCGCCGAGAACGACCGCCCGTTAGCCCAAGGGGCGGGGTGCCCCGGCGGTCGTGTGACACCGCCGGGGCCGGCCTCCGGTTGCCGTCGCCCGCGTGGGCGTCGGCGTCCGTGCCTCCTTGCTTGTTCGTCCACCGCGGTAACCATCCCGCAAGACGAACAACGGAAACCGCGCCAAGGGGACGCCGCGCGAAATCTCAAAATTCTTTGAAGGCGCCCGGCGGGCAGGGCTCAGGGGCGAGGGGCGGGCAAGAAATGGGGCGGTGTTGATGCAAGGTGAGTTCTTCTGGCTACCGTCCGGTAAATACGCTATATTCCCCAACTCATCGCGCCTCATATGTTCGGGAATCAAGTCCGTGACTGCGGGCCGGGCTTGGGAGGTGTTATGCGGGTTCGGGGTGCATGGGCAGTCAAGTCGGCACTTCGCCGGTGTGGCTTCGCGTTCGTGGAGCTGCTGGTCGTGTTGGGCATTATCTCCGCGCTGATGGCGATGCTGATGCCCGCCTTGTCGGCGGCCCGTGCACAGTCGCAGATGATCGCCTGCGAGAGCAACGTTCGGCAGTTGCTGATGGCCGTGCAAGCGTACACGTGTACGTACCGCAAATACCCGCCGAACATCACAGTCCCAGCGCCGGGCATGTGCTGGCACGACCAGGACCGCCTCGGCCCGTTCGTTTCCTGCACCGTGGCGAGCGACCGAAGCCTGATCGGCGGCATCATGGTCTGTCCGGCGGACGAGGGCGCGCAACGCTCCTATGCGATGAACGTGTGGGCCAGTTCCAAGCTCGATAGCTACGTCATCAAGGGATCCGGCACGATCACGGGGACGCAGTGGCCGAGCACCCCTCCCGACAGCTCCCAGATGATCCTCATCGCAGAAAAATGGGCGACCAACAAGCTGGCCGGCGGATGGGTGACGGAGGAGCCGTTCGGGTACGCCGGGCTCACCCCCGGCGAGCGGTTCGGGGCAAATTCCGGCATCGCGCCCGAGCGGGCGGAGAACGGTTGGATTGTCAACTGCGAGCTGCCTTACGCGCGCCACCGCCCCCGCAATTCCAACGGGACCGGCGTCCAGCCGATCGGCCGCGTGACGATCGGCTACGCCGACGGCCACGTCGAAATGAAAAGCAACGACGAGCTGGCCGACGCCGTCTCGGGCCTCAGCACATTGGACAGCCTCTGGTCCCCGCTCGACCCGACGATAAACCACTAGGGACGTCAAGGGTATGATTTATGTGAACCCCAAGTTCCAATCGGGCGAGACGAGTGACGTTCGGCAGTCGCTGCTCCGCCTGATTCACGCCAGCCGCGACCGGGTCATGGCGTATGTGGGCCGGCAGATCCCCGCCGATCTGCGGCGGCTCGTCGAGCCGGAGGACATCTTTCAGGGCGTCTGTTTCAAGGCCAGCAGTCAAGCCCATTGCGCGTCCGTGCCGGCGGACCCGGACGAGGCGCTGCGCTGGCTGATGACGATCGCCCGCAACTTGCTGATCGATCGCGTGCGGGAACTGCGGGCCCAGAAACGCGGCGGCAACCGGATCACCGACGAGGAGATCCGCCACGGGTCGATGGTGATCATGCTCGAAGAGCTGGCGGTGTACCACCGCACGCCCAGCGCCTCGGCCGCCGCCCACGAGTTCCTCGACACGCTGGAACGGACGCTGCTGCTGCTTCCCGCCGATCAGCAGTGCGCCGTGCGGATGCGATACGTTGAGGGCCTCTCGCTTGCCGAAGTGGCGGCACGGATGGAACGTTCCGAGGGCTCGGTCCAAAAGCTGTCGGCGCGTGGGCTGGCGGCGCTGCGCGAGCACCTGCAAACGGCCTCGATGTACCTTTAGCTAGCTTAGCGGGGCGGAGCGGCGCGCCCATGAGCGACGGCAATTTGTACAACACCCGGCGTCAAGCGGCCCGCCGTATCGCGGCGGCGACGCTCGAGCGCCGCGCCGCCGGCGAAGCCCTTCCCGATGCCGCGGTGCTCGCAACCCACCGCGATCTGCAACCGGAACTGGCCGAGGAACTGGAGTTCGCCGGGCAAATCCGCCTCGGGGTCGTCGCGGGCGAAAAGTCACCCGCGGCGGCGCCGCCGCAGCCGGTGCTGAGTTGGCACGCCTTGGAACGGCCGATCGACGAGGAGGCGGCGGACTCCGGGGAAGAGTGGGAAACCGACGGCGACGGGGTGGGGCCGTCCGCAGGCCGTCCGCAACTCCCCGGCTATCTCATCCTGGACCAGATCGGCCGCGGCGGCCATGGCACTGTCTATCGTGCGATCCAGGAATCGACCGACCGGCCCGTGGCGATCAAGGTGATGGCTGCGCGGGCGGGTTCGCGCTACCGCGCGCGCATCGAGCGGGAAGCCAAGCTGCTGGCCAGCCTGCGCCACCCGCACATCGTCGGCATCATCGAACGGACTCAGACCGCGTCCGGCGCATTCTGCCTGGTCATGGAGTTCGTCGAAGGCCGTGACCTGGACGCCTGGTGGGCCGATGTGATGCCGGCGGGATGGAACGGGACGCGGCAACTGCTGGACGTGTTCATCAAGCTGGCGCAGGCCATCGGCGCGATGCACGATCGGGGCATCGTGCATCGCGACCTCAAGCCTTCGAACATCAAGATCGACGCCGACGGCGAGCCCCGCATCCTGGATTTCGGCCTGGCGCGCGTTGTGACCGGCGCGCCCTCCCGGGTGGTGACGACCACCGGCCAGATCCTCGGCTCGCTGCCCTGGGCGAGCCCGGAACAAGCCGGCGGCGGCGCGCTCCACGTCGGCCCCGCAAGCGACGTCTACTCGCTGGCCGTGATGCTCTACCAGGCGCTGACGGGCCGATTCCCTTACCCCATCGACGGCACGTTTCTGGACCGGTTGCTCCACATCGCGAAGACCGTTCCGCTCGCCCCGCGTTTGGTCGCCGGTTCCCGGCCGACCGGTGCCGTGCTGGATCGTGTAATCCTGACCGCACTGGCCAAACGGCCCGAGGACCGGTACGCCAACGGACGCGACCTGGCCGAGGCGTTGCAGGACGTTGTGCAGAATGGAGCGGGCGGCCCCGCATGGCTCGACCGGCTCCGGCGTGTCGCCTCGATCGCCCTGATGGCGGGCTTATGCCTGTTCGGCCTGAGCGTCGACTCAACTCGGCCCCGGCCGCCCGCACGCCGGGGGCAGGCCGTTCTGCAACTCCCAACGCTCACGAACTCACTCGGCATGACGCTCATCCGCGTGCCGGCCGGAAGGTTCGAGATGGGCGATGCGACCACCGACGAGGGACAGTCCGGGGCGATTCCGTCGCGGCTAATGACGATCCCTTCGGAATACTTTTTGGGAGCCACGGAAGTAACCCAAGCACAATACCGCGCGGTGATGGGTGCCGATCCGAGTGACAAGCGGTGGCTTGGCCCACAATTGCCCGTGCAGAATGTGAGCTGGGCCGAGGCCAACGAGTTCTGCCGGCGGCTTTCCAAGCGGGAGGGGCGCAAGTACCGATTGCCCTCCTCGGCCGAGTGGGAGTATGCCTGTCGGGCCGGCACCACGTCCGCCTTCGGGGGGAAGGGGATGCTCGATTTGCTGGACTGGTACTTGGGCAACAGCGGCGGGGCGGTTCATCCTGTCGGGTGCAAGATGCCCAACCCGTGGGGGTTCTACGACGTCCACGGGAATGTGGAGGAATGGTGCACGGAATCCCCCTCGCCCGATGGAAGTGGCGATCCGCTTCCTGTCATCCGCGGCGGCAGCGCCCTGCGTCCCGCGACCGCTTGCCGGTCGGCGGCCGCAATCGCAGGGGGGGTCAATGATCGCTTCAGCGACGTGGGCTTCCGCCTCGCCATGGACCCCTAAGGGGACGTCGTTTCCAATTATGCAGGTCGCGCGGCGTCATTTCCGCGCGGTTTCCGTTCTTGGATATGGACCGGCATTGCACCGGCCCGTTTTCCATTATGTATGGTGGAATCGGGGATCAGCACCATTCGGAGGGACTATGTCGTACGTCATGTTGATGGACCAGGACGTTTCGGATGATGTGAATGGGTACACCGCCTTCGGCGAGGCGATCGTCGGCGGGGAGGGCAGCACGTCGGGGCCGCCCGACATCTACACCGGATCTGACGAATCTGACTACAATTACGATTATGTTCCCTGGGGCGGAAACGTCGATGACGGCGGCCTGAATACCGGGTCGGTGACATTTAAACTCGACGCCAACCTGGCAACCGGGGTGGACGTACTCACCGTGGCCGGGCACACCGTTACGTACAATGGCGGCGCGTCGGGAACGGTTGGCTCGGTCGAAATCCGCGTCGGCGCGGACGTGGCGGCCCAAGTCAGCCTGCAGAACATCTCGGTCAGGTTCCTGCAAGGTGGTGCGGAGCAGGAATACGATTCCGCGCCGGGCCTGTTCGTGGACACGACCAACCCCTCAGGCCCGAGCGCGCAGGAAGCCGCGATGATCGTGACGCCCAATTCGCAGGCCAACGACGAGGTGGTCGTCAGGGGATCGCTGCAAATGAACGCCGCCGACGGCACGTACGCCTGCATGTACGATCTGTTCTGCCAGGCGTTCATCAAGCCGGCTGCGGCGGGCGCCAACAGCGGCACCAGCACCACTACATAGCAACCGCGTCATAGCAACCGCGTCGCCGAGCCCACCTCATTCGCCGCCAAATCCAAACTTCATTTCCCGAGTGTGCCCCGCTTCGCCCGCGGGGCATCCGAATTGATTGAAACGCCCCCATGGCAATCTTTGTGTTATCCATCCGACGCCACGATGACTGGGTCGAGATCGCCCGGTTCGAGGCGACCGGCCCCGCCGACGCGATGAACAAGGCCAGGCACGTCATTCCCGCCGATTACGGTGACGGCCCGATCCAGCTCCGCGAGCAACCCGCCGCCGACTCCCAACCATTTTACCCCCGGCCGGGCGGATCCAATTGAGACCGTCACGGATCCGGGATCGCGGTCTGTCCAGTGTCGCGTAACGGCGCACCCGGATCCGGGGCGGCGCCGGGACGTGGGACTTCGACGGCACGGCCCCTTCCACGCTCTGCCCCGGCGTGGGGCGGGTTCGATTCACGAGAGGCACGCGACGGTGCAGATCAGTCTCCCTCGCGTCTCCCGAGTCCGATAAGCGAATCTGTCCCCGCTTTGGCTTTCTACCTATCGTTCCCTCCCCATTTGTTCGCACCGCGGTTGTTTCGTAAGTCCCGGGTGAGAGGTTACGGCGATGACGGACGGATCGCGGCAGGCGCCGCGGACGGGGCCAGGTAGTCGCCGGGGAATGCTCTCAATCCCAGGTGAAACGAACATGTTCAAGCATTGTGTGATTGCAGCCGCGGCGATCGCGGCGTTCGGCGCGGCACGCGCCCGGGCCGGGCTCGATCTCACGACGCCCGGGGCGTCCGGGTATATGGACGGAGGATTCTTCGAGCAGGGCGACGTGCAGCCCGCCGGCACCGGCGTGTTCAACACGTTCCTCCAGATCCAGGCCCAAGGCGCCAAACAAGCCATCGAGCAGGGGTACAACACCGACTACCGCCCCGCGCAGTTCGACGAGAAGAACGACGCGCCACACAACCACTCGCTGCTGCTGGCGGATGTGCCGCTGGTGAACATCGACGGCGTCGAATACCGCCAGTTCCTCCTCGACATCAACCAGCCCAAGGGCGGCGGCTCGAGCGACCTGCTTTCGCTCGACAGCCTGCAGATCTTCCAGTCCAACGACCCCAACCTGCATAATTACCCGACTTTCGGCGGCGAGGCGACGCAAATCTTCGACCTCTCCGCCTCCGGCACTTCCATCACGCTCAATGCGTCGCTGAGCCACGGCAGCGGCCAGTCCGACATGATCGCCAACATCCCCGCCAGCCTGTTCGGCAATTCCGACACCTACGTGACGCTCTACTCCGAGTTCGGCGCCACCGTCCCCGCCCACGGCGGGTTCGAGGAATGGGGCGTCGGCCCCGCGATCACGCCGACGGTCACCAGCGTGCCCCTCCCCCGAGCCGCCACCCAGGGCCTGATCGGCCTCGGCCTCGCTGTCGTCCTTGGCGCCGCCCGCACCCGCCGCCCGCGATGCGCAACGGCGTAGCCGCGAACGCAACAATCCGCGAGGAATGCGACCGACATGGAGGTTCCTGGATTTCGAAGTCGAGGAGGGAAAAGCGGCCTTCCGAATGGAGGGATACGCCAGGGATTATGCGATCAGCGGTTCCACGACTTTGCCCTCGACGTCGGTCAGGCGGTAGTAGCGGCCCTGGAACCTGAAGGTGAGGCGTTCGTGGTCGATGCCGAGGAGGCGGAGGAGGGTGGCCTGGAAGTCGTGGACGGGGACGGGGTCGGCGGTGACGCTGTAGCCGAAGTCGTCGGTGGCGCCGTAGGTGAAGCCCGGCTTGGCGCCGCCGCCGGCGAGCCAGGCGGTGAAGCAACGGGGGTGGTGGTCGCGGCCGTAGTCGCTGGGGGTGAGCTTGCCCTGCGAGTAGTTGGTGCGGCCGAACTCGCCGCCCCAGACGACCAGCGTGTCGTCGAGCAGGCCGCGTTGTTTCAGGTCGGTTACAAGTGCGTAGCTGGCGCGATCGACGTCGTCGCACTGCCGGCGGATGCCCTTGGGCAGGTTGCCGTGCTGGTCCCAGCCGGGGTGGTAGAGCTGGATGAAGCGGACGTTTCGCTCCGCCAGGCGACGGGCCAGGAGGCAGTTGGCGGCGAACGTGCCGGGCTCCTTCGCCTGCGGGCCGTACAGCTCGAACGTGCTGGCCGGCTCGTCGGAGGTGTTCATCACCTCCGGGACGCTGGTCTGCATCCGGTATGCCATCTCGTACTGCGCAACGCGGGCGGCGATCTCCGGGTCGCCCAGTTCGTTGTACTGAAGCTCCTCGAGCTGGGAGAGGCGATCCAGCATCATTCGTCGCGAATCACTTGAGATGCCGTCGGGGTTTTTCAAATAGAGGACCGGGTCCTTTCCGCTGCGGAACTGCACGCCCTGGTGGATGCTCGGCAGGAACGCGTTGCCCCAGAGGCGGGCGTAGAGCGGCTGGTCGATCCGGTCCTTCGAGATCAGCACGACGAACGCGGGCAGGTTCTCGTTGGCGCTGCCCAGCCCGTAGCTGAGCCACGAGCCCATGGAAGGCCGCCCGGCGAGCTGGTGGCCGGTCTGGAAGAACGTGATCGCCGGGTCGTGGTTGATCTGCTGCGTCTGGAGCGATTTCACGAAACACAGCTCATCGACGATCTTGGCCGTCCAGGGCATCAGGTCGCTGGCCCATGCGCCGCAC
>DASXMX010000133.1:0-4061 GCA_036495445.1 Tepidisphaeraceae bacterium
TCCTAACCGGGCCGCGGCCCGTTTCTCGGAATGAGGAACCGGGACGTTGCGATCCGGGCTGGAGTGACAGAGACGAGCTTCCGGCTCGAGCCCGGGGCAGCCGCGACAAGGCCGAGATTCTTGTTGCCCGCCTCCTTCCAACCCTGTGACGCGACGGGAGTACAGCGAGATCGGCTCCAGTCACCGAGCGCGGCCAGGGCAGACAACGCGATTGCCGGCGTTTGATCGGCAATCCACATCATCCCCGCCTGTAGGGCGGGGAAGAGGACTTCGCGTCATGCGTCGCTTCGCATCCTCCAAGTTTCGCATCGTGTTGGTGGCGCTGATCGTGGGCGTGGGCATGTTGGCGAGCACCAGCCTCGCCCAGGCGACCGGCGCCGACGCCGGCACCCAGCAAGTGACCAAGCCGGGCAACGTCTTCACGCTCATCATGGGTCACCTGTTCGACCCGGTGCTCTGGACGATCGCCGCCCTGTCGATTTGGGCCGTGACCCTGATCATCCAGGGGTTCATCAAGAACCGGGCCGTGGTGATGCTCCCCGAGGCGAGCAACAACCACATCCGCGAGCTGATCGCTCAGAAGAAATTCAAGGAGCTGATCGAGTTCACCGAGACCGACCCGAGCTTCGTCAGCAAGGCGCTGAACCCCGCACTGAAGCGCGCCCCAAGCTTCAGCAGCATGAAGGAAGCGATGGAAACCGCGATCGGCGAGCAGACCGCCGAGCAGTTCCGCAAGATCGAGTACCTGAACATCATCGGCAACCTCGGCCCGCTGCTCGGGCTGCTGGGGACGGTGCTGGGCATGATCGAGGCGTTCGAGGCGATGCACGCCGCCGGCGGGTCGGCCAAGCCGTCGGAGCTGGCCTTCGGTATTTCGACCGCGCTGACGCACACGTTCCTTGGCCTGTTCCTGGCGGTGCCGTGCCTGTTCGCCTTCGGCATCTTGCGGACGATCGTGGACCGGCTGACGATTCGCGGTTCGCTGATCGCCGAGGAGATGCTGCTGATGGTGAAGCCCGCCGAGGCCAAGCCCGCCGGCGCGATGCCCGCCGCCCCGCGCGCGATGCCCGCCGCCGGCGTCCCGCAGCCCGCCCTCCCGGCCGGCCGCAAGCCCGCGGCCCCGATGCCGGCGCCGGTGATCTCCGGGTAAGGATTCGACACGGCGCGAATCTGAAATCTGAGATTTGGGATTTCACATCTCACATTTGAGATTTCAGATTCGCGCCGTTGCGCCATCCCGTTCCAAACGGAAAGTCCCTCACGGAGATCCCCATGAAACGCCGTTCCATGCCCGACATGAAGGAAGGCGGCGTGAACGTTACGCCGTTGATCGACATCGTCATGGTGTTGATCATCTTCTTCATGCTCGTGGCGAAGATCGGGGTGAGCCGCGGCGAGGACGAGAGCGTCCCGCTCCCGTCGGCGATCCTCGGCGTCAGCCTCGACTCCCTCAGCAACACGCTCACGCTCAACATCCACTACAACCGCAGCGGCGAAGAACCGCTGGTCAACGCGCTGGTCAAGGGCGAGAAGCGCGAGATCCACGTCACCAAGCGGTACGCCAGCGGCACCGATTTGGAGCTCGATCGGGTGCTGGCCGAATTCCACGACATCAACAAGGAAAAGACCAACATCATCCTGCACGCGGACAAGGACCTGCCCTACGCGCAGCTCGAGCCGGTCCTGACGTCGATCGCCAAGGCGGGCATCATGAACGTCAGCTATGAGACGCTCAAGGGCGCCGACCAGCCGGCCCAAGCCGGCGGCGCGACCGCGATGGCACAGTAGCGCGGGACAATTGTGGTGCGGGCTTTCAAGCCTGCCTTCTCCGACGTGCAGGCTCGGAAGCCTGCACCACAACTAAGAGAACAACCCATGAAAATAAGCGGCGCCAAGAAGGTCCATTACGATTCGGGGCCGAACATGACCCCGCTGGTGGACGTGGTGATGGTGATCCTGATCTTCCTGATGCTGGCCGGCAACTTCGGCGGCGATACGTCGTTCCTGCTGAGCAAGCAGGCGATCAAGAAGAGCGGCGGGGGCAAAGTGCAGCTCAAGCCGGGCGAGGTGCCCGACGTCCCGCTGGAGATCCGCGTCGACAACGCGCGGGACGGGCTTGGCTTCATCGCCACCGGCACCGGCCTGCCGCCAACGACCAGCCCCGACCAGGTCCGCAACTGGTTCACCGTCAAGCGGACGCAGATGCTCAACGCCGGCAACAAGAAGGACAAGCTGCTGGTGACGATCTCCCCCAGCCGGCTGGTGAAGTACCACTACCTGATCGACGTCTACCAGGCCGCCCTGCAAGCCGGGTTCGAAAAGGTCGCGTTCACGACGTCCCACTAGGAGGGGCGAACCTTGTGTTCGCCCTTGTAGCGGTGAACCTCGTGTTCACCCTCTTCTTTTGATTGCCAAAGACGGGCGAATACGAGATTCGCCCCTGCGCGGGAGGGCGAACACAAGGTTCGCCCCTGCAGAGAATGGCTCCGAGGAATCACCGCATGAACCGCAACTGGCAAACCCGCGCCCTGTTCGCCACGGTGCTGGCGATGACGCCGATGCCCCTGCTGGCCCAGTCCGCCCCGGGAGCCGGCGCCAAGCCGCAGGCGGCGCCCGAGACGCTGGCGAACCTCGGCGACAAGAAGCTCATGAGCGAGCTGGCCGACCGCGGGCTCGATTCCCTGCTCGACCGCTACTTCGACCTGCACAAGACCCCCGAGGCCGAGCAGAAGGCGATCCGCTCGATGGAGGCGATGCGGGAGCTGAACAATCCCAAGCTCTCCACCGCCGAGAAGGAGAAGAAGATCAAGGCGATCGTCGAGGGAATCAAGACGACGCTGCCGAACCTGAACGATCCCTTTCGCCTGACCAACGACGCGGCCCAGTTGATGCTCTTCGGCGTGACGCGCGACGCGAACCTGCTGGAATACTGGGGCCCGAACCCCGCTACCGCCGAGCGGCTGCGGCCGATGGCCCAGGCCGTCTACGACATGCTCGGCAAGGCCGCCAGGTCGGCCGGCGAGCAGGCGGGCGCGATGGCGTCGAAGATTACCGCGCAGAACCAGACTACCGTCGGGGCGCAGTGGGAGAGGCTCGATAACCTCTCGAAAACCTCCGAGTACCGTCAGCAGATGATGGCCTATTACCTCGCGCTGGCGATGCCGCAGGCGGAGCGCGCGCCGGTGGTGGACCGGGCCCTCAAATACCTCGAGGACTTCGACAACGCCGACAGCACCGTGATGCCCGTCGTCCACGTGATGATGGGCAAGCTGAACATGGTCGCGGGCCGGACGGACGATGCGCTGAAGTTCCTGCAGGCGATCGCGAACAAGGACAACTCGATCCAGCCGGCGCCCGAGCCGGCGCAGGTCTGGGAGGCCAGGTACTTCGCGAACGTCACGCTGATGCAGGCCGGCAAGGTCGCCGAGGCGAGGAAGGGACTCGACGATCTGATCGCCTGGCAGAAGGCTGGGCTGCCTGGTGACGCTGAGACCGCGAAGATGACCAGCGCCGCGGCCGAGATGCTGCGATATCGCATCTACCTCAAGGAATCGGAACTGGCCAAGGACCCCGCCGGCAAGAAGGCGGCCGATGACAATGCGGTCAACGTGCTGCTGAAGCTCAGCCACGACCGGCCCGACCTTCGGGGCACGATCTACCAGCAACTGGTCGAGCGGATGCCGGCGGACGCACCGGTCAAGAACATGGACCCGCTGCTGCTGCAGGGGCTCATGGCCAAGGCCTACAACGAGGCGAACAAGCCCGCCGGCTCGGCGATGGACCAGACCGTCCTGCGCCGCGGCCTGGACGCGGCCCGCGAGGAAGCCGTTCGTCCCGCATCCGAGAATCTCACCGCCCCGATGAAGAACGACGCCGCCCGGCTCATCCCGGTGCTGCTGGAGGCATTGGGGAACAAGGTCGAGGCGGCGCAGGCGTACCTCAAGTACGCGGTCGAGAACGCCGGCGTGCATCGCGAGTTCGCCGAGTCGGCGCTCAGCGATGCCGGGCGGCTCACGTTCGAGTTGCGCAAGACCGACCCGCAGGACCCGCGCGTAGCCGAG
>DASXMX010000134.1:0-21103 GCA_036495445.1 Tepidisphaeraceae bacterium
CCGATGGTCGGCGCCAGCAGATGAATCGCGCTTTCCTCACAGGCCCGTTCGATCCCCGCGGCGATGCACTCCCGCTGCGTCGCGTCGAATCGTACGGGCGGGTACTTCAAGGCCTGCTTCGCCTCGCGACGGGAATTCGCATCGTGCGGATCGTGGGCGAGGGATCTCCGCTCGTTCGTCTTCGTCGGCGGCCCGAACTTAAACAGCTCCCACGACCCGACGAACGTGGACCATGACCCTCGCGGATCATTGGGCAACCAGAACCCATACGTGGTGAAGATCGCGTGATACCACCGGATCATGAGCGTCAAGTGCTGCCGGCAGGCATGCCTGCCGGCTACACGCGGGAGGCGGAGTCGACAACGTCCAGCGCGCGCGGGGATTCGGGGATGAGCCCATACCGGTGCGCCAGTCGGTGGAACAGACGAATCGCTTCCAGATGCTCGGGCCCGATGTCGTATTGCAACCGCTCGGTGAGATACTCCCGCGCGATCGGCGCCGGCCAGCCGCGCGGAATCGCGAAGCGCTCGATGATCGACTCGATCTGGGCCCGACCTTCGCGCTTGGCCTGCTCCAGCCGTGCGGGCAGATCGCCGAGTGGCACACCCTCCCGCGCCATCCACGCCGCGAACACGAACGGCAGCCCCGTCTGCTGCTTCCACGCTTCGCCCAGGTCGAGTTGGTGGACGAGCCCCGCCGGCTCTTCGCAGACGACTTTGTCGCCGATGAGCAGTCGCGCGGCGCCGGGATCGACCGGCGCCCCGTCCAGCGGCACGAACTCGGGCCGGATGCCAAAGCGCTCGGCCAAGATCACCCGCGCCAGTGCCACCGACGTGTGGCTGTCGGTATCGCACGCGAGCGTTGTGATGCGCTCGATCGGCACGGGGCTGAAGATGCGGACGGTCATCGTTCGCCCGTTCGACCCGATCCCGCCGCTGGTCAGCAAGCGCAGGCCCGGCATCCGCTGGTAGTCGATCACCGGGAGCAGCCCGACATCGAACCGCTCCTCTTGAAGCCCGCAGAGCAGGCGTGAGGGCACATCGAGGTGAAGCTCGATCCCCTCCGCTTCTTCCAGTCCAAAGATCAACGGCTTGGCGTTCAGGAAACTGACGCTCCCAACCCTCACCGGCGGCGACGATGTTCGGCGACCCGTATCCACGTCCATGCCAAACTCTACCGCCCCGCGGTTCCCCTTCCACCCGTTTCGCTGGTTTTGAAAGTCACGCGCCGCTCGAAAAATGCATTTGAACCGCGCAGGCGCGAAGCCGCGAAGGAAAGGCAAGACAAAGAATGGCCGCCAACAAAAACAGCCGCGACCCGAAAAGGTCGCGGCTGTTCTGCAAGTACGTCTTAAACCCCGCGGGTTACCCTGCGACGGCTTTTTCGCGTTCGGTCATCATCCGGCGCCAGCGCGTCGGGGTCAGGCCGGTGGCCTGCTTGAAACGGCTGGTGAAGTGGCTCTGGTGGGCGAACCCGCAGTCGCGGGCGATCACCGCCAGGTCCTTCGTGCGGGCCAAAAGCTGCGTCTTGGCCTCGTGGATCTGGCATTCGAGCAGGTACTGCTTGGGCGTGAGGCCCAGCAGCTCGGTGAACCGGCGGTGGAAGTGGAACGGGCTCAGTTCCACCTGCTTGGCGATCTCCACCAGGGTCGGCCCGCGGTGGAACTCCTGCTGCATGAACTTGAGGGCCGGGATGAGCCGGCTCAGCTCCGGGTCGGCCGCGAAGTCGGCCGGCTTGACGTTGCCCCAGTCGGCACAGGTCGGGGTCAGGCAGAAGAAGCTGTACGACCCTTCGCCCAGGGCCGGGTAGCTCTTGTACGTCGCGACGCGGAAGGTCCAGACGTCGCCGTGCGCGTCGGGGAGCTGGACGCGGTCCATTTCCTGCCCGTCGCCGTTCAGGTGCTGCATCCGTCGGCGGGCCTGGTCGACCATCTGCTGCCGCAGCGCGTTGTCGAGCCCAGCCCACTCGGTGCCCAGGAGCCGCGGCTCATGCTGACGGTCGACGATGACCAACGACACTGGCGGCCGCTCGTGCATGGGGGAGTCGGCATTCACGACCTGCTGCCGCCGGGCCTCACGACCCGCCTCCGCCTTTTCATCAAATTGCCGCACGACGTTCATGAGCTGGTCGATTTCCGACTGCTTGAAGTCGGCCTCATCGGCCGTGCGACCGACGTACACCGCGCCCGGATATCCGTCGAGAATCGGGCTGGCGACAGGGAGCACGACAACATGCCGCAATCCGAGAGGAAGCAACAACTCGCGATAGTAGATGCTGCCCTCCAAGTCTCGCGGCTCCCAACAGCTTTGCGGGCGGACCGGCTCCCGTTCGCTCATGGCCCGCCACGCGGCCCGGTCCTCCGCATGAACGGAGCGGTTGTAGTTCTTCACCACCGATTCCAACAAATTCGATTGCTGAGCGATCTGCAGTCCGCCGCGGGGCATCGTGCTGATGAGAATTCCTTGCGAAAACGGCACGACCTTGCGGAGGCTGTCCAACAGGTGACGAGACGAGGCTGGTTCGCGTACTGGGGTCACGGCATAAATCCTTTGTAAGTCTGCTCTGCTACAACGTGAATCGGTTCCTTTACCGCACTCCTTGGTAGTACGAACGCCGTATCACAAGGTTGTGCGGCATGGGCATTTTTCTCAAAGTTATATGCACATCGCCGCATGAAAGGAAACCGCCCCAAAATTTTCGACACCGTTATTTTGCGTCACGTCTTAACAATCGGCAAAGCCGTCAATAAAAATGAACGCCTCGTCATTCCGTTGTCTCAACGCAACACGGGGGTGCGAACGGCGGGCCAAGTTGATGCAAAATCGCATCATCCTGCATATCCGGCCCGCCCCTGTAATTCCCATAACGCTTAACTGGGGCGAGAAATACCGCTCGGACAGTCCTAAGCGAGCTGTGGCATGGCAGTTGTTACGAGCGGGGCATGACGCACCAAGCGATGCACCACCTCACCAACCGCCTCTTTTGGCACAAGAAGATCAGGATCGCCCTGCTGGCCCTGGCCACGTTTATCGCAATGTGCTAACGCGGCACGTCCTTGCCCGGCCCCTTCTGCGCCTCGCGGCTCCAGCCGAAGATCTGAAACTGATGTGACAGCGGCGTAAAGCCGTGTTCCTGGCAGATCTCGTCGCGCAGCTTGCGGAGCTTCTCGCTGTTGAACTCGATCACCTTCCCGGTCTCGATGCAGATCAGGTAGTCGTACGTCTGCCGCCCGGCGATCACCTCGTAATACGACTGCTTGTTGTCGAAGAAGACCTGCTTCAGGATGCCCGCGTCCTGCAAATGGCTCAGCGTGCGATAAGCCGTCGCCCGGCTGACGCGGTGACCGAGGTCCTTGAGGTCTGAAACCAGCCGCTCCGCTTCGAACAACCCCGTCTGCCGGAGGACGGCATCGAGGATCATTGCCCGCTCCGGCGTGAACTTCAGCTTCTGCTCGTGCAAGTATCGCCGGAAGATCGCGCACACCGGCTCGTACGGCATCGCCTCCCGATTGGGAATCCGGACCTTCGGAATGTTCGAAAGGATGCGCGCCGCCTCGGCCATGTCACCGGAAGTCTATTCCCCCGCCCCTATCGCGGCAACACGTTCGGCTCACCGCCCCCGAAGAGGAAGCGGAACTGCCTTGCAAAAGCGAATCGCCGGCTACGGAATAACGGGGAGGAACGCGCTGTCGGCGGAGTTGGCAGGTGTTTCGGGCTGGAATTGCTTTCGGCGGAGTTGGCCGCAGGCGGCGTCGATGTCGCGGCCGCGGGACTTGCGGACGTGGGCATTGACGCCGTTGTGGCGGAGGATTTCCTGGAAGCTCACCACGTCGTCGGCCTTGGGGCGGGCGAATGGGAGGCCGGCGACTTCGTTGTAGCGGATCAGGTTGACGTTGGCGCGGAGCGTCTTGCAGAGGCGCGACAGCTCGCGGGCGTGTTGCGGCTGGTCGTTTACGCCGGAGAGGAGGATGTACTCGAGCGTCACCTCGCGGCCGGTCTGGTCGAAGTAGTAGCGGGCGGCGTCGAGGATCTCGTCGAGCGCGAAATGCTCGGCCCACGGGATGAGCTGCTTGCGGAGCGGCTCGTTGGGGGCGTGGAGGGAGATCGCGAGATTGATTGGGAGTTCTTCCCTTGCCAGCTCGCGCATCTTCGCGGGGACGCCGACGGTGCTGATCGTGATCCGGCGGGCGCCGATGTTGAAACAGCCGGGGTCGTGCAGGATGCGGACGACCCGCATCACATTGGCGTAGTTGGCCAGCGGCTCGCCCATGCCCATGAAGACGATGTTGGTGATCCGCTCGCCGGCCGGGGCGAGCGTGAGGTTGAGGCGGCCGATCTGCTCGACGATCTGGGCGGCGGTGAGGTTGCCCTTGGCGCCGTTGATCCCGCTCGCGCAGAACTTGCAGCCGACGGGGCAACCGACCTGCGAACTGACGCAGGCGGTGCGCCGGTCGGCGTCGGGGATCATGACCGTCTCGGCGGTGGCGGCGCTGCCGGGCCAGGTCAACAGGAGCTTGCGGGTGCCGTCCGAGCTGAGTTGGTTGGCGGCGACCTGCGACGTGCAAAAATCGACCCGCTCCGCCAGCGTTTCGCGGTCGCGCAAGGAGAGATTGGTCATCGCGGATGGGTCAATGACGGCCTTGCGATAGGCCCATTCGCGGACCTGTCCGCCGCGAAAGCGGGGCCAGCCCCATGAGGTTACGGCGGCATCGAAAGATGCGGCATCCTGGCCGAAAAATTGGAGGCGCATCGGACTGTCGGGGGAAGCGGGCATAAGATTTGTTACGTCGTCGGCCACGTCCCGGTTGGGTCGCGGCGGCCGTCGAGGTGGGTTTTCTGTTGTCGTGCGATTCTGTCTTGACGGGTGGGACGATAGCTGGTCTGCTGGAGGTATGCAATGAGCGCTTCGCCGTTTAACTCTCACGCTCGTCCAACCAACGAGCCGGCGAACGGTCAGGACGGAGGGGCTGCGATGCTCCCGGGCGTTCACGACAGTCATGGCGCAGACGGCGCGCGCGGTGGTGGCGGGGGCGGCCGCGGCGCGGGCGAGCCGTCCGATGAACAGCTTCTGGCCGATTACCGCAACGGGGACAAGTCGGCCTTCGCGCAGCTCGTAAGCCGTTACCAGCGCGAACTCTACCATTTCCTGGTCCGCTTCCTGGGCAACCGCGCCTCGGCCGAGGACATTTTCCAGGAGACGTTCCTGCAGGTTCACCAGTCGGCCGAGCAGTTCGACCCGCAGCGCCGGTTCCGGCCGTGGCTGTTTACGATCGCGGCCAACAAGGCCCGCGACCTGATCCGCTCGCAAGCCCGCCGGCCGACCAACCCACTGCAGGCCTCGATCAGCCCCGGCGACAACGAGAGCGGGGAGTTCATCGACCTCATGCAGAGCACCGCCGACATGCCAAGCGAGCCGATGGAAAGGCGGGAACTTCAGCAACTGGTGCATGATACGGTCACCAGCATGCCGGAACATTTGCGTGAGATTTTGCTGCTTTCCTACTTTCATCAATTCCCGTACAAGCAGATCAGTGAGATCCTCGACATCCCGCTGGGGACGGTGAAATCGCGACTTCACGCGGCAGTGGCACATTTCGCGGACCGCTGGAAGGCGATGAACCAGAAAAAGTCCACGGCGTAGGCAGTAATAGAGGCCGGGTAGGTCACGTCAAACGATCCTGTCGTGCGTGCGTGGATTGCCGGTCACTTAAACGTGCACGCGTCTATGGTAGACGAGTGCCCGGGGAGCGAGGCTAGGGTTGTCGGCATGGTGTCGGCCGCCAGGTTTTACGGGACAGACTGGTATGAACGACCTTACACTCAGCAAGGAAGACCGTCGTGCGATAGATCTGCTCCTCGATCGCAGCGCACGGGCCGCCGCGGGGAATGGCGGCAACGGGAATGGCAAGGGGCACACCGTCTATGCGTCGGCCGATCCGGCGCTGGGCCAACGCATCGGACAGGCGCAACGCCTGCTGCAGCTTCTGGAAATGATGCCGGCGGGCGACCCGCCGGCCGACCTGGTCTCGCGAACACTGAGCTTTGTCGATCAGTTCGCGAACCGGCCCGCCGCACTGCGGCCGCCACAAGTGCCTCATCTCATTAATTCGCAACGGCCGCATGCCTGAGCTTTCGCTTCGCCGACGGCTCCAGGCATCACGTCGAGTCGCGCAGGCGCCGCAGGGCATGGGTCAGTTGTTGGACTTCTTCATCCGAGTGTTGGCTTGAAAGCGTGACGCGCAGCCGGCTGGTCCCACGCGGGACCGTCGGCGGGCGGACCGCCAGCGACAGCATCCCCTGATCCGCCAGTTCGTCGGCCGCCTGAAGGGCGGCCGACTCGGAGCCCAGGAGGATCGGGATGATGGGCGAATCACCAAGTGGAAGGTCGAGCCCCGCCGATCGCAGATCGGCTCGTACCCGGCTGGCCAGACGTCGCACTCGCTGCTGACGTTCCGGTTCACGTTCCATGACGTCGATCGCCGCGGTTGCAGCGGCGGCGATCATGGGGGGCACGCTCGTCGAGTAGATGTAGGCGCGGGCCAGGTTCACCAGGGATTCGCAGAATGCGGTCGAGCCGCACACGGCTCCCCCGCCACAGCCGATCGACTTGGAGAGCGTGAGGACGGTCACATCGACGGCCGACCTCAATCCGAGTTCCGCGGCCAAACCGCTCCCGCCCGGGCCGTAGGCGCCGGTGCCGTGGGCCTCATCGAGCATCAGCACGAAGGGGTGGGATTCCTTCAACTTCGCCAGACCCGCCAAGTCCGCGGCATCCCCATCCATGCTGAAGATCGATTCCGAAACGACGACCTGGATCTCGTTCTCATCCGCCTCGTCGAGCAATCGCTGAAGCTTCTGCAACCCGTTGTGGGGAAAGACCCGAAACGGCTTCTGCGTGCCGCGAACGGCGTCGATCAGCGAGGCGTGACACAGCTTATCAAGCAGGAAACGAATCGGGCGTGAACCCTTCTCCGCCACGGCGGCGAAGGCCTGGACCGCCGCGTGATTGGCCTGGTAGCCGCTGGGGAGCAGGACGGATGTTTGGGATCCCTTCCATTGGGCAATGCGTTGCTCTGCGAACCCGTGGGTCGGGGTGTACCCGGTCATGATAGGGGCCGCGCCGCTGCCGGCCCCGAATTCACGGGCCGCCTGCTCGACCGCCTCGACCACGCGGGGGTGATGCGTGAGTCCCAAATAGTTGTTGGAAGCGAAGTTGACGAGCCGCCGGCCGTTCCAATCGACGTGGACCGGGTCGACCGGGGTGATTACGCGTCGGCTGCGATGCAGGTGGGCGTGATGGAGCGATGTCAGAACCTCGCGGGCGGCATCGTCCCACTGGGAAGAAGTCATCAGGTGATTTTAGACACCCTTTCGGGTGGCACGGACAAGTACGCTTGTCCGTGGTGGTTCGCGAAGGGTTGAGCCACGGACACGAGTACATGTCCGTGCCACCCGGATTGGCTCTCGACGAACGACATGAAACGCTTAAGTCCCGTGCCCATGCTGGGGTTGCTGGTGAGTGGCCTCGGATTCGTCTTCCTCCTCCGCGGCCGACTCGTTCATTTCCTCGACGTCGCCGGCTTCGTCATCGACGGCGGCGCCGGTCAGTTCGCCGAGGCGTTGCTTCATCAGCCGCCCCACCTTGAACTTGACGGTGCGCTTCTCGGGGACTGCAACCGGCTCCAGCGTCTTGGGGTTCTGGGCCTTGCGCGCCTTGCGCACCTTGGTTTCGAACACGCCGAAGTCGCGGAACTCCAGGCGGTTCCCCTTTCCCAGTTCGTTGACGATCTCATCCAAAAACTGCTGGACGACGCGCTTCACCTGCACGCGACGATTGCCGGAGTTATCGGCGATCCGGTCAATCAGTTCCTTCTTGGTGATCGTAGCCATATTCTTTCCTCGATCGGCGTTAAGACGCGACGGGAAACAGACTTATTAAATATGACCACGCGGGCGGAGAATTTCAACCACCAAATTCAGCAATTGTGTTCGCCCTCACAAGGGGAGTTGCGGGGTTCTGCTAGCGGTAGCGGGTATTCGACTTCACAGTGACCGCTTCCCTGGCGTAGGCGTCGCCCCAGGGGCTGGATTCCAGATTGTCGGTGTAGGCGGTGTAGAACTCGACCGTCGAATCCTGATACCCGAGGTATGCGGCGGCCTGGCGCGGCGCGCGGGCAAGCTCGGGGTGCAAGGCGTTGGCCGTCAACGGCGGGTCCACCGCCAACGCTGCGGCGGAGGCGTCGCCGTAATCCGGCTCCGAAACACCCTTTGCGGCAGGAGGCGCCTGCGGAGTGGTTGCACAACCTACGGCAATAAGGCCCAGCAGAAAAATCGTGAGTCGTACCACGCCGAAACAGGATCAAAGCCGGTGCCATGGGGAACCCGGAGCGGGGTCGTTGTTACCTGGGTCGTGATGCAGCCCTTCTGGGCTGCATGTGCAGGCTCGAAAGGCGTGCACCACAAGGGGGAGCACGTCGGCAATTGAGTAGCGCTTCGCTGTGCGATCGATCTGGCCGGAGGTCCGATTATTCCGGATGTTGCCAAAACGCATCATCCGGCCATCGCCAGGCGACCACCCGTTTCAAATCTGAAAATCGAGCACGTCGTCCATTCGGCCGCGCCGCGGCCGGCGATCGCGATATTTCAGGTTAGGCGGATCGGCGGTGACCTGGTTCAACGGCGGGACGCTTGACGTGATGAACACGTTGCCGCCGATCAACGCCCCTTTTCCGATGACAGTGTCCCCCCCCAGGATCGTCGCCCCGGCATAGATTGTAACCTCGTCTTCGATCGTGGGATGCCGCTTTTGACCGCGGAGACGCTGCCCGAACGCGGGGGCGAGCGCGCCTAGCGTCACGCCTTGATAGATCTTGACGTTGTTGCCAATCTCCGTCGTCTCACCGACGACGACGCCGGTGCCGTGGTCGATCAGCAATCCCCGGCCGAGCTTGGCCCCGGGGTGGATGTCGATCCCAGTGATCCCGTGGGCGTGTTCAGTCATGATCCGGGGCAGCAGCGGCACCTGCATCTGGTAAAACGCGTGGGCGACCCGCTGGACGAAGATCGCAAACAGGCCCGGGTAGCAAAAGATCGTCTCGTCGGTGCTCTGGGCCGCGGGATCTCCGTCGAAGGCGGCTTGCACGTCCGTCGTCAGCAGTTCGCGGATGGCCGGGATCCGATCGAGGAATTTCGCGACGCAGGCCGCCGCCTCCTCGTCGCATTCCTTGCATTGCTTGCCGCGGCTGTCTTCGCCGGGCAACTGGTCGCGGTAGCGCAGGCAGAGCCGCACCTGCTCGAAGAGCAGGTCGGAGACTTCGATGACCAGTTCGCCCATGCGGAAGGGCAGATTCTCGGTCGTCAGCCCGCGCTTGCCGAAATAGCCGGGAAAGCAGATCTGCCGGAGCAGGCCGACCGATTCGATGATCGCCTCGCGGTCCGGGAGCAGGACCCGGTTTAAGTGCTGCATCCGCGGCTCGGCGATTACATTCTCGACGATCGCGTTCACCACGCGCGGCAGCCGATGGTTCAGTTCGTTGCGCTCCATAGGACAAACAGTAGGGCGGAAGGCGTCGGGAGGAAAACGGGGCGGTTCACGGTGACGGCAGGGAGAGTCAGCAGGTACAGCGGCGGACCCGTGTCGGGGAAGTCATCGTAACAGGACTATAGTCTTGCGACCGCCCCGGGCAAACCAATAATGTTGGCCCGCCCCGCGTAGCGGTCGGACCGCAGGTCCACCCGATTCAACGCGCGGGACGCGAAACGCGAACGAAAGAGCCACCCATGGAAGCACTGATGATCGGCGTCTCAGGGATGCGCGGCACGATCGGGGGCACGCTGACTCCCGCCGTGGTGACCCGGATGGCCTGCGCGTTCGCGGCGTGGCTGCACGAGGGCCCGCCGCCGGCCAACGGCCGGGCATTTCGCGTCGTCTTCGGCCGCGATTCGCGTCCGAGCGGGTATTGGGTGCAAGACGCCGCCGCAGCAGCGCTGATCGCTTCCGGGATTGAATTGATCAACCTGGACGTCGTCACGACGCCCGGCGTGGCAATGATGGTCAAACACCTGGGCGCCGACGCGGGGATCATCGCAACGGCGTCGCACAACCCGATCCAGTGGAACGGGCTGAAGTTTCTCAACCGCGAAGCCGTCGCCCCCCCGCCGCAAGACGCGGCGGCCATCCGCAATCTCTACGACGTGGACCGCACGCGCCTCGCACCTGTCGAGCAGCTCATCCCGCCGCAACGCAACAGCGAGACGCACGCGCTGCACGTGAAGCGGGTGCTCGAGCACGTGGACACCTTGGGAATCTCATCCAAGCGGTTCAAAATCGTGCTCGACAGCGTGAACGGAGCCGGGTGCGTGGCGACCGCTACGCTGCTCAACAAGCTGGGATGCCAGCTCATCCACCTGAACGGCGTGCCCAACGGCCAATTCGCCCACGAGCCCGAGCCTGCCGAGAAGAACCTGACCGGCCTGGCCGAGGAAGTCCGACGACAGAAGGCGCACGTCGGCTTCGCCCAGGATCCCGACGCCGACCGCCTGGCGATCGTCGACGAGAACGGCGTCTACATCGGCGAGGAATACTCCCTCGCCCTGGCCGCGCGGCTGATCCTCTCGAAGAAGAAGGGCGCCGTCGCGGTGGCGAACCTCTCCAGCAGCCGGATGCTCGACGACATCGCCGCCAAGTACGATGGCCGCGTCATCCGCACGGCGGTCGGCGAAGCGAACGTCGTCCAGGCGATGCTCTCCAGCGGCGCCATCATCGGCGGCGAAGGCAACGGCGGCGTGATCGACCCCCGAATCGTCCCCGGCCGCGACAGCCTCGTCGGCATCGCCTACATCCTGCAACTGATGACCGCGACCGGGAAGACGATCAGCCAGTTGGTTGAGGAATTGCCGCGGTACCAGATCGTGAAGACAAAGTTCGAGTGCCGCCGCGACGACGCCGAGCGGGCCGTGGAGGCGGTGAAGGCGCACTTCGCCCAAGAGCGGATCGACACGCAGGATGGCATCCGCATCGACTGGGCGGACTCCTGGGTCCACGCCCGCCCGAGCAACACCGAACCGATCATGCGGATCATCGCCGAGGCGCCGACGCGCGTGGCCGCCGACGCGCGCGTCGCCGCGGTAGAGGAAGTGGTGAGTCAGACGCTGGGACGATCCTGATCCCCATTTCGTGGCGGATTCTCAGTGCGCGGCACCGAAGATCCATAGTTGTTTCTGCGGCGCTTGCAGGATGATTAACGCGCTGGCCGTCGAGTAGACGGGGCTGAAGGAGTCCTCCTTCCAGGAGCCATCGCGCTGCTGCGCGTCGAGAAGTTCCCGAGCCAGCGCGTCCCGCCGCTCACGGGAGGCGGCGGGATCGGCGCTCAGCCACTGGCTGGCGTAGTAGCGGCCGTAGAAGTAATGGCCCTCCTTGGGCACGGCCGCACCGAGCGTGCGGGTGAGATATTGGATCCCGCGGCGCAGCTCGGCGTCGGCAGCCGGAACGGCCCCGCCGTGAATGAGCACGGCGACGCCCGCCGCCGAGCGCGGGAAGCCGCTGTTCACGCCCTGGCCGGCCATGTAGCTGAACCCGCCGTCCGGGTTCTGGCACCGGCGGATGTAGGCGACCGCATTGGCGACCAGTTTGTCGTCCACCGCAATACCGGCGGCGCGGGCGGCCAGCAGCGCGTTCAACTCGCAGGCGGTGACCGACACGTCCGCATCAAGCGGCTTGGGCTGGTAACGCCAGCCGCCCTCATTATTCTGGGATTCACCGAGCAGCGCGACGGATTTCTCCAATGCCTTGCGGACCGCGCCGTCCGGGTGCTTCCGCTGGGCCTCGGCCAGAAACAGCGTGGCGTACCCGTGGCCGTACATCGGTCCGGCCGCCTTACCCTGCACGAACAGCCCCGAAGGCTGTTGCGACGCGAGGACCGCCGCCACCACCGCCTGTAACGGCTTCCCGTACTCGCCCTTGCCCGGCTCGCTGCCCGAGGCAAGCATCGCCAGGCCCGACAGCGCGGTGAGCGCGACGTCTTCCTTCACGGTGGCGTTCGCGTCGACGAACCGCCCGCGCTCGTTCTGCTGAGCCGCGAGCCAGCGGAGGCCCTTCGACGCCGAATCCTTCAACTGCGATTCGAGTTCGGCCCCCGCCTGCGCGAGCGGAGCCGCTTGCGCGAAGGCGACCCCCGCTGGATATAGGATCAATGCAGTAATCACGATCAAACAGCCGCGAAGGGCAGTCCTCGACCGCATTGGAACTCCTTTCCGCTTCCGGCGGAGGCACCGGGGCGGCGGACCGAAGAACTGAAACGCTCCGGCCCGCGTGGCTCCCCCTCTCACAAGAGGAATCACACGGGCCGGGGCGAAAAGTTGCGGCCGCGCGGCGGCGGCGCGCACCAGGATTTTCGTGTCGCCTCGCGGGCTACCGTCCGCCGCCGGTGCTGGCGTCGAAGACGGGGAGGTAGCGGTTGGGCATCTGGAGGATGATCAGGGCCATCGAGGTGGCGTAGTCCTCGGAGAAGTCGCCCTGCCAGTGGTCGCCCTGCTGGCTGCGGATCAGCTCGTCGCGGATGGCGGGATAGAACGTGGACCAGTATTCGCCGCCGGCGAGGAACATGGCCTGGGTGGCGTAGTAGTAGCCGTAGAAGTAGTGGCCTTCGGCGCGGGGGTTGCTTCCCTGGCCGGGCGTGAACCGCTTCACGTATTCGAGGCCTTTCCTGAGGTTGTTCCCCTCGAAGACGCCCGCGTAGTAGAGGGCGCAGCAGCCGGCGGCGGAGCGCGGGAACCCGGACCCGCCGAACCCGCCCTGCCCGGCCATGTAGCTGAAGCCGCCGTCGGGGTTCTGGCACTTCAGCACGTACTGGACGGCCTTGTTCACCACTTCGGACGAGACGTGAATGCCCGCCTCGCGGGCGCTGCGAAGGGCCATCACCTGGCAAATCGTGACGGAGATGTCGGCGTCGAGCGGCGCGGGCTGATACCGCCAGCCGCCCTCGGGATTCTGCGTGCGCTCGATGAGTTTCACCGCGCGTTCGAGCTTTTCCTTGATGGCGTCGTCGCCGGTCATCCCGTACATCTCGCCCAGGAACAGCGTCGCGAACCCGTGCCCGTACATCGGCCCCTGGCTGGCGTCGGAGGCGATGAGGCCCGAGTCCTGGCAGTTGTCGAGGATGAACTGGAGGCAGCGGCCGACTTCCTTGTCGTACTTCCCGCGGCCGGGCAGGTCGCCGTGCTCCATGAAGGCGAGGCCGGCCAGGGCCGTCATGGCGACATTGCGGGAGTATCCGTATCCCTGCATGCCCGCGAAGCCGCCGTCATTCGACTGCTGCTGGGCGAGCCAGGCGATCCCCTTCTCGATCGCCGCCTTGCACTCGGGGGTAATCTCGTCCCCCCGGACTTGGTTCGCGTGACCGGCGATCGACTTGGAAGACTCGTCCTGCTTTTGGGGGCCCTGGACGTCGGGGATGGATTGGGCGAGCGCGGACGACGACGCCAGGGTCAGCGTGAGCACGAGGACGCAGATCAAATTGCGGGGACGCCCTCTTGTCCCCTCTCCCTCCGGGAGAGGGAGCAAACGGGGGGATTTGCCCGCCGCGCGTCTCGTCATAATCATCGCTGCGCCGCCTTTTCGCTGAGGGACTTGAAGTAGTCCTCAACCATCTTCTGGTACTTGGGGTTGACCTTCTCGCTGGCGCCTTCGAGGACGGCGTCGCGGTCGCGCGGGTGGAGCTGGCCCCACTGCTTCATCTGCTCCTTGATGTCCTGGCTGATGTCGACCTGCGGCGGGCCGCCCTGGGCGAAGGTCGATTCCTGGGCCGGGGTGTTGCCCTTCTCCTGGTGCTGCTGATTGCCCTTGGCGACTTGCTGGGGCCCCTGCTGCTGCCCTTGCTTGGGCTGCTTCGACTTGTCGCCCGGCTGCGGCTGGCCCTGGCCGGGCTTCATCTGCGCCTGCTGCTGCTGGGCAAGCTTGATCAGGTTGTCCAGGTCGAGCTGGATCCGCTTCTGAATCTCCTGCGTGACCTTGCCGGGATCGTTATTGAGGGCAAGCCGCTGCCGCGAGCGGGCCATCCGGTCGCCGGTCAGCTTCACGCTGTTGGTCGTCTGATCGTCGGAGACCTTGTCCTGCAGGAGCTGCTTCTCGAACTCCTGGTCCTCGACGTCGTCCTTCTTGGCCTCCTCGGGAAGCTGGTCCTTGTTATCCGGCTCGGGGCCGAGCTTCACTTTGTTCTGCGTGGCCTTTTGGATCATCTTGTCGAACAGGTCGCGCAATTCGCCCTGCCGCCCGCCAAGGCCCAGAAGCTTGTTCTTGTCCTTGTCCTTCAGGGCGTCGATCTTGACGGTGCTGCTGTTGACCGCATGCTGGAGGGCTTTGAGAAGCCGCAGCTCGGCTTCGGAGGGCATGCGGACCTTGTTGCTCCCCCCGCCGCCTTTCCCGCCGCCCTTGTTGCGATCGGCGAACTCCTTCTGCTGGGGCTTCACCGCCAGGCTGTCGACCATCGCCTGAAGTTGTTCCTCGATGCGGGTTTCCTCGGCCTGGGTCGGCACGCCGGTCTCGGGCTTGGCCAGATCGTCCTTCACCGTGTTCATGGTGGAGACGATGTCCTTGTTGGCCCAGACGTAAACGATGCTGTCGAGCTTTTCGAGCTGCTCGCCGATCTTCCCGGCGCGGTCGGAGAGGCCACCCTGTTCGCCCGGCAACTGCCCGAGACGGATCGCGACGGGGCGTGGCAGGTCGCCGTTGTCCTTGGGCGTGGCGTCGATGTCCTTGATGTCCTTGCCGATCTTCTTCTGGTCTTGCAGGAGCTTCACGTACGCCTGCTTGATCGACTCCCGGTTCTCCTGCTTGAGTTGGTTGTTGACCTTCTTGAGCGCCTCCTCGACGGCCTTCTGCGCATCGAGCAGCGCGGCCATCGCCTCGACCTGCGGCGGGTCGTAGGCGTCAGGCAGCTTCTCCTCGTTGAGGTGGACGATCGCCCGCTCCATGTGCCCGGCGGCGACGGTCAGCTTGGCCGCGGGGGCGGGGTCGGGCAGTTGCTCGGCCTTTTTGGCCACGTCGCGCGTGTTCCGCTCGGTGACGCGCTGCGACGTGTCGAGCTCGCGGACGCTCTTGGCATCCTGCGGGCTCTTCTCGTCGCGTTGAGCGTTGTCGATCAGCGGCTGCTTGTCGGCCATGTCGAGCTTGGCCCACTTGTCGCCACCTTGCAGGATCACGTTGTCGATGTTGTGGCCCGCCTGCCGGCGGACCAGGTCAGCCACAAGCTGCTGCACCTCGGCCAGCTTCGCCTGCAGCTCTTCCATCTTCCGCCGCTCGGCCTCCTTAAGCTTGGCGATGATCATCTCCAGGCCAATCTCGGCCTGCTTCTGCTGCTGCTGGGCGTCGGCCTGCTGGTTCTGCTGCATCGACTGCGATGCCTGGCTCTGCTTGCCAGGAACCTGCTGCTCATTGCCGGTCTGGGCGGCCTGCTTCATCGCCTGGGACGAGCTCGGGTCGGCCTTGGACATCTGGTCGGCCTTCTTGCTCATCTGCTCCAAGGCGTTTTGCGTCTGCTTGGAGAGGTCGTTCTGCTCCTGGGCGAGCTTCTTCAGCTCGTCCTGCTTGTCCTTGCTCAGGTCCTCAGGCCGCTTGCCCAGTTCGTCCTTCGTGGCCTTGTTGAATTGTTCTTCGAGCCGCTCCTGGTGCGCCTTGATCTCCTGGATCTTCTGGCGAAACTCGCCGAGCCCGTCGAAATTGCCGAGCCGGTCCATTGCCTGGCGGATCTGGTCGGCGGCCTTCTGCTCGCTGTCGGAGGCCTTCGACATGGCAGCGTTCCGCTGCGACGCCTGCTTCTGCTGCTCGGTGGGGCTGGCCTTTGGGTCGCCCTTCTGCTCGCGGGCGTCATTGAGGTTATTGGCGGCCTCTTTCATCGCCCCCTCGGCCGCCTCCTGCAACTGCCGCTGGACCGAGTCGGCCGTCTGCTGCAGCGAACCGTCGCTGGACTTGTTCTCCTTGATCTTCTGCGACAGCGCCTCGAGCTTCTGCGACTGCTGCATCGCCTGTGAGGCGGCGTTGCTCTCCTCCCCGGCGATCCGTTCGGCCTGCGCCTTGTCGGCGTCATCGAACGCCGACTTCTTCTCGGTAAGCTGCCGCAGCGCCTCGGTCTCGGTCTTGTTGCGGACCTGGCTCTGGTGCAGTTCCTTAAGCTGGCTGTGCACCGCCTCAAACGCCTGTTGCACGGCGGTATTGAACTGCTCCTGGCTGATGATGTTGATGCGGAGCTTGCCGCTGGGGACCCAGTCGTGCTGCTTGCCGTTCAGGTCGAAGTTGTCCTTCACCTGCACGAAGAACTCGAGCACATCGCCCGGCTTGAGGTTGGCGTTGGGAAGCTTGGCCAAGTCCCAGTCGTAACCCAGCTCGAACCGCTTGCGTTCCAGCGTACCGCCGGCCTCCTGCCAGCTCGCGCCTTCGATCGCCACGGCGTTGTCCCTCACCAAGTCGATCACCCACTTGTTCTGGGCCGAGGTGCCCGGCGCCGCGGCGGGTTGTGTGGCGGGCTTGTTGCCGATGCGGGTGACGACCAGTTGCGCCGCCTCGACGCCGTAATCATCTTCCGCGACCGCCTTGAGCGGGAACTCGGCGACCGCTGTGCGGTCTTCGCTCCGCCGCGGTTCTTCGATCTGAACGGTCGGCGGCTGGTCCTCGCGGACGATGAACTCGTACTCGGCGGCACCGATGTTGTGGAACGAATCGGTGTCGATCGCATGGACGGTGAACCGAAACGATTCGGTCGCCGGCAGGTGCGCGATCGCGGTGCTGGCAGAGGGATGATCCCACTGGATCGGCGGGAGCTTCACGGCCGGGTTGACCGGCGTGAACACCACCTCACCGTTCGACGCGAGCGGCTTGTTGAAATGCAGTTCGAGGTCGATGTTCGACCCGACCGCCATCACCGCCGGCCGCTCGGCGAGGTTGACCTTCGCCTGCTCGTGCGCCCGGACGTAAGCAGGCGGGGTGATCGCCGCCTGAACGGCCGTTACGTCCAGCCGCGGGACGATCGTGATCGGCTGCAAACTGTGCTCGTCGTCCCCCGCCTGGATCTGCACCTGCATGCTGCCGAGGTTCTTGCCCTCTTCGAGCCGCGTGTCGAGGTTGGCGGCGTAGACGCCGTCCTGGCCCCGCTCCATCACCTGTTCCTGCCACGGCTCGTTGTCATACCGGTATCGGACGATCACCCGCCGGCCCGGCTTGTCGCCCTTGGCGAGCTTGACGTGCAGCGCCACTGGGTCGCCCACCGCCACCCGCTGCGGCACCGGTCCTTCAACCGCGATCTGAACCGTCTTGGGCCAGGGCTGACCGCCCAGGGGGCTGAACAGCCGCGAACTGGCGATCGAGCGGAACCCCGGCCCGACCGCAATCGCGAGGACGATCAGCGCGACCACCGAGGCCACCGCCCCGGCGGACGAATACCAGACGGGCTTGGGGTCGATGACGCTCGCCAAGTCCACGCCGCTCATCTTTTCGGCGGCCTGGGAGACAACGCGTTCCTTCATCGCCCGGCTGCCGGGCACGTCGGCGTTAAGGAAGTTGACGGTGCTGCGGAGCGTGTCGCCGAACTGCGGGAGCCGTTCCTCAATCCACCCGGCGACATCGCCGGCGGCGTACTCGCGCATGGCGGGCAGCGCGATCCAGCGGATCAGGCAGTAAGCCAGAGCGGCCAGCGCCGCCAGCACGAGCGCGAGGCGTGCGGGGCCCGGCAGCCCGCCGGGCGCGATCGTCGTCGCGTGGGCCGCCCAGTCGACGAAGACGACGGCCAGCAACAGCCCCACGGCCACCGCGACGATCCGGCCCGTCCCCAAGGCGACGGCGTACAGCCGCACTTTCCGGCCGATCGCCTGCAGGGCTTCCATCAATGCGCTGGGAGGCATGGCGACTCCTTGCGGGGGAAGTTGCCAGTTGTTCGTTGCCAGTTGCCAGCGGGTTCTTCCCTGGCAACTGGCAACTAACAACTGGCAACTCTCCTTCCTCTACAACATTCCATACACCTTACGTAACACCCACTCGCTCGTGATGAGTAGCACGAAAATGACGAGCGGGGCCCAGCCGTTCCAGAGCGGGGCGCTGCTGGGGTTGGGCGTCCGCCGTTCGACACTCGGGATCGCGGCGAGCTGGGCCGGGGCATCGGGCGGCGTCAGCACGGCGCCGCGCGTCTCGAGGGCGATGCGGCTGAGCAGCGGGTGGTTGACCGACACGTCTTCCATCTCCAGTTGCGGCTGGAGGACGACCAGCCGCTTGTCCCGCTCGCCCGCCGCAGACGTGACGTGCGCGACGAACTCGCCCTGCCGGTTGGCGACAAACGAGGCGGCGTACAGGTCGGGCTGGCCTTCCTGCCGCTGCAGTTTCTGCTCGGCAACCACCGTCCCGTCGTCCCGCCTCAGTTGGACGGGGATCTCCGGGGGAAGTTGCTGCAGGAACGCTGGATTGTAGACGCGATAAGTGACGCGGATCTCGTCACCGAGCTGATAGGTCGGCCGGTCGAGGAACAGGTCGTGATCCCGCCCGCCGATCTTCTTGCCGCGGGCCAGGTAGCGGAGTTGCTGCACCCAATAGGTGTTGAAGACCGATTCGCCCGTGTAGTAGCGCCAGCGCCAGGAGTCGTCGATCGCGCTAAAGAGCGTGCGGCCCGCGCCGTAGCGGCCGACGACCAGCAGCGGCGCCTTCTGCCCGTCCGGGCCAATGTCGAACGGGTGCTCGGAGTAGACCTGCGCGATGCTCTTGCGCGTGGCGCCGCGGCAGTACCAGAAGATCGGCTGCAGCTCTTCCTTGAGGAACTTCGCGTTCTGCTCGGCATTGGGGAAAAAGCGGTAGATCGTCGACGCGGCCCCGGCCGGCGTCAGGACCGGGCGGAAGCCCTCGGTGATGCTCTGCGTCGGATCGTCCTGCTGCACCCGGCTGATGTTGACCGGCAGCACCGGTTCCAGCGGCGAGTTGCGGTAGGCGATCGGCGCGTACCGCGGGCCGGCCACCATCCCGAACCCGCCGCCCCGTTTGCTGACGAAGTCGGCGACGAGTTGCAGTTGCCGGTCGGTGAACTGCCGCGGGTCGACATCGCCGAACAGGACGACGTCGTACGGCATCAACTCTTCGATGCTCTCGGGGAACCGGGTGATCGGCCCCGGGAACTTCTTGCCCCGGTCCGGGCCGTCCTGCGGGACGGGCGGGTCGCCTTCCTGGATGAACCCGACGTCGGCGCTGGTCAGCAGGCAACTGATGTTCACCGTCTTGTCGCGGATCATCCCGTTCTTGATGTACCGGTATTCCCACCGCGGGTAGCCGTCGACGTAGAGGACGTTGATCGACGAATCGACGACTTCGACCGAGGCGGGCAGGACGTTGTCGGAGTAATCGAGTTCGTTGGCCTGCCGTTCGGCGACGACCTCGAAGTTCAGCACGCCCAGGTCCTTGGGCTTGAAGAGGATCTCGGCGTTGACGGGCGTGCGGTCGCCGGTGAGGTCGACGACGGTTTCCGCCGGCCGGTCGTCCACGCCGACCAGCGGCAGTCCGGTCTTCTTGTCCCGTAGCGAGAGGCGGACCTGATGGCCCTTCGGAAAGCCGGTCGCGCCAAGCGTCGCCTTGACCGCGACGATGTCGTCCTTGAAGGCGACGTCGAGCGGATCGACGCTTGTCAGGTAGACGTTGGCGGGCGAGCGGTCCCCGCCGATCGCAACCGGGAAGACCTTGACGTGATGTTCCTTGAGCGTGTTGATCAGCGCCTCGTCCGCCGGGCGGGGCGTCTCGCGGCCGTCGGTCATCACCACCACGCCGGCCAGGCGCTGGCCCTGCAGGTCGTCCAGGACGCTCACCAGCGATGAGACGACCTGCGTGCTCTGTCCGTCGGGCTTGAGCTCGCGCAATGCCCGGCCGAGCTGCACGTTGAACTGATCCTCGGCGGCCTTTTCCTTTTCGTCGGCTCGCTTGAACGGCACCGGCTGCGTCGGACCGATCTGGCTCGCGTTGCTGTCGAACTTGTAGAACCGCAGCGTGTGGACGCGCTCCAGCTTTTGGAGCGTTTCGTCGCTTGAGGAGAGAAGGAGGTTGCGGGCCTCGTCGAGGCGGGTCGTTTTGTTGTCGCCCGTCACGTCCGGGATCTTCATGCTGGCCGTGTCGTCGATCAGCACGGCCAGCACCGACGGCTCGGTCCGCGTGTCGATGTTGACCAGCACCGGCCGGTTCAGCAGCAGCAGGACGAACGCGACGAGCAGCGCCCGCAGGCAACCGAGCAAGATGCGCGCGGGCCGCGACCGGCCGTCGCGGCGGTAGACGTAGACGATCAGCGCCAGCGCCAGGATCGCTAGCACCGTGTTCCACACGGCGGCATGGTCGCCGGGCCAGACCGGGTTAAACGACAGCCCCTTGGCCCCCTCGCGCGTCAGGAACCCCTTGTCGAGGCCAAACAGGATTTCGATCAGACGTTTCAAATGACCATCCTTATCTCTTTACTTCCACCCGTCGCCAGTGGCCGAAGCGCATGGCCATGAAGGCTTCGACGCCGAGCAGCAGGAAGACGATCACCATCAGGTTCCAGCCCCAGTCGCGGCCGGCCTGGGCAATCGCGGTGTCGGACGGGGGCTGGTCCCCTTCCAAGTTCATATCAATGTCACCTAAGAAATGGGGGATCTGCTGGTTCGGCACCGTGCGGATGTCCGCCTCGCTTCCGGGCACGTTCACGGCGATCGGCACCGTCGCATTGCCGAGCGACAGCGAGTAGACGCCCGGCTCGTTGAGCGTGCTGCTTCGGTAGATCGTCGCCGACGGCAGGCTGCCGGGTTGGTTGACCACCTCCGACTCCAGCACGACCGGCCGCTTGTTCGGATCGAGGAGGCTCGGGACGGCGGTCATCCGCACGGTCGGCGGGACGACCAGTTGCTGGCCGACTTCCAGGTTCATCCAGTATGTCCCGGACTTCACCGAGTGGGCCAGCAGTTCCTGCATCAGCGGCATATAGGCGAGGTGGGCCGGGAAATCGGTCCACTCGTCGTTGGCGGTGGTGGAGACCCAAATCACGTGCCCGTTGCCCAGCGAGTGCGCGGTGAGCGCGGGGTCGCCCGGCGCATCGGGGGGCTGCTTGCCCGGCTCGATCCCG
>DASXMX010000135.1:0-20961 GCA_036495445.1 Tepidisphaeraceae bacterium
TACGTGAACGCGAAAAACGAGCTGATCCTGGGACTCGGCGAGGGGTATCGCCTCGTGCCGCCGATCAGCATTCCCACGGGGGCGACCAACATTCAGATCGGGCAGGACGGGACGATCCAGGTCCTCCAGCCCGGCAGCGGCACGCCACGGACGGTGGGCCAGTTGCAACTCTCCCAGTTCGTCAATCCCCAGGGCCTGCAGTTGCTCGGCGGGAGCATCTTCCTTCCGACCGACGCCTCCGGCCCCGCGCTGAATGGAGGCCCCGGCACCCAAGGGCTCGGGCTCATTCAGCAGGGATTCCTGGAGCAGAGCAACGTCGATCCGGTCAAGGAATTGGTCAAGCTGATCGAAACGCAACGCGCGTTCGAGCTGAACAGCCAGTCCATCCAGACCGCCGACCAGGCGTTGCAGACCGTGGCGAACCTGAGGAGAGGATAATTGGAGCGAGTAGCTAGTTGCTCGTTGTTAGTTGCAAGTTGCGGCCCTATGGGCAACCAACAACTAACAACAACGACTAACAACTGGCAACTATCACGGAGTCTGCCATGTACGGGAACGGACGCCCGCTCGGGCTGCGCAAGCGGATGCAGATCGTCGTCGCGGTGGTGCTGCTGGCGTGGGCGACGCAAACGTTGCTGCGGCAGTGGGGCTACTGCCACGGCGCTGAAATCCCCGCCGCTGCCGCGTCGGGTTCGAGCGACAGCGGTTCTTCAGAAAAGTTCGTCCCCGGCACCGCGCGGTTCGCGGCCGGTGCGACGCTCGAACTCCGCGGCGACGCGACCATCCTCGGCGCCGAGGTGAAGCTCAAGCAAATTTGCCGCTGGTCGGATTCCGACGCCCAGGTCTTCCTGCCCGTGGCCGACCTGGTCATCGCCCGCATCGACCACGGCTCGCCGTTCCGCTCGGTCACCGTCGACCAAATCCGCGACACGCTGCACGACGCCGGGATGAACCTGGCGATCGTGAAGTTCGCCGGCCCGCTCTCCTGCACCATCACCCGCAGCGACGCCAGCTACGACGAGGGCACCGCCCTTCGCCTCTGGGCCGAGGCGAGGGAGCCGAAGGGGAATGACGACGCGGGGACACGGGGACACGGGGACGCGGGGCAGGAAAAAACGGGGACGCAAGTAGTTTCCGGTCCTCCTGCGGAGGCGAAAACCGGGACGGGGACGGTTTCCGGATCATCGGCCGGCGCCCGAGTCGCTTCATCGATGGCGGCCGACGATTCGCCGGCGAAGACGTTGCGGGGGATGCTGATCGACGACCTGTCGGTCCGGCTCGGGGTGGCGAAGGATCAGCTCCAGGTGAGGTTCAACCCGGCGGACGAGAAGCTGCTCAACCTTTCCGAGCCGCTGTTCAAGTTCAACATTCAGTCGCGGCGCGTCCGCGACCTGGGCGAGGTGTCGTGGAACGTCACCGTCCTCTCCGGCAATGGGTCGCAGAAGGGGACGGTCACCGCGACGGCCCGCGCCTGGCGGAACGAGGTCGTGCTGAACAAGCCGCTGGCGTACGGACAGGTGATCCAGCCGGACGATGTCATCCAGCGCCGGGTCCTGGCGGATCAGCTTCCGTCCGACCCGCTGCTGGCGCAGTCGCAGGTGGTCGGGCAGCAGGCGTCGCGTGACTTGAAGGTTGGCACCGTAATGAACGCCCGGCTGGTCGATGCGGTGCCGCTGGTCAAGCCGGGGCAGCTCGTCACGATCACGCTCACGGTCGGCTCGGTCCGCGTGAAGACCGTCGGCCGGGCGATGGAGACCGGCTCGTTCGGGCAGGCGGTCAAGGTGCGGAACGAATCCACCAAGGACATCTTCGAAGTCGTCCTCACCGGCCCGCAACAGGGCACGATGGACCCGCTCCCGCCGGCCGGTGCGGACGTCGCACGGTCGGATCGATGACGGTGGGGGATCTGGAATCGGTGGCAACGGAAACGGCACCGCCAAAACGCCAACGACGCCAGGAAAACGCACGGAATTCCGTCGGGATTCAAGGGGTAGCATGGGCCTGGACTCAAGCCGATTGCGTTGCTCGAAGGGAATCACAGAGAGCACAGAGCACACAGAGGGCACAGAGGGAAACACAAAGACATGAATTGCTTTTCTCTTCCTCTGTGATCTCTGTGTCCTCCGTGGCCTCTGTGTTGCATTTCCGAGCGAGTTCCACGGGCATGAGTACATGCCCATGCCACCCGGAAGCATAGTTCGGAACCAAAGGAGTTGTAATGAAGGCGCGAAGCAAAGTGGCCGGCGCGAGCGTGGTGCTGGCGGCGGGAGTGGCCTTGGGGCAGACGGCGCCGGCGACGTCGCAACCTCCGGGCGACCGGCGGGAGTCGTCCCGCCGGCAGAACGTCCTCACCGGCCCGGCGACCAATGTCCGGGCCGAGCAGTCGGCGGCGGCGATGCAGCAGACGAACGGGTCGCTCCTCCAGGCGCAGCTCCAGACGCGGGTCGATCCGTCGCAGGTACAGGTCAAGCCGGCCCAGGTCAGCTTCTTCGCGGTCCCGGAGCCGGAGCCCAAGACCCTGAAGGTGCACGACCTGGTGCAGGTGATCGTCCGCGAGCAGAGCGAGATCACCAGCAAGGGCACGAACAACATGACCCGCGATTCGGAGCTGGACGCGAAGGTCAACGACTTCGTGAAGCTCAACCTCTCGCACATGACGGTCAAGGGGCTCCAGCCGAACATCGCGCCCGAGATCAACCTGAGCGGCACGCGCTCGTTCCAGGGGCAGGGCGAGGTAGACCGGTCCGACAGCTTTACCGCCCGCATCACCGCCGAGGTGGTGGACGTGAAGCCCAACGGCACGGTGGTGCTCCAGGCCCGCAAGCGGATCAAGACGGATGAGGAGGAGCAGGAGTTCATCCTCACCGGCACCTGCCGGGTCGAAGACATTGGCGCCGACGACTCGATCACCAGCACGCAGCTCTACGACCTGCAACTGCAGAAGAACCACAAGGGCGACGTCCGCCAGGCTACCAAGCGCGGCTCGCTGGGCAAATTATTGGACGTGATTAACCCGTTCTGACGAAGACAGAGTTGCCAGTTGCCAGTTGTTGGTTGCCATCGGAAAGCCGGGCCTTTGCTGGCAACTAACAACTGGCAACTACTTCGAATGCGGCGGAGCCGGATGCGCAGGACACTCCTTTTAGTTTCGGTGCTGTGCGTGCTCGGGATGAACTCCGCCGCCCGCGCGGTGAAGATCGCGGACATCACCCGGATCGACGGGCAGCGGTCGAACATCCTGACCGGCCTGGGGCTGATCTATGGCCTGCACGGGACGGGCGACGGCGGGGATTTCATGCCGGCGGTCAAGCCGCTGGTCGAGATGCTCCGCAAGTTCAACGACCCGGCCACCGTCGCGGAACTGAGCAAGGTGCAGAACGTCGCGGTCGTCAGCCTGCTGGTGACGATCCCCAAGAACGGCGTTCGCCAGGGCGACAAGGTCGACGTCTACGTGATGAGCCTGGGCGACGCGGCGAGCCTCAAGGGCGGGCGGCTGTTCATCACGCCGATGCAGGGGCCGATCCCGGACGGCGGCGTGTACGCGCTCAGCTCCGGCCCGGTCACGATCGAAGACCCCAGCACGCCGACCGTCGGCCTCGTCAAGGGGGGCTGCGTGATGGAAGTCAACCTGCAGCAGAAATACGTCTCAAACGGCAAGTTCAAACTGATCCTCGAAGACCCGGCCGCGAGTTGGACGACTTCCAGCCTGATCGCCCGCACCATTAACGGTGCCGAGAGCGAGAACGGCGAGACGATCGCCTACGCGGTTGACCCGAAGGAAGTGGACGTGAACATCCCGCCGCCCGAGCGCGAGCGGCCCGACTCGTTCATCAGCCGCATCCAGCAGCTCGCGGTCCCGATGATCCCGTCGGAGGCGCGCGTGCAGATCAACGAGCGGACCGGCACGCTGATCGTGACCGGCGACGTCGAGATCAGCCCGGTGGTGATCAGCCACAAGGGGCTGACGATCACGACGGTCGCGCCGCCCCCGGTGCCGACGCCGCAGAACCCGGTGATCAAGAACCGCGACGTCGTCGCGCTCGATACCGTCAGCACCGGCGGGAACGCCAAGCTGCAGGATCTGGTCAACGCACTGGAAGAACTCAAGGTGCCAGTCGATGACCGGATCACGATCGTCAAAGAACTTTACAAGACCGGCAAGCTCCACGCGAAGTTGATCATGGAGTGACCGTTGTGGTGCAGGCTTCCAAGCCTGCAATCTGGAATCCAGAACGAGAGCAGGCTTGGAAGCCTGCACCACATAACAACAGCGTCGGAGACGCGCGATGCACCATTCAGTCAGGCCATCCGCCCACGGCATGCGGCCGTTGACGAGCCTCGTTCGCCCGCAGCCCAGCGAGCACGAGAAGCTCGTCGGCCAGGCGCAGAAGTGGGTCGCCCAGTCGTTCTACGGGACACTGCTGAAGCAGGCCCGCGAGAGCCCGTTCCATTCGGACCAATTCGAGGGCGGCCGCGGCGGGCAGGCGTTCGGGCCGCTGTTCGACCAGCGCATCGCCGAACACATGGCCCGCGGCGCCGGCCACAAGCTCCCCGAGGCGATCGCGCGGAAGATCGAGGCCAAGCGCGCATATGCCAAGACGGCCGCCGGCAAGAAGGGCGGCCCGGCACAGAACAAGGCTTCGTTGTTAAGGAACATCCATGCCACCCCAACTCTCCGAGCTTGAAACCCTTCTTCGGCAACTGGTCGCCGAGCACCGCCGGCTGCTGGCCGAAGTCGAGCGCCACGCCGCGGCGATGAAGACGTTCGACTTGCCGGCGATGGAAGACGCCGGCCGCCAGCAGGAGGCCTGCCGGCTGCGGATCAACGCGATCGAGCAGCGCCGCCGGGTCCTGTGCCAGCAGATGGCCCGCGCGATGAACCAGCCGGGCGAGCTGACGCTCCGCCTGCTGGCCGGCATGTTCCCGGCCAAGGCCGACGCGCTGCTGAAGCTGCGGGCCGAACTTCGGGACGTCGCCGAGCAGATCGCGATGCGCACCCGGATCTCCGGCCGCGTCGCGTCGGCGGTGCTGGGCCATCTCAACACCGTCGTCCGCATCGTCTGCGGCGCCGTCGAACGTGCCGGCGTCTACACGAAGAAAGGTATCCCCAGCGTCTCGGGCCGAATTGGGTTGATGGAGACGGTTGGGTAGGGCCAATGCCGAATGCCGAGTGCCGAACGCCGAATGACAAAAAACGGCGCACCGGCGTTCCCATTCGGCATTCGGCAATCGGCATTCGGAATTGATCCAATATGTCGCTAATCGGCGCCCTCAACACCGGCCAATCGGCGCTCGCCGCCTCGCAGGCGGCGATCCAGGTGATTGGCAACAACATCTCCAACTCGGGGAACGCCGACTACACGCGCCAAGCGACCGAGACGACCCCCGGGCCCGAGCAGCAAATCCAAACCGGCGTCTTCGTCGGGACCGGCGTCGAGATCAGCTCGATCAAGCGGCAGATCGACGACGCGCTGGAAAGCCGGCTGCGCGGCAGCATCAGCGACACGCAGTCCGCGCAGACGACCCAGCAGTGGCTGTCGCAGGTCCAGTCCGTGTTCAACGCGCTGGGGACGAACAACCTGTCCACGTCGATGTCCAGCTTCTTCAACAGTTGGTCGACGCTGGCGAACACGCCGCAGGACATGGGGCAGCGGCAGGTCGTGCTGCAGCAGGGCCAGGCCCTGGCCCAGCAGTTCACGGCCGTTCGGCAGCAACTGACCGCCCTGGGCACGAGCGTGTCGAGCGACCTGTCGGACGCGGTCAAGACCGCCGACACTCTCGCCTCGCAGATCGCGAGCCTGAACGGCCAGATCGTGACCGCCAGCAACGGCGGCACCGGCTCGCCCAACGCGCTGCTCGACCAGCGGGATGCGGCGCTCAAGCAGCTCTCCCAGTTGATGAACGTCACGACCCAGGCGCAGCCGGACGGGTCGGTGAGCGTCTACGTCGGGTCGCAGCCGCTGGTCACCGCGAATGTCAGCAACGGCGTCGCGATCAAGAACACGGACGTAAACGGCGTCGCCACCCCGACCGTCGTCTTCAAGTCCAACGGCGGGACGATGCCGATCAACGGCAGCGGCCAGCTTGGCGGGCTCAGCGACATGCAGGCCCGCATCACGGGCGTGGTGGACCAGGTCGATTCGCTCGCCCACAACCTGATCTACGAAGTCAACCAGGTCTACTCGGGCGGCCAGGGGCTCCAGGGCTTCACGAGCGTCACCGCAACGAACAGCGCCAGCGACACGACCAAATCGCTGGCCGACCCCGCGTCCGGGCTGAAGTTCACGCCGACCAACGGCAGCTTCGTCCTCCACGTGACCGACCCGACCACCGGGCAATCCACCAGCACGCTCGTGCAGGTGAACCTGACCGGCGCCGCCGGCGACACGACGCTCGATTCGCTCACCGCAAGCCTGAACGCCATCCCGGGCGTCAAGGCGACCGACAACGGCGGGCAGCTTCAGATCTCCGCGACGACGCCGGGTCAGCAGCTCACCTTCAGCCAGGACAGCAGCGGCACGCTGGCGGCGGTGGGCGTCAACACGTTCTTTACCGGCACGGACGCCAGTAACATTGCGGTGAACCAGGTTGTCTCGACCCAACCGCAGTTGCTGGCCGCCGCCCAGAACGGGGATCCCGGCGACAACCAGACGGCCGTCGCGATCGCCGGCCTTGCCTCACAGCCGATCTCAGGCCTCGGCGGCGCGAGCCTGAACGACAACTACCAGTCGATGATCAACGGGATCGCGACGCAGGCCGCCACCGCGCAGTCCAACGCCCAGGCGGCCCAATCCGTGCAGGACACGCTGCAATCGCAGCGGGACTCGATCAGCGGCGTCAGCATGGATGAAGAGGCGGTCAACCTGATGAAACAGCAGCAGGCGTATCAGGGCGCCGCCCGCCTGATCAACGTCATCAACCAACTCATGCAGTCGATCATCAGCATGACCTACCCCTGAGCCCCATGTCGATCACCTCGATCAACTTCGCCCGCGCCAGCGACCTGCTCCGGTTCGATTCCTCGAGCCGGCAGATCGACAACACGCAGCAGCAACTGCTGCAGGTGCAGCAGGAGATCTCGACGGGGAACCGGATCAACGATCCCAGCGACGACCCGGGCAATGCGTCGATCATCATCGGCCTGCAGCAGACGTCCGTCCTGCAGACGCAGTACCTGGCGAACGTCCAGCAGTCGCAAAGCCAGTTGAATCAGGCGGACTCGAGCCTGAACGGCTTGAACAGCCTCGTGACGCAGGCGACGACGATCGCCTCGCAGAGCGTCGGATCCGACGTGACCGCCGCCCAGCGGCAGGCCAATGCGCAGGTCGTCGCCTCGCTGTACAACCAGACGCTGAGCATCGCCAACACGCAGTTCGAGGGCTCGTACATCTTCGGCGGGAGCCGCTCGACCCAGCAGCCGTACGTTTCGGTCGCGGGCGGCGTGCAGTTCGTTGGGTCGACGCAGGTGCTGCAGAACACGGCCAACACCGACACGAACCTCGACTTCCAGATCAGCGCCACCAGCGTCTTCGGCAGAATGAACGGGGTGAACGGCTCGGCCGACCTGACGCCCGCCCTCACGCCGACAACGCGGATCAGCGATCTGCGCGGCGCCAGCGGCAACGGCGTCCACCTGGGTACGATCCAGATCGGCAATGGGACGACAACGAAGAGCGTTGATCTGTCCAACGCCGACACGATCCAGGACGTCGTCAACGACATCAACAACGCCGCCGTCGGGAACGTCACCGCGTCGATCCAGGGCAACCACCTGCTCCTGAGCACGACCGGCGCGGACAATATCACCGTCACCGACGCCGGCAGCGGCACCGCCGCGGCCGACCTGGGCATCGGGCAGCAGACCGGGGCCGGGGCGGGCGTCGCCGTCACCGGCACGAGCGTCCAGCCGAACGTCACCGCGCTGACGCCGATCTCCGCCCTGAACGACGGCGCCGGGATCGACACGACGCACGGGCTGATCATCACCAACGGGCAGAAGTCGGCGACGCTGAACTTCAGCTCCGCCACGACGGTGGGGGACCTGCTCAATCAGATCAACGCGTCCGGCACCGACGTGCGGGCTCAAGTCAACGCCGCCGGGACCGGGATCGACATCCTGAACACGATCCAGGGGACGTCGCTGACGATCGGGGAGAACGGCGGCACGACCGCCGCCGACTTGGGCGTCCGCAGCTTCTCGGCCTCGACCGCCCTGAGCTCCCTTAACGGCGGCCGGGGCGTCGGCACGGCGTCCAACGGCGGGGCGGACTTCCAGATCACCCGCAGCGACGGCACCAGCTTCTCCGTCTCGATCGCCGGGGCCACGACCGTGCAGGACGTGATCAATGACATCAACACCGCCTCGGGCGGCGTGGGCATCACGGCCAGTTTCGCCACGACCGGAAACGGAATCGTATTGACCGACACTGCGGGCGGCGGCGGTACGCCGTCGGTCACCGCCCTCAACGCATCCACCGCCGCGGTGGACCTGGGCCTCACGACGCCTGCCAGGGGGAACGTGATCACCGGGGCGGACGTCAACGCGACTCCGCCGAGCGGGCTGTTCGCGGACCTGTCGGCGCTGGAGACGGCGCTGAACAACAACGACCAGGCCGGCATCACCCGCGCCGCCGCGGCATTGCAGAACGACCAGCAACAATTGACCGCGACGCGCGGCAAAGTCGGCGCTCAGACGCAGGAATTGCAGTCCCTGCAGACGTCCTTGCAGACGCAGAGCACCTCGACGCAGGCGCTGATCGCGCAGATCCAGGGCGCCGACATGCCATCGACGATCTCCAAGTTCACGCAGCTCCAGACGGCGCTGCAGGCGTCGCTGGAAGTCGCCGCCCAGGGAATGAACCTGTCGCTGATGAACTTCCTGAGCTGACCGCCCGCCGTGGCACGGGCGTTGCTGTTGTGGCAGTGTGCTGTAGAACAATGGAATAGGAAGCAACCAAGCGGGGTGGGGCGCAGCGAATGTTGCCGGGACCGGCAGATTCGGCGCGACGGAGCAAAAGGACGGGCGAGACGATCGTCCGCGGGCAGGAGGCCCGTGGCGCGCGACCGCGGCGGCCGGAGGCCGCCGGCAGGACAGGACCAGGAGCACGACAGCCCGGCGGCGGAGCCGCGCGGGGCGGGTTGCCGCGGGCCGCACACGTCCCGCGGCGGGCGCGGGCGGCGCACGCGGTGGAGTTCACCGTGGCCCCCGGCGTAGAAATGGAGTTCGCATGCAGATCCAGAGTTCGCGGTTCGGCCGACTGCACGTCGATGACGACCGCATCATCACCTTTCCCCACGGGCTGCTGGGATTCCCCAGCTTCAACCGGTACGCCCTGGTCCAGACGGGGTCCGAGAACTGCTTCTTCTGGCTCCAGTCGGTGGACGAGCCGAACCTCGCGTTCGTCGTCGCCGACCCCACCGTCTTCTTCCGGGAGTACCAGGTGCCGGTCCGTGAGGAGCTGGCGCAGGAGTTACAGCTTGCCGATCCTGCCCACCTTCAGGTCTTCGTGATCTGCAACAAGGTCGGGGAGTGGCTGACCGGGAACCTGCTGGGCCCGATCGCGGTGAACGCGCAGAACTGCCTGGCGCAGCAGGTGGTTTTGACTGAGAAGAAGTGGACGACGCGACAGCCGCTGCTGCGGCTCGGCGTGGAAGTCCCGCTGGCCAAGTCGGCCTAGCGGGCGAACTTCCTCGCCGCACGAATCGCGCCCATGGGATAGAATGTGAACACAGGCCCATTGGCGCACCCGCCCCGGAGTGGGCGGGCTTTGCCCCGCGGCACGGATGCCGTGGGGCCACCAGTGCGGAGGTCCAACGGCTCCCGGGCCAGGATGGTCACGGGTGCCGGCCGCTTCCGCCGATGGGCTTTGAGGAACGATTGCGCCGCCGCGCATGCCTGCGGGCCGCGCGGGCCCCAATGTGCCCGCCCGCCCGGTCGCTTGCCGCGGTGGCGCCGCCAAGGCCCCTTACCCAGGAAGGAGCCAGCATGCTAGTGCTGTCGCGCCAGAGAGACGAGACGATCATGATCGGGGACGACATCGAGGTCACCGTGGTGGACATCCGCGGGGACAAGGTGCGTCTGGGGATCAACGCCCCCAAGGAAATCAGCGTGCACCGCAAGGAGGTGTACGACGCCATCCGCCGGGAGAACCGCGCCGCGGCGCAGGTGAAACCGGAGGACCTGTCGGGGATCGGCCGGCTCGGCCCCAAGCCGCCGCCGAAGGAACAGAAACCTTAGGGAGCGCCGATTGGCGAATGGCGAATGCCGAAGGAAGGCATCGCGGCATTCGCGAATCGGCGCCCCGCATTGAACGGACCTCGCCGCTTTTAGCCGGCCCACGGAATCGGGCCCCGGCGGCCGGGCGCGCCACGCCGCCGCGGCCAGCCGCCAGCGATCACGGAGGATTGTATGACTCGCATCAACACCAATGTTCGATCCCTCTTCGCCCAGCAGGGCCTGGCCCAGGCGCAGAACGCTTTGAGCACGTCGCTTCAGCGGCTGTCGACGGGCCTGAAGATCAACAGCGGCGCCGACGACCCCGCCGGGCTGATCGCCAGCCAGGGCCTCAAGAGCGAGATGTCCGGCATCACGCAGGCGATCAGCAACTCCCAGCAGGCGAACAACGTCATCGCCACCGCCGACGGCGCGCTGGGCGAGGTCTCGACCATGCTGCAGACGATCATCGGGCTGGTCGATCAGGCCGCCAACTCCGGCGCCATGAGCGCCGACGAGATCGCCGCCAACCAGCTCCAGGTCGACTCGGCCATCCAGTCGATCACCCGCATCAGCAACACGACCGAATTCGACGGCCAGCACCTGATCGACGGGAGCATGGACTACCTGACCAGCGGCGTGAGCACGACCGCGATCCAGTCCCTGCAGATCTCCCAGGCCAACCTCGGCACCCAGCCCAACCTGCCGGTGAACGTCGACGTGTTGACCAGCGCCAAGCAGGGCTCGCTGGAATTCACCGGCAGCTCGATCGCAAAGTCCGTCACGCTGCAGATCCAGGGGAACGAGGGCACGCAGGTCCTCTCGTTCGTCAGCGGGACCAATGCGTCGGCGATCGCGTTCGCGATCAACACTAACAGCGACTCGACCGGCGTGATGGCGAGCCTGATCAACCCGTCCGCCGCCACCTCGGGCATCATGTTCCAGTCGAGCGGCTACGGGTCGAACAGCTTCGTCTCCGTCAGCGCCCAGAGCGGCACGTTCAACACGCAAGACCTGCAGGGGAATGCCGTAAGCCGCGCCACCGGCGTCGACGCGGTCGCCACCGTCAACGGGCAGAAGGTGGTCGGCAACGGGCTGGAGCTGAAGCTCAGCACCAGCACGCTCAACCTCGACATGACCCTGGACAAGACTTTCGGCGCCGGCAAGACGAGCTTCGCGATCACCGGCGGCGGCGCCATGTTCCAACTCGGGCCGCAGGTCAGCAGCAACCAGCAGGTGAGCATCGGCATCCAGTCCGTCGCCGCCAACAAGCTGGGCAACGGCCTGGTCGGATACCTCAGCGACATCGTCACCGGCGGCAGCGCCTCGCTGGTCTCGGGCAACGCCGCCAAGGCCAGCCAGATCGTCCAGGCCGCCGTCCAGCAGGTGGCCGACCTCCGCGGCCGCCTCGGCGCGTTCGAGAAGGACACCCTCGACACCAATATCAACTCCCTCAACGTCGCCCTGACCAACGTGACCAGCAGCAACAGCTCGATCAGCGACACCGACTTCGCCCTCGAGACGGCCAACCTGAGCCGCGCCCAAATCCTCGTGCAAGCCGGCACTAGCGTTCTCTCCACCGCCAACTCCACCCCCCAAACCGTCCTCTCGCTGCTGCCGCATTAAACGCAGCCAATCCTTTGAATCCTCCGCGCCGTCCCGCGACCCGACCCGTTCGGATCGCGGGGCGGCGTCGTTTCCGCACGGGCGACCGTGGAATTTTCCGGTTCCTGCCGACCCCGCCAACCAACAGTCTGCGCCTCGGTTCTGGCGGTCTGATAAGATCGGCCCGGCCAGTCTCTTCCGGAGCCGCTCGCACATCTCGTTGACCTATAACACGTTGTGCGTCCCACCCCGTTATCGCATCTAAAGTGCCCCCCGAAGTGCCGTCGATGAGTGCGGTGACGGTTGTGCCGCGGCCCGCGCGGCGGCCGTCTGGCTTGCGAGTGAGGAGGCCACGCATGATGTGAATCAGGGACGTCGGGGCACGCGGACACCCGCGGCTCACCGACGCCCGCAGGCTGCTGGCGCGTCTTGCCCTTAACCCCAGCGCGTGTGAACGACGGAGTCCTTCGCATCGGCCTTTCAAGGGATTGCAACGGCGCATGCACAGTCGCGCGGACCGCAGATCCGCCCGACCTTTGCGCCCGGTTTTCGGGACCCCGTGATTGTTGATTGCGTGCGGCGCGTTGCCGCACGCCGGGCTCCCGCGTCACGGAAAGACAACACCCATGGCAACGATTAATACGAACATCAGCTCGCTGGTCGCCCAGCAGGCGTTCAAGACCAACACCACCAACCTGAACACGAGCCTGCAGCGGCTCAGCACCGGTTTGAAGATCAACAGCGGCGCCGACGACCCTGCCGGCCTGATCGCCAGCCAGGCGCTGCAGGCGCAGCAGACCGGCATCAACGCCGCCATCGGCAACGCCAACCAGGCGACCAGCGTGGTCGGTACCGCCGAAGGCGGGTTGAACGAGGTCAGCAGCCTCCTCAATCAGCTCCAGGGCCTGGTCACGCAATCGGCCAACAGCGGCGCGCTCAGCTCCGACGAAATCTCCGCCAACCAGCTCCAGGTGGACTCGATCCTGAGCACGATCAACCGGATCAGCAATGCCACGAACTTCCAGGGGAAGAACCTGCTGGACGGGTCGCTGGCCTACACGCTGAGCGGCGCGGGCACCAGCGCGTTTGCCACCGTTGCGGTGAACGCCGCCAACCTGCCCGGCGGGAAGGCGGAAGCCGTCGTCGTCCAGGTGACCAACAGCGCCACCCAAGGCCAGGTCTCCCTCACGCACACCGGCGCCGCGCTGGCGGCCTCCGCCGTCACGCTCCAGATTGCCGGCGGCGTCGGCACGCAGCAGCTCTCGTTCGCCGGCAGCACCAAGCTCTCGGCCGTCGCCGCCGCGATCAACAACATCACCGTTGACACGGGCGTCACCGCCTCGGCCAATGGCAACACGCTCACGTTCCTGGCCAAGGACTACGGCTCCAGCCAGTTCGTCAGCGTCTCGACGGTCAACAGCAACTCCAGCTACTCGATCACCGGCGGGACCAGCGGCAAGGACTTCGGCACCGACGCGGTCGTCAGCGTCAATGGCGCTGCCGCCACCGTGGATGGGAAGAACGTCACCTACCGCGATAACAACCTCGACGTCAGCTTCCAGCTCTCCGCCGCGTTGAACAAGGGCAAGACCAAGACGTTCGGCATCACCGGCGGCGGGGCGAACTTCTCGCTGGGCGCGCTGGTGAACTCCAGCGGCGTCGCCAGCATCGGCATCCAGTCGGTCTCGACCAGTTCGCTGGGCGATGCGACCAACGGTTACCTCAGCAGCCTGGGCACCGGCGGCGCCAACGCGCTGACCGGCAAGGACCTGACCACCGCCCAGAGCATCGTCAGCGAGGCGATCAACCAGGTCAGCACGCTCCGCGGCCGGCTCGGGTCGTTCCAGAAGTACACCCTCGGTGCGACGATCAGCAACCTGGGCGTGGCGTACGAGAACATCTCGGCCGCCAACTCCAACATCGCCGACACCGACTTCTCCGCCGAGACGGCCAACCTGATGCGGGAGCAGATCCTGCAGCAGGCCTCGACCACGGTTCTGTCCCAGGCCAACGCGGCCCCTCAGGCCGCCCTCAAGCTCCTGCAAGGCGCTTAACCCGAGGGCCACACCTGAGACTCGTTCGGGATTGATCCCGACGCAAACGCTCTTCACTCACAAGCCACCCGCCTCCGGCGCACCCCGCCGGAGGCGGGCCTGTTTTTGGGCCCCGTACGGCCGACGGTATTCCGGGAGGGCGAGGCTCCTGCCGAGCCGCGTCTTTCGAGCGAGCCCCGGCTCGGCAGGAGCCTCGCCCTCCCAGTCACGGTACCCTCGATCATTCCCCGCCCCCTTGGCCCTTCGATCGCGACACGGTAATCTGTCTGCCCCCGATGGACGACGTCGCACCGCAGGACACCCCTGAACAACCCGACCCGCAGCGCCCCGCGTCGGCCTCGCCGACCGAGGCGCAGCTCGAGCAGGAATCACCCGGCGGGTCCGCCTCGGCCGGGCACGACCCCTACGCCGCCCTCCGATACCCCGCCTACTGCCTCTTCAGCCTCGGGTGGATCGTCTCGGTCATCGGCCAACAGGTGCAGAGCGTCGCGATCCAGTGGCAGATCTTCAACCGGATGGGCACGGCCGGGCAGGGGGCGTTGGCACTGGGCCTGATCGGCGGGGTGCAGGCGGTCCCGGTCATGCTGCTGGCCCTCCCGGCAGGGCAACTGGCCGATCGGTTCGACCGCCGCAAGCTCGTGATGATCAGCCAGTTCTTCGCCTTCCTCTGCTCGGTCGGCCTGGCGGTCGCGTCGCACCTGGGCGCGCCGGTCGGGTGGATGTACCTGCTGCTGGGGCTGGGCGCCACCGCGCAAGCGGCGGGGTGGCCGGCCCGGTCGGCGGTCGTGCCGCAGATCGTCCCCAACGAGGTCTTCGCCAACGCGATGACTTGGAACAGCAGCGCCTTCCAGGTCGCCGCCCTCGCGGGGCCGGCGCTGGGCGGGTTCATCGTCAACTACACGCTGACCGGCGCGTACGTCATCGATGCCTGCTGTTCGCTGGCCTTTTTTGCGTTCCTCTTCTTTGTGACCACACGCCCGGTTCCGCCGGTGAAGAAGGGGGCGACGCTCTCCGGCATCGCCGACGGCGTCCGATTCGTCTGGCGGACGAAGGTCATCCTGGGCGCGATCACGCTCGACATGTTCGCCGTCCTGCTGGGCGGCGCGACCTACCTGCTGCCGCTGTTCGCCAACGACATCCTGCACGTCGGCGCCGTCGGCTTCGGCTGGCTGAAGGCCGCCCCGGCCCTGGGCGCGTTCGTGATGGCGATGCTGCAGGCCCACCTGCCGCCGCTCAATCGCGCCGGCGCGACGATGCTCTGGGCCGTCACCGGGTTCGGCCTGGCGACGATCGTCTTTGGCCTCTCCCACTCGTTCCTGCTCTCGTTCGCGATGCTCTTCCTGACCGGCGCGTTCGACAACATCAGCGTGGTCGTCCGCCACACGCTCGTGCAGATGCTCCCGCCCGAGACGATGCGCGGCCGGGTGTCGGCGGTGAACAACGTCTTCATCGGCGCCTCCAACGAGATCGGCGGCCTCGAGTCGGGCCTCAGCGCCTGGGCCTTCGCCGGCCTGTTCGGCGCCGCGGTCAGCGGGGCGATCGCGTCGGTCGTCCTGGGCGGCTTCGGCTCGATCGCCACCGTGATCGCCGTCGCTCTCATCTGGCCCCAGGTCCGCCGCTTCGGCCGCCTCACCGACGCCAGGCCAATGGAACCCGACAACGCCCTCGCCCCGGGCCTCCCCGTCGCCAACGACGCCGGCTGACCGCCGCCGGCGGGGCGGATCCGCAACCTCGCAGCGACTCGAACTCCAGTGCGACCCTCTGATTTTGTCGCGCCGAGTCGCGCTGCATGGAACAAGCGCGCCCGCAGGGCTCCCCGCCGTCCCGGCTCTTCCGGTCCGAGATTATCCGCCCGGCCTTCAGCAGTTCTTTATGCGGAACCGTCCCGGTCCCCGGCTCACCGTCCCTCCAGGCGGTCTGGGGACTCATATCCGACGTTCTTCAACGCCCCCAGGCCGAGCCGCTCGGCGAGTTGGGCGAGGTAGAGACTTTGCGGCGCGACGGCTTCGCCGGGCGAATCCACAATGCCCGCCGGGAGCGGCGGCGCCGATCCGAACGGCCGCGGCGCGAGCCGGTTCGTGCCCGTGGAGCCGATCAGCCAGTTCACGGTGCCGGGCGGGTCCTGCACGATGTATTCGCCCGCGGTGCAGTTCCAGACGACACCGAAGCCCATCGTCCAGCCGTGGCCCGATCCCATCGAGCCGCGGTTGCGCAGTTCGATGCCTCCTTCGGGTGCGCGGCAGTTGTCGTACAGGATCCCGGTCGACCACCGCTGGTGCGACTCGGCACGGCCGTTCCCGTGGAACGTGCAGTTGAGCAGCACGATCGGCCCGGCGCCGCCGCTTCCCGTCGCGGAAAACCAGACGTTGTCGGCGTTCACCGCGCAGCGATCGAGCAGCACCTGCGTTCCAACGGGGGCAAACTCCGCCGGCTTGGAAGAACCCTGGTGCTTCGCCCGGCGGTTGACCGTCAGCCGCTCAAGCGTGATCCGCTTCCCGGTGACCGCGACGCTGTTCATCGTCTCATCCATCACCACGTCGCGGGACCAGCAGTCCTGCCCCACGATGCGAAGCGCCTGAAAATGCGGCTGCGTGTGGTTGAACGCCTGCGGCGGGCATTCCACGCGGAGGTGCTCGACCCCGCACTCGCTGACGCGCGGCACCGGGTCGATCTTCACGAGCGTCGCGCCGGGGCTGACGTATTTCGCGTCGTACGAATCGGAGACCGGCACCTCGAGCGTGACGGTGTTTCCGGAAACCGCGGCGATCGTCCGCTCGGCCGCAATGCGAGTTCCGGGACGGATCCACGTCTGGCGCCTGCCGTCGCGAACCAGGTCATCCATCTGCATGAAGCGGATCCAGGCTTCGGTGACAGGGCGTTCGACCAGGACCGTGTCGCCGGCGGCTAAGCCCGCGGCACTGGCGACCTGAAAGGACCGGGCGCCGGACGGGACGTACGAATCGACGATCGTTGTCTGCGCGCGCCGTGATCCCGAACCGACTTGGGAAGCGAGTCGTTCGCCGGACGGCGGGTTCACGCCCTCAACGCCCGCTCCCCTGGCGAGCCGGACCGCGATGCCCACGTGGGGGGCGCCGGTCAGTTGGATCGTCGAGACCTCCGCGCCGGCGCTGCCGCTGCCGCGCAGCACGACGCCGCTGGCGGCGATCGTGATCGTCCTGGAACAGCGGAAGGTTCCCGGTGCCAGCAGCACGGCGCCACGGAATCCGTTCCGGAGCGGCAGCCGGGCGACTTCGTCGATGCCGGCCTGGATCACGTCTGAATCGTCGGCTTGACCGGACGGACGAACGGTCCTGGCCACCGGCAGGTCGGGCAGGGCCACACCGCCCCCGTGGTAACCGGCGTACGAGAAGTCCATGATGCGGTCCCCGGCCGGCGTCGTCTTGTACGCGAGTTTGCCGTCGGCGCCGATGCGAACCCATTGGCTTTGCCCGGTTCCCGCCGCGCTGGCTGCGGCGCACGCTGCCACCAGCAACAGCCCGGTCGCCACGATCCGATGAATTGGCTTCTTATGGGATCCCACGGCAGGCGTTCCTTTCCCGGCCCGGGCAGCCGGCAGGACAGAATTCTCCCACTCCGATCACCTTACCCACGCGCCGTCGCACGCGTTGCACGGAGCGTATCGAGTGGCCGAACGGCGCACCCAGTGTGGCCGAGACCGTTCCCGCCGCGACGCGGTGATCCCAACGGCAACGAGCACGCGGCACGGCGGTTGCTTCTGCGCCGGTTGAGATCGAATAACCCTTTGCCGGAGATGAGCCATGTCAAAGCTCTGGAAATACGCGGCGTTGCTGTCGGGGATGGCCATGGGCGGTTGCCTGTTCATCCACACGTAGGACGCCCTGCCCAAGAATTGCCGCCGTGGCGGAAGACCGCCCGGCGGTATTCTCATGCGCGCGACAAATGTGGACAATAATTTGACAACAGAATGCCGTGCGGGCAAAAGGCCGCATCGAACACACCTTTTGTCGCGGTCGTGTTCGTGTTCAAAGCGCGGGATATACCCACGGCTTTCGATAGACTCGCGCCAGCATCGCGTTCGCTTCCGGGTCACCCACGATCTGCTCCTTGTCCCCGTCCCACGTCAGGCTCCGCCCGGCCTTCCAGGAGAGCATGCCGAGCATCGCCATCGCGGAGGCGCGGTGGGCGGGCTCGATGTCGGCGACGGGGCGGCGGCGTTCGTCGATGGCGGCCAGGAAGTCGGCCCAGAGGAGCTTGATGTTGTGGCCGTCGGGTTGTTCGAGTTGGGCGTCTTCGTGGACGGTCTTGTTACCGGTCGTGGGATAGAACGTCCATCCGTCCCGCCAGCCCACGTGGAGAATGCCCTGGGTGCCGTAGAAGTAGACGCCCAGCCGGTGCTTCTCCGTGGCGTTGCCGGCGAACTGGCGGTGCTCCCAGGTGCAGGTGAATTGCTCGAATTCGTAGACGACGACCTGGTGGTCGGGCGCGTCGCCGGTCATGCGCTTGCCGTCGTTGACGGGCGGGCCTTTGATCGGGCGGCCGGCCGAACTGAAGATCCGCTTGGGGTATTTTTCGCCCGTGAACCATTGCACCTGATCGAGCCAGTGGACGCCCCAGTCGCCGAGCTGGCCGTTGGCGTAGTCGAGGAAGTTGCGCCAGCCGCCGGGGTGGAGCTTGCCGTTGTAGGGGCGGAGCGGGCCGGGGCCGCACCACATGTCCCAGTCCATGCCCTCCGGCGGCTCGGCATTCTCGGCGGGGCTTTCCTTGCCGCCTCCCGCGTCCACGAAGCAGCGGACCATCCCGAGCTGGCCGACGTCGCCGGCCTGGAACAACCGGCGGGCGCTGACGTGGTGCGGGCTAACCCGGCGGTGCAAGCCGACCTGCACCACCTTGCCCGTGTCGCGCGCCGCCTTCACCACCGCCCGGCTTTCGTTGACAGTGTGACCCGTCGGCTTTTCAACGTACACGTGAGCGCCGGCCTTCAGGGCGGCGATGCTTTGCAGCGCGTGCCAGTGATCGGGCGTGGCGATGATCGCGATGTCGGGCTTTCCCCGGTCGAGCAGCTCGCGGAAATCCTTGAACGTCTTCGGCGTCGAGCCCGTGAGGTCGTTGACCTGATCCTGGGTTTGTTCCAGGACGCGTTCGTCCACGTCGCACAGCGCGGTGATGTCGCAGCGCTTGGATTCGATCGCCTCGCGCAAGATGTTCCGGCCCCACCAGCCGCAACCGATCAGCGCGGTCTTGAATTTCCGCTGGCCGGCCTGCTGGGCCGAGAGGATGAACGGCGCGCCCAGCACTGCGCTGGCCGCGGCGGCGCTTTGAATGAACTGTCGACGGGTCGGGGTCATGATCATGGCTCCGTCGGAACCGCATTGTGGTGCAGCCTTCCAAGGCTGCACGTGCAGGCTCGGAAGCCTGCACCACAATTGCCCCACGCGGGGGCTTCTACTTTTTACTGACGTCGAGGCACACGATGTCCCCGGCGGCGTTGCGAACGTAAATGCGCCCGTTTGCCAGGACGGGCGGCGCCCAGGTCTTTCCACCGAGCACTTGGGCGCGGGCGGTGGGGTGGAACCCGTCGGGGCTGGCGGGGCCGACGAGGATCTCGCCGCGCTCGGTCATGGCGATGAGCTTGCCGCCGGCGGCGGTCAGGCCGCCGGAACCGACGTGAGGATACTCCCACTTTTGCTCGCCCGTGTCGAAGTCGACGCAGACGAGCGGGCCGCCTTCCGAGGCCTGCCCGCTGTCGCCATACACGTAATGGCCCAGGAGGACGCCGGGGCTGATGTGGGTGCTGAACTCACGGTTCTTCCAAACCCGGGTCGGTTCGGCATCGGCGTTCATCTTCAGCAGTTCGGAGCCCTTGCCGTAGCCGGAACTGATCATGACCTTGTCGCCGCTGACGAGCGGGTCGGCGACGTTGATCCCGCCCTGGGTGAGCCAGCGGACGCGCCACAGTTCCTTGCCCGTTTCGAGATCGACTGCGAGGTACGCGGCGCCGTCGGCAAAGACGCCGATCGACCGGCCGTTAAATTGGACCGGAACCGGCGTGGAGTAACCGGCGTCCTTCTTCCCCGATTTCCAAACGATCTTTCCCGTCGCCTTGTCCAGCGCGACCCCCGCATCGCCCACGTTCAACACGACCAGATTCCTGAACAGCAGCGGCGAGCCGGCAAAGCCCCAGTCGGGGACATGGCAGCCGGTCTCCCGCTGCACCTGAGTCGTCCAGATGACCTTGCCCGTGACGGCGTCAAAGCAGAAGACGTCGCCCCAGCGGCTGTCGAAGTACACCCGGCCGGCTTCACACGCGGCTGTCGCGGTGGGGCCGCCCTCGAAATACTTGTCCCCCAGCTCGGCGGGATACGAGTATTTCCACAGCGGCCTGCCGGACGCCGCGTCGAAGCAAAACAGCGTGTCAGTCTCATCGGCATTGCCCGCGGTATAGACCCGCCCTTCGGCAACGCAGAACCCCGAAAAGCCGATGCCCACGTTCGCCTTCCATGCCACCGGCGGCCCGCCCGCCGGCCAGTGGTCCAGCCAGTCCGACTCCGCCGAAATCCCGTTATGATCCGGCCCGCGCCAGTTCGGCCAGTCGGCGCCGCGGGCCGTCAGCGCGAATGTCGCAAACAGCAGAACGCAGAGCGGCGGCGACAGCCGCCGACGGTGCACCAATACACGTCTTGTCCGGCCAATCCTCAGCAAGCCCAACCTCCTCAAGCAGGTCGATAAGAGGTTGTACGCGCCGCCCGGGCATTTGTGGTGCCGGGCTGCGCTTACGCCGACCAGGTCAGAATTGGGAAGAAACGCCCGGCCCGGCTGAACGATGCGAATGGGCCGTATCCCGGCCGCCGCCGGCGCGCCGCGTGAAGGCAGGCTCAAGAATTGACCGGTCAGATGCCATTAGACATACTGATGGCGTATCCCCGAGGGAGGGAACCACTCATGTCGCGCGAAACTCGCAAACGGCAGACATCGTCCTCGTCGCCACCGTTGGAATCGCTGGAGAGTCGGCAGTTGTTGTCCGCCGTGCCGTTGGCGTTGCCGACGCTGACGGCGAGACAGTCGTTCGACGCCCCCATCGCGCAGATCAGCGGTCTGCCGGACGGCGCG
>DASXMX010000136.1:0-1978 GCA_036495445.1 Tepidisphaeraceae bacterium
CCTCAGCATCATCCAGAACGGGCAGCGCCGCATCGCGGTCGAAGACATCCACATCGCGGGGGAGGTCATCCGCGCCGGCGAAGGCATCATATCGATCTGGCCCCGGCGAACTGGGATCCGGACGCCTTCGCCGAGCCGGAACGGCTGTACCTGCACCGCTCGGGGGCCGACCGCAACCTCGCATTCGGTTACGGCCGGCATCAGTGCGTGGGCCAGCAGCTCGCCCGCGCCGAGTTGCAAATCGTCTACCGCACGCTGTTCCGGCGCGTCCCGACGCTGGCGCTGGCCGTCCCGATCGAGGACGTCCCCTTCAAACACGACCGGCTCGCCTACGGCGTCTACGAACTCCCCGTGACCTGGTAGCTACTCTCGAAATTGTCGATCCGAATGGAGGGTCCCTCATGACTCAAACCAGCACCGTCTCGCTCTACCCGCCGGAAGGCTATGGCGCACCGAAGAATCGCCGTGGCCACGCCGCGGGCAGCGACGTGGGCCTGCCGGAAGGGACCGTGGTCTTCTCCGCGGACAACCACATTTCCTTGGCCGCCGACATCTTCTACGAACGCTTCCCGGAGGACCTCAAGGAGAAGGCGCCGCGGATTTGGTACGAGGACGGCGCCTACCAAGTTGGGCGCAAGGGACAGTCGTTCCTGCCGGGCGACTTCAGCGCGGTGTTGATGCAGTATGACGACCTGCCCGGGGCCGCAAGCACCAACATCGAGGCCCGGATCCAGGAGTTGCGCGAGGACGGCGTCGAGAAGGAACTGGCCTTCCCCAACGCGGTTTTGGCGCTTTTCCACTACCCGGACAAGAATCTTCGCGAGCTCGCGTTCCGCATCTACAACGAGTACATCGCCGAACTGCAGGAGCGCTCGGCCGGCCACTTCTACGGCGCCGGCCTGATCAACTGGTGGGATCCAAAAGGCACGCGGCAGACGCTGGACGAGCTGAAATCGTTGGGGCTCAAGACGTTTCTGATGCCGCTGAACCCGGGGAAGGACGACGACGGCAACCCGATCGATTACTCGAGCACTTCCATGAGCGCGGTCTGGGACGAGATCGAAGCCTCCGGCCTTCCCGTCACGCATCACATAGGCGAGACCCCGCCGAAAAGCCCGTGCGAGTTCAACAGCGTTGTCGTCGGCATGATGATCAACATCGACGGATTCCGGGAGACGTTCTCCAAGTACATCTTCGGGGGCATCCTCGACCAGCACCCCGGGCTGCGGATCGGGTGGTTCGAAGGCGGCATCGCGTGGGTTCCGTGGGCACTGCAGGACGCCGAGCACCTGGTGGCCTCGTATCAGCACATGTTCAACCGGCCGCTGCAGCATGACTTGCGCTACTACTGGGACAACCACATGAGCGCGTCATTCATGGTCGACCCGCTGGGCTTGCAGCTGATCGACAAGATCGGGGTGGACCGGGTGATGTGGTCCAGCGACTACCCCCACAACGAAAGCACCTACGGCTATTCGGAGAAGTCGCTGGCGGCCGTCGTCCACGCCGTCGGGCCGCCCAACGCGGCGCAGATCGTCAGCGGCAACATCACGAAGTTTCTGGGCTTGTAGTGACGACATTCGCGACGGCGATGGCCGCCGGTACCCCCGCGGCTATTCCCGAGTCGCCCGACCTGGACCGCATGCGCCGCGAGACCGGCGCTCGGCTGCGGTCGGCGATGGCCGAACGCGGCGTTGACGCGTTGGTCCTGCTGGGCAACAGCGCCGTGGTCTACGCCACCGGGACCAGTTGGCCGCTGGGTGACTCGGGGCTGTCGTACGTCGAGCGACCGGTTGCGGTCGTGCTCGCCGACGACGCGTGGCCGCATCTGTTCCTGCCGTTTCGCGAGGGTGCCTCCCAGGAGTCGGCGTTGCCCGCCGATCACCTGCATGGGCCGGTCTACCTCGAATTCGACGAAGGGGTAAAGGATTTCGCAGGCGTGCTGGCCGACTTGGTTCCGGCGGGAGCCGCGGTCGCG
>DASXMX010000137.1:0-14484 GCA_036495445.1 Tepidisphaeraceae bacterium
CCGTTGATCCCCTTTCGGTTCACTCCGGGATCTGTTCGCCTGACAGGAATGATCTACGATTCACGCACTCGCGGGGCAAATGGAATTCGGAGTTGACGGTTGTTTGTTGTGGGTTGTGGGTTGTGGGTTGCGCGACAACGATCAACAAACAACCATCAACCCACAACCATCAACCGTATTACGTCTTCACCCGGTCCAAGAAAAACACGCTGAGTGGGCCAAAAAAGAAGATCGGGGCCCAGGCCATCAGCATCGACCAGGTGTTCGGGCCCGTCGGTGTTGCGGCCATCGAATTGGGGATCGCTCCCGCGAAGTAGTGGAACAGGAAGACCGTCCCCATTGCGATGCCCATCAGCAGCAGCGTTTTCGTCGCCGCCGTCTTCAGCGTGCCGGGCTCGCGGGTCAGCACGCACGGGATCGCCAGCAGCAACAGGATCACGTTCATCAGCGGCTGCGTGATCCGCGAGTTCTTCACCCGCAGCAGGTCAATCTTGCCGTACATGTTGGGCCGGTCCAGGAGTTGATTGATCCGCGCGGTCGGCAGCAGATCGACGAAGTTGCCACTGCGATAGAGCGCGATTTCCTCGGGCGTCACGTTGCTCTTGTAGGCCGGACACGACCGGGGCGCGGAGACGCGCTCGTCCATGATGCCGGTCACGAGACGGCCGTTGGTCAGGTCCCACTGCTGTTTGGCGGCGTCCCACTGCGCCTCGTCCGCCTGCAAATGGGCGACGGGGACGAGGAAGGATCGGGTCTGTCCGGGCAGTTGCCGCGGCTCGCGCTCGACAACGTCCAGGTCGAGCATCCGCGGCGGGCCGCCGTCGGGCGGGGCGGGGAAGTACCGAGCCGCGTACACCAGACCCTCGTTACTGTCCTGCATCGCCTCGATGAAGTAGTAGTTGCGGTTGTTGGCGTGGACGTCGCCGTGCTCGCGGATCAGCTTGGGGATCATCTGCGGGATGACCAGTTCCTGATCGACCAGCAGCAGCCCGTTGAGGACGACGGCGACGAGGATCACCGGCGCCGCGATCCGCAGCAGCGGCACGCCCGCCGCGAGCATCGCGGTCAATTCATTGAACCGGCTCAGCCGCATCAGCGTGAACGCCGCCGCAACCACCGGGATGATGCCCGACAGATGCACGAAGATCAGGAAGCACTGGTAGAAGTAGTAGTCCCAGATGTCGTACAGTGCCCCCAGCACGCCCTGCACGCCGCTGGCGCTCGAGTGGAAGTCGACCAGGTTGTTGAAGTTGAACACCATGTCCAACACCACGTACATCCCCACCAGCACCATGAAGCTGATGACGTAGTTGCGGACGAAGCTGACGATGACGTAGCGGTCGATGATCCTCATGGGACGCAAATCGCAAATTGAAAATCGCAAATCACTGTTTCTGCAATCTCCCCAGCAGCGCCACCGCCAACACGAAGTTCACACAGTTCCCGGCCCAGATCAGGGCGAGGCCGAGTTGCAGCGGCGTGTTGATGTAATGGGCGAGGTCGACCTTCAGCGGCTCGGGGACGCTGCCGGAGACGCGCTGGCCGGCGACGATCAGGGTGATCGTCACCAGCGCGGGAATGAAGCTGACGGCGAACGCGCTGAGGAAGTTGCCGCTGCGGAACATCATGCCCAGCGCGCACCCGACCATCACCAGCACCAGGCAACTGATCGCGAAGGAGACGCGGCTGTGGCTCTCGGCCAGGATCTGGTTCGACAGGACCAGCAGGATGCGGCCGACCAGTTGCCGCTCCGTGCTGCCCTGCGCGAGCCGGTCGATATAGCCGAGGCCATGTGACCCGATTGCCGCGACGTCCGGCGGCATGGGGACGTCAAACGGCTGCTGCCAGCTATTCTGTTTCACCACGTCGTTGCCCGCCTTGCGAACCGAGTCGAAGAGCTCGACGCGGACGCGGAGCGTGTCGGGGTCGGTGCCGGGGCGGACCTGCAGGTGCGCCTCGCGGGCCGCGATATCCGGGGGCGACTGGCCTTCGATCTGGCGGTGCAGCACGACCGGCCGCCGGTCGGTGGCGTCGCCGACGGGCACCAGCGGGATCGGCGGGAGCCCCGCGGCGGCCAGCGACGCGTCCGCCGCCGACCGCGACGCGACCAGCGCCGTCAGGTCATTCACCGGCATCGCCGCGGGAATGATCACGTCGCCGGCCCCTTGCGTGATGGCCGCAGGAGCCGTCGCGTCGCGGCGCAGGGTGAACGTCTCGGTCGGGCCGAAGCGGAACGTCGTCATCCCGTCGTCGTTCAAGTCCGACGCCAGCTTCTGGGCGAACAGCGACTGCCGGTCGCGCTGCACCAGGCTGTCCACCACCTGCTTCACCTTCTGGGCCTTCAGTGGCTCCCGATACAGCCGCTTGAGCGTCCAGACGTCCATGAACTTGGGCTCTTCCTTCAAGGGCGAGTCCAGCTCAATCGGACCGTAAGAGGTCTCCTCGACGCCGAACTGCATCGCGCCCACAAACTCCCGCGGGAACTTGATGCCGTCCTCCAGGTGGACCTTCAGTTGCATCTTCCCCGTCCCGCGCTGCTGGCCCTTGTCGAGCTGCTCGATGTAGATCGTCGCTTCGCTGGCGGTGTAGAAGTCCTTGGGGATGTGGTAGGTCGGGTCGAAGATCGCGTCGGCGGCGCGCTTGCAGTAGGGACGCTCGATCGTCTCGATCGTCGGCCCCTTGAGCACCACCATCTGCTGCCCGCCCGCACTCGAACTGGTCGGCGGGATGTACGCCTCCTGCGCGAAGATCGACACCGGGCCGAACTCGATCTTGTGCTCCCGCTGGATCCGCCCGGCGATCAGCTTCGCCATGTTCGAGTAGAGCGTCTGCTCCGCCTTCATCGTGAACACCGGCACGATGAAGCAGAGGAAGACCATGCTGAGCAGCGCCACGAAAACCCCCATCACGAACGCGGGGAACGCCACCGCAAGGTGACTGAGCCCTCCGGCCCGGCAGGCGGTCAATTCGTTGTCCGCTGAAAGGCGGCCGTAGACGACCGTCGTGGCGAACAGGGCTGCGATCGGCATCGAGTACGTCAACATCGCCATGTTGAAGTACCCCAGCAGCTTGCCGATCTGCCCGACGTCCAGCCCCTGGTGCGTGAGCGGCCGCAGCAGCCCGCCGAAGCTCATGATCCCGGCCAACGCCCCGTTGGCCATGAAGAAGATCTTCATCAGGTCGCGGAAGATGTACCAAAACAGCGTGCGGCCCATCATTGCAAATGCCGATCGTCGAATGCCGAATGCGAGGCGCTCCTCGGGCTTCCCCTCTCCCGGTACTCCGGGGGAGGGTAGGGAGGGGGTTTGCCGCGCGGTCCTGCTCACTCGAGTGAGGATTCTCGCGCGGCGAACCCTCACCCCAACCCTCTCCCGGCGTACCGGGCGAGGGAGAAATGCTGAGCGTCGCTCATCACAATTACAACAACTCCTTCACCACGCCCGCCAATCGTTCAATCCCCGGTTCGATCTGATCCGGCGCGACCTGCCCGAAACTGAGCCGCAGGTGGTTTTGCGGGACGCGGCCTTGCTCGTCCTTGCCGAAGCAGTAGTCGCCCGGCACGTAGAGCACCCCGCGGTCCACGCAGGCGCCGAACATCTTGCCCGTGCGGGATGTGTCGATCCGCTCGGGCAGCGTCATCCACACGTACAGCCCGCCGCCGGGGTACGTCCAGCGGATGGCGGGGTCCTTCGGCATGAACCGCAGCAGCGACGCCAGGATCGCGTCCCGCTTCACCTTATAGCTCTTTCGAAGCAGTTCGACGTGCGCGTCGTAGCTCCCGTCGCGCAACGTCTCCAGAGCGATGTGCTGCGTGACGTTCGATGAGCCGAAGTCGTGGTTCCCCTTCTGCTGCATCATCGCGTGGAGCAGATCGTCCGGCCCGGCGGTATACCCCAGCTTCAGCCCCGGCGCGAACGGCTTGCTGAACGTGTGGCTCGACACCGTGTAGCGGTTCTCCGCGTCGTACGACTTGATCGACCGCAGAGCCGGCCCGTCATACCGCAATTCGCGATACGCCGCGTCCTCCAGGATCAGGATGCGGTGATCCCGGCTGAACTGCGTGACGATCTCAAGCAGCCGCGGCCTTCGCTCCGCCGAGAGCGTCAGGCCGGTCGGGTTCTGGTAATAGCTCGTGCAATAGATGAACTTCACCCGGGGCAATCGCCCCTCGCGATCAAGCCGCTCCAGCAACCGGCCGACCGCCTCGACGTCCATCCCGTTCTCGTCCATCGGGACGGTGAGAATGTTCGCGCCCAGCGAGTCGAGCGTGCCGGTGTAGACGAAATAGCTCGGGGCGGCGGCGATCACGATGTCACCCGGATCGACCAGGCAATCGCCGATCAGGTAGAGCGCCTGCTGCGAGCCGGTCGTGACGAGCACGCTCTCCGCGCTGATCCCCATCGACGCGGCGGGGATGCCCTCCAGCTTCTCGATGTGCCGTACCGCCTCCCGCCGAAGCTCCGCGAGGCCTTGCGTCGTGTCATATTGCAGCGCGACCCGCCCGCGGGCCTTGTCGGAGAAGATCCGGTGGGTGATCGCCTCGCACTCCTTGACCGGCAGCGTGAGCGGGTCGACCAGCCCCGCCGCCAGGTTGATCAGCCCCGGTGTGCGGAGGGCCGTCGCGATCAGGTAACTGATCGGCTGCTCCTTCGTCCGCAACGCCTTGGCCGACAACGGGAGCCGCTGAGATTGTGAAAGGTTTTGCCTGTCCATGGTCGAAACCGCCGATCGTATCTGACTTACGCACCAGTTTGTAGGGGCCACGTGGCACAGTCGCCCTCGGCTGACTTCGACGAGCTCAGGCGAGTCGTGGTCCGGCGGCAGGGGGATGTCGATCGCCGGCTTTGGCGCGCGGGACTCAGCCGCGGGCGGCTGCGCCGTGTCATAAGAAGAGCGTTTTCACCCGATGTTGCATTTGTAGCATGGGATCCCATCTTGTCTGTAGCCAACCCGTTGAGCCTGCCGGGCTTGGCCGCCGGGGCTGGCGGCCGGGGCGTGCAACATGCCCATCAATGTTGCAGGGGATGTTGCATCGTCTGCCGTGCCGCTCCGGCCCGGCGCATGTCCACGCATCTGATTGCCTGAAAACAACTTACGTTGAATTTGGTGGTTCGCCTGCGGGCCGCGTTCGGGTTTGCAACGATTGACCCGATGTTGCATTCACCATTCCCCGGCAAATCCGCCGCGCCTCGCCCGGTCCAAATACCTGCGGCTTCACTATATAGGCGCAGACTTTAGATTCTGCCCTGCAACCCATGTCTGCGCCGGGGGATAGAACCTCGTTGCGCGTCGACCAAAACTGGGCATCGAATACCGCCCCCGGCTTTTCTCCCGGCCCTTGTGCCTGCATAATCCTGCCCATGGTCCCATCCCCTTACCTCGTCACCCCTGGGAAGAAGTTCAAGCTCGACGACTGCCCGACCGACGACACGGGCCGGTTCAAGGACAAGAAGGACGCGAAAAAGCCGGTCGAGGACAACCTCAAGAAGCTCGACAAGCTCCAGGAAGTCCTCTACGCCCAGTCCAAGCACGCGATCCTGATCGTCCTCCAGGCGATGGACGGCGGCGGGAAGGACGGCGCGATCGAGCACGTCTTCAGCGGCGTCAACCCGCAGGGGTGCAGCGTCACCAGCTTCAAGCAGCCGACCCACCTGGAGCTTGCCCACGACTTCCTCTGGCGGATCCACGCCGCCTGCCCGGCCAAGGGGATGATCGGCATCTTCAACCGTTCCCACTACGAGAGCGTGCTGGTCGAGCGCGTGAAGAACCTCGTGCCCGAAGACGTCTGGTCGAAGCGGTACGACCACATTAACGGCTTCGAGCAGATGCTCGCCGAGGAGGGGACGACGATCCTCAAGTTCTTTCTCCACATCTCGTACGACGAGCAAAAACGGCGGATGGAAAAGCGTTTGGCCGACCCGACCAAGAACTGGAAGTTCAGCCCCGACGACCTCAAGGAGCGCAAGCGCTGGGACGACTACATGGCCGCCTACCAGGACGCGCTGCGCAAGTGCTCGACCGAAGCCGCCCCCTGGTACGTCGTCCCCGCCGACCACAAGTGGTACCGCAACTGGGTCATCTCCGACACGATCGTCCGCACGCTCGAAACACTCGACCTCCAGTTCCCGCCGCCGCTGAAGAACGCGGACAAGATCAAGGTCAAATGATCCACGAATTGATTGGTCCACGAAGACACACGAAGGGAAGTAAAGACACAGAATCGGTTTTCTTCTTCGTGTATCTTCGTGTGACTTCGTGGATCGCTCTGCAAGGAACGCGCGAAGAATCGGTCCGCGAATGAACGCGAATGGACGCGAAGAAGACAGAAAGCTCATGGTTTTTTCTCTTATTCGCGTGTATTCGCGCCCATTCGCGGACCAATTTCTTCTGCCCCATGACGAGAGGAACCCGATGACTCCCCAGGACCAGTGGACCGCCGTGGACGCGTATTACGCCGACCTGTTGGTCGGGCACGATGCCGCCCTTGAGGAGGCGCTTCGCGCCAGCGCCGCGGCCAATCTGCCCTCGATCCAAGTCGCCCCCAACCAGGGCAAGTTCCTCCACCTGCTCGCCCGCATCCAAGGCGCCCGAAACATCCTCGAGATCGGCACCCTCGGCGGGTACAGCACGATCTGGCTCGCCCGCGCGCTGCCCGAAAACGGCCGGCTGATCACCCTCGAGTTCAACCCCAAGCACGCCGAGGTCGCCCGCGCGAACCTCGCCCGGGCCGGCGTGGCCGACAAGGTCGATCTGATCCTCGGCCCCGCGATCGAATCCCTCCCGCGCCTCGCGCAGGCCAACCGCGGCCCGTTCGACCTGATCTTCATCGACGCCGACAAGCCCTCCACCGCCGGCTACTTCGCCTGGGCGATCAAGCTCTCCCGCCCCGGCACCGTGATCGTCGTCGACAACGTCGTCCGCAAGGGCGCCGTCGCCGACGCGACCAGCACCGACGCCAACGTCCAGGGCATCCGCCGATTCGCTGAAGCCCTTGCCCAGGACAACGGGAAGTTCGTCACCGCCACCGCCGTGCAGACGGTGGGGAGCAAGGGGTACGATGGATTTGTGATGGCGGTGGTGAACGAACGCGATCTGTAGGGGCGAACCTTGTGTTCGCCCTGCGGCGTAGGGGCGAATCTTGTATTCGCCCGCATTCGGATCGACCAAAACAAGAGGGCGAACACGAGGTTCGCCCCGGCCGAAGCTCGACGCAGTGCCTCCCCTCACGGCACGAGCGTGGAGAGCAGGGCGATGTCCAACCAGAGATCTGATTTCGTGAGGTCGGCGTGGTGCGCGCGGAGTCAGTACGCCCTTCTGGGGCTGATTGCGGATGACGCCACGCTTACGCTCAAAGACTGCGCCGAAGAACTCCGCCGGGAATTCTCGAGCCATCCGAATGCCCGCGTCAGCCTTGAGGGCGGCCGATCCCATGAACTGAAGGTCTCCTGGGGTCCATGGGAGTTTAGAATCGCAATCGCGAGTGGTCCGCAAATCGCCTCCGAATCCGCATCAATCGCCCGCCAATTCGCACGGCATCGCTCGGATCGGAGCGGTATTGCTGCGTGTCGAACGCGAATCGAGGTGACGTCGACCCCAGATCCATTTGGCGAACATATGAGCCACTATTTCAGCCTTGGCAAAGTCCTGGCAAGGTTCGACGGCGTGTTCCTGTTCTGCATTGCACCGGGCAATTTCTGGGACGAGGGATACGGGTATCCGTTGGGAAGTGCGTAGGATCGCTTCAGCCGATTGAACCGCGTCGGTCGCCGGCAGGCGGCATTCAGATTCGACCTTCGGTCGAACACAGCCGAGGGCGGCTGTGCCACATTTCACAGACCGTTCAGGGGTACGTCGCCCAGTGCCCCGCTCGCGCGGTTGCCGGATGGCGGCCGACGCAACGCACGGTAGAATGTCACCATGTCGGGCGAATTTGCACTATCGATCCTCCGGCGGTTAGTCGAGTCGCAGCCCGGCGACACGCTTTCTCCGGCGGCGGCCGAGGCGGTACTGCATCTGCAGTTAGCCGAATCGGATCAGGCGCGCATGAGTGAACTCGCCGCGAAAAGCGATGAGGGGACGCTGACCCCAGCCGAGGCGGACGAGTACGACGCCTACATCGCCGCCGCCGACTGGCTGTCGCTTTGGAAGTCCAAGGCACGCCTGGCGATTAAGCACCACACCACGGCGGCCTGACCGTGATCGACGCCGCAACCCGCCGATTGGTGATCGAACGTGCCGGCAATCGGTGTGAGTATTGCCGCCTCCCTCAGGCGGCCTACGCCGCGACATTCAATGTAGACCATGTCGTCGCGTCACAGCACCGGCGCGATGATGGCCACTCGAATCTCGCGTTGAGCTGTCCGAAATGCAATCGGAAGAAGGGTCCCAATCTCGCGGGGATCGATCCGGCGACGCAGTCAGTCGTCACTCTGTTCCACCCGAGGACAGACGTGTGGTCCGATCACTTCCGCTGGAACGGCCCGCTCTTAATCGGCATTACGCCGAGGGGCCGGGCCACCATCGTCGCGCTCGATCTGAACGGCAGCGGCCGGGTCGAGTTGCGGCGCGCGCTGATTCTCGAGGGTGTGTTTCCGCCGGTGGACTGACGTTTGCCTCGCCATCGAAAGGTTCGCATTGATGAGCGAAACTCTTCACGGATCACACTCCGCAGACGTCAAGATTTGGCTTGACTGCGGCGAGCATGGTCAATTGCTCCTGAACCGCGTCACCCCGCGATGGGTTGTGGCGAAGATACCGCGCAACATCCCGCCTTGCATTGCAGACTTGGTCGTTGTCGTGGACGGCCAGCCCATCTGTCGGAAAGTGCGTCTCGTTAAAGGATTCTCGAGTGAGAATCCCATGGCCTTGGCGCTCCCCGCAGATCGACTGCCGTTCTGATCACCGATCCGCCCTCATCCCCCGCTCCGCACGCCCCTTCCTCCGTACCGTCCCCATCACGGCCCCGCGCCAGCTCGCTTCCAATTGATAATCCTCCGGCGTCACCGGCCCGCGGGTGGCGAGGGCGATTTGTTCGATGGGGAACTTGGGGGTGCGGTCCATGGCGAGCAGGCCGTTGGCTTCTTGATACGTGTCGGTGAACTGGGTGTAGCAGAAGCCGGCGAGCAGGGGCAGGTTTCGCACGGCGCTCATGAGTTTGTAGTAGCGGCGGGCCAGGTCGTCGGGGGATTCGACGCGGCTGTAACCCCACGTGTGCCCGCGGCCGCGGTGGAACGCGATCCCGCCGAACTCGCTCAGGAGGATCGGCTGGCCCGCGTAGGTGAAGCCGGGGAGCGACAGGACCTTGTTGCCGGGCCGCTCGTCGCGGAGCAGGGCGGTGGCGACGTCGTCGCAGCCGACCGAATACCTTCGCGCCAGGCGGTCCACGTCGGCGTCGTAGTCGTGGATCGTCACGAGGTCCGTCGCCACCGTCTCCCACCCGTCGTTGCCGATCACGGGGCGGCTGGGGTCCAAAGTCTTGGTCAGGTGATACATCGTCTCGACGAAATGCCGCTGGGCGGGGCTGTCCGGGAGGTCGGGGACGCCCCACGACTCGTTGAAAGGCACCCACGCGATGATGCATGGGTGGCTGATGTCGCGCATCACCGCCTCGGTCCACTCTCGCGGCAGGCGCTCGACGGTTTGCTTGGTGAAGCGGTAGGCGCTGGGCATTTCTTCCCACACCAGTAAACCCAACCGATCGGCCCAGTAAAGGAAGCGGGGGCTCTCGATCTTCTGGTGCATGCGGACGCCGTTGAACCCCATCGACTTGGCCAGCTCGACGTCGCGCCTGAAGGCGTCGTCGTCCGGCGCGGTCAGGCCGCTCTCGGGCCAGTAGCCCTGGTCGAGCACCAGGCGCAGCGGATAGGGCTTGCCGTTGAGGACGAAACGGTTGCCGAGGGCCGAGATTGCCCGCAGCGCCGTGTAGCTGCGGACGTGATCCAGCACGATGCCTTCGGGGTCGATCAGTTCCAACTCGGCGTCGATCAGCCGCGGCCGCTCGGGGCTCCAGAGCATCTCGTTGCGATAATCGTCGATGCCGGGGTCGGGAATGCCGATCCGGCGGGCGATCTCCTCGGAGTTGAAGGAGTAAGTGTCTTCGGCGAGCAACCGTTCGTCTTGCGAGAGGCGGACGCGCAATCGTAAGTCGCGGCGCTGCTTGCCGGTGAGGCGCACGTCGAGGCCGATCTCCCACCGGTCCGCGTCCGGCGTCCAGCGGAGGCGATCGAGGTACGACTCGCCGACCACCTCCAGCCAAACCGTCTGCCAAATGCCGGTGGTGCGGTAATACCAGATCGAGTGCGGCTCGGGCCGCCAGTCCTGCTTGCCGCGGGGCTTGGCCAGATCGGCCGGGTCGTCCTCGGCCCGGACGGCGAGCGTCTGCGAGCCCGAATCGTTCAGCAGATCGGTGATGTCAAAGGAGAATGGCGTATACCCGCCTTCGTGTCGCCCGGCCAATTCGTCGTTCACCCAGACGCTGGCCGCGTAATCCACCGCACCGAAGTGAAGAATGACGCGCTGCCCGGCTTCGCGCGGCGGTGCACCGAATGAACGTCGGTACCAGACTGAGCGGTAGAGCCCGGTTTCGTGGACGCCGCTGAGTGGAGTTTCGGGTGAGAAGGGGACGCGGATCTTCCGATCGAACATCACCCCCTCGGTGCGTTCCCATTGCGCTTCGGCATCGATCGCAAAATCCCATCCGGGTCCGTCCAAACTGACCCAATTCTCCCGCTGCAACTGAGGCCGTGGGTACCCATGCGTTCGCAACGCCTCCGCCTTCTTCCCGTTTCGCATACGCAGACTGTAGGCGGGAAAAAGCGACGCCAAGACGCCATTGTAAGTGAGAAGGAGAGACGCGGGGACGCGGTGACGCGGAGAGGCGCGGATTAAGCTGAGCCCGCCGCGCGAACATTGCTTCTGTTCTCCGTGTCTCCGTGTCTCCGCGTCTCCGCGTCTCCGCGTCTTCCACTACCCCGGCATACCCCTTGCACGCTCATCCGTCGACCCGCTCGGCGGGTCGGAGTGTCGGCGCGATCAGGGAACCGGGGGGAGAGGAGCGTACAGGCCATGGCGGTGGCACAAGGCAACGGGAAACCGAAAACCGTTCCCGCGCAAAAGCAGGCGAGGCAGCCCGGGATCGAAGCGCGGATGACCCCGCGTCCCTCGGCGCGGGCGCCGCAATATAAGGGGAGCGGCAAGCTCGAAGGCAAAGTCGCCCTCATCACCGGCGGGGACAGCGGCATCGGCCGGGCCGTCGCGGTTCTCTTCGCCCGCGAGGGGGCGGACGTCGCAATCGTCTTCCTCAACGAGTTCGAAGACGCCAACGAAACCAAGCGGCTCGTCCAGGCCGAGGGACGCAAGTGCATCCTGATCGCGGGCGACATCGGCTACGAGCGCTTCTGCCGCGAGGCGGTCGAGCGCACGGTGAACGAGCTCGGCAAGCTCGACATCCTCGTCAACAACGCCGCCGAGCAGCACGTGCGGCAGAGCATTGAGGACATCGACCGCGAGCAACTCGAGCGGACGTTCCAGACCAACATCTTCTCGATGTTCTTCATGACCAAGGCCGCGCTCAAGCACCTGAAGAAGGGGGCGGCGATCATCAACACGACGTCGGTGACAGCTTACCAGGGAAATCCGGTCCTGATCGATTACGCCGCCACGAAGGGGGCCATCGTGGCATTCACCCGCTCTTTGGCCAAAGCGCTTGCGAAGAAGGGGATCCGTGCCAACGGCTTGGCGCCCGGCCCGATCTGGACGCCACTGATTCCCGCGACCTTCCCGCCGGAGCGGGTGAAGGAGTTCGGCCAGGACGTCCCGCTCGGCCGCCCGGGACAACCGGAGGAAGTCGCGCCGAGCTACGTCTTCCTCGCGTCGGAGGATTCGTCCTACATGTCCGGCCAGGTGCTGCATCCCAACGGCGGCGAGATCGTCAACGGGTGATGAGGTGTCGAATGCGGCGCATCTTCGCAAGACTCCGACTGCTTGGGAGGGCGAGGCTCCTGCCGAGCCGCATCTCTCGAGCAGTGCTCGGCTCGGCAGGAGCCTCGCCCTCCCGGCATGTACGCCCCGCGCGGTCCATGGAGATCGCGCTCGCGGCGAATCTCATCGCATGGGGCGCGATCGGCTGCGGCAGCCATGGCACCGCGACGGCGCCCCAAGCGTCCCTGCCGCTTCCGCAGTCGAATGCCGAGTTGGCGCGGGCCAACCAGGCGCCGGAGACGCAGATCGGGACGATGGAACTCGTCGCCGAGTTCGCCAGCCCGATGCAGACCGGCGTCACCGTGTCGCGCGACGGGCGGATCTTCATCAACATGCCGCGGTGGTTCGACCCGACGCCGTTCACCGTCGGCGAACTGAAGAACGGGCAACTCGTCGCCTATCCCGATGCGAACGTCAACCGGTTGGACGAGTCGGACTTCGCCAACACGTTCGTCTCGGTGCAGAGCGTCGTGGTCGATCCGGACAATCGGCTGTGGGTCCTGGACACGGGCAGCATCAGCTTCGGCCCGCCGCGGCCGTTCGGGCCGAAGCTCGTCGGTATCGATTTGGCGACCAATCGCATCTTGAAGAAGATCCAGTTCCCCGCCGACGTGGCGCTGCCGACGACGTATCTGAACGACGTGCGGTTCGACCTGCGCCGCGGCGAGGGCGGGATGGCCTTCATCACCGATTCGGCCGGCAAGGGGCCGGGCGGAATCATCGTGGTCGATCTTGCCTTCGGGAAAAGCTGGCGGCGGCTGAGCGGGCATCCGTCCGTGATGGCGCAGCCCGGTTTCACGCCGATCGTTGAGGGGGAGCCGCTCATGATGCGCGAGCCAGGCAAGCCGCCACAGCCGCTGAAGATGGCATCCGATGGCATCGCGATCAGCAACGACGGCAAGACGCTCTACTATCGCCCGCTGATCAGCCATCACCTGTATAGCGTGAGCGTCGATGCGCTGGCCGACACGAATCGCACTGAGGCGGAGGTCGAGTCGACGGCGCAGGATTTGGGCGACATCGGATATGCCTCCGACGGGCTGGAATCGGACGACCAGGGCAACCTATATCTGAGCGACTACGAGCACCAGGCCATCCACCGCCGCGACAGCAACGGGACGGATCACGTTCTCGTCCAGGACGCCCGGCTGATCTGGCCCGACACGCTTTCGGTCGGCCACGACGGGTACCTCTATATCTCCGTCAACCAGCTCGATCGCGCCCCGCGGTTTCACGACGGCAAAGACCTGCGCCGTCCGCCCTACGCGCTGTTTCGAACGAAAATCGATGGGCATCCGGTGAACCTGCGTTCTCAAGCGAAGTGATTGATTCATGGCAACCCGAGCGAAGAAGCGCACGTCACGAAGGAGCGAGAAATGAACAGGCGAAACAACTGCGATTTCAGTTACACGCCGTGGGCCGTCGGCGCGGGCGTATTGGGGCTCGCTGTGGGCGCCCAGATGGCCGTGCGGCTCCGGCGGCGGATCGACTTCCACGGGAAGGTCGTCCTGATCACCGGCGGGTCGCGGGGGCTGGGGCTGGTGATGGCCCGCGAGTTCGCCAAGGCCGGCGCCGACGTGGCGATCTGCGCCCGCGACTCCGACGAGCTCGACCGCGCCCGCCAGCAGGTCCGCCAGTACGGCGTCGACGTGCTCGGCGTCATGTGCGATGTCACCAAACGCAACCAGGTCGAGGGCATGGTCGAGGGAATCACCCGCCACTTCCGCCGGATCGACATCCTCGTCAACAACGCCGGCACAATCTCGGTCGGGCCGATGGAGACGATGACGGTGAAGGATTACGAGGAGTCGATGCAGCTTCACTTCTGGGCGCCGCTGTATGCGACGCTCGCCGTCCTGCCCCAGATGAAGCGGCGCGGCCGCGGGCGGATCGTCAACATCGGCTCGATCGGCGGGAAGATCGCCGTCCCGCACCTGCTCCCGTACAGCGCCAGCAAGTTCGCGCTCGTCGGCTTCTCCGAGGGGCTGCGGGCCGAGTTGGAAAAGGACGGGATCTACGTCACGACCGTCTGCCCCGGCCTGATGCGCACCGGCAGCCCGCGGAACGCGATGTTCAAGGGGCAGCACCGCAAGGAATACGCCTGGTTCACGATCAGCGACTCGCTCCCGCTGGCGTCGATGAGCGCCCGGACCGCCGCACGGCGGATCCTGCGCGCCTGCCGCTACGGCGAGGCGGAGGTGATGCTGAACCTGCCGGCCCGCCTCGCGGCGACGATCCACGGGATCCTTCCCGGGATGACCAGCGAACTAAACGCGCTGATCCACGGGATGCTGCCGGAACCGGGCGGGATCGGAACGGAGCGCCGGCCTGGGAAGGAAAGTGAATCGGAGTGGGCGCCGTCGAAGCTGACGGCGCCTTCGGAAAGCGCCGCGTGGGAAAACAATGAGGTCGGCGCGAGGAACAGCGGTACGTAAATCGACCCTTCTGGATCCGCCGCTTGTCGGCTTCGCGAACGAAGGGACGTTCGGAGTTCGTCCCCAGGCC
>DASXMX010000138.1:0-14005 GCA_036495445.1 Tepidisphaeraceae bacterium
CAATGTGCGGTGGGGCACAGGCCGTGCGCCCCTACAAATCCGCGGTCCCGTCGGCTATCGTGAAAGTGAATACGCTCGCCATGCACCCCCACGACTTTATCCTCCTGATCAGCGGCACCAACCGTCCCGGTTCCTCGACACTGCTGGTTTCCAAGCGGATTGAGCAGCTCTATCGCGAGGCGCAAATCCGGGTGGAGTTGTTCAGCCTGGAGAACCTGCCGCCGGAGATGTTCCGGCCAGAAGCGTATAGGGCCAAGCCGGCGGGGCTGCTGGCGATTCAGGAGAAAGTGCTCGATGCGGCGGGGCTGCACGTCGTTCTGCCGGAGTACAACGGGTCATTCCCCGGTGTGCTCAAGTACTTCATCGACCTGCTGAAGTTCCCCGACAGCTTCGAGCACAAGCCGGTCGCGTTCGTCGGCGTCACCTCGGGATCGTACGGCGCGATGCGCGCCGTCGAGCAGATGCAGATGGTCTTCGGCTACCGCAACGCCCACCTCTATCCCGAGCGGGTCTTCATCTCCGGCGTGTCAGGCAAATTCACCCCCGGCGGCACGGTGAACGACGCCCCCATCGACGAACGCCTGACACGTCAAGCGCGGGGCTTCGCTCAGTTTTGTGGATTGTTTTCCAAGAAGGGCGGTTCGACGGGAAATGCGTAAAACGTAAAGACGTAAGAAGACCGCCTACGCTTTACGTCTTTACGTTTTACGCCTCACGTTCCCACCAACCCCGTCGCCAGCACCTCGACCGTGTAATCCGACCAACGGAACATCAGGGCGACGTAGACGGCGACGACGATCCACAGCGCAAGTTCCGCGGAGCGGTAGCGTCGTAAGGACCACAGAATCAGGGTTCCGAAGATCGTCAGGGAAACCTTGGCGCCGCTCAACACCATCACCCGGTGGTGGGCCAGCAGGGTGCTGGCCCAAGGGTTGAGCTCGGTGAATGGTGTATAGAAATGGGCCCATAGCGTAAACAGCAGATCCGCGAGGGCGAGGATCCAGAGGATGCCCAGCAGTTCGGCGAATCGCCGGGACCGGGCGTCCTCGAGGCACTGGATGGGCAGCACCGCGTTCATGGGCTTCTCCACAAAGGATCGACCAATCCGACAGGCTGCTGAAGCAGCCCGTGCGAGATGATGCGGGAGCCCGGCTACAAAAACGGTGCCGATAACAATTATCAATAATTATTCATGCCCATGCAGCGGGATGGCGGCCAGTTGCCAGGACCGATCGGGGGCGTCCGGGGCGGGCTGATCGACGCTGCCGGACGGAGAAGCTTCGGATGATTGGGTAAACGAATCCGGCCGCGAACTCACTGGCGGGAGATAATTGATCGCAGTCACCTGCCCGTCAGGCTGCATTTGTGTCGCCTGGGCCAATTGCAGCGCGTCAGCGGTGTAGTTCGACCATTGCACCATCAGCACGACGTGAATCGCCACCAAGCCCCAGAGGCTCACCTGGGTCAGCACGCGATGGCGATAGCGCCAGAAGATCACCGTTGCCAAGCCGGTCAACAATACCTTACTTACCGCGAGCGACGCGAAATGGTGGCTATTCAGCAGCCCACTTGCCCAAGGGTTGATCTCTTCAAGCTGGGTGAACCGCTGAGCCCAGACGGTGAACAGGTAGTCGATACCGCCTAACACCCAGAGTGCGACGAGCAGCCCCGCCGCCCGGCGGGTGCGAGCGGACTCGAAACGACAAAACGACAAAAGCCGGCGCATGCAACAAACTCCAATCACATACGGGGGGAACCCAATGCGCGGGAAGGATCGAAACTCGTCCCAGAGTTTCTATCGCCCATGTTAATTGCAAACCGGGTGCCGGATAAAGAACGTGTGTGGGGGCTGAAAATTGCCGGTGGAGGGGCGGCTTGCCGCGCAGCAATCGTGCAAACGCGGCGACCGATGCGCGGGAACTCAGCTTTGATTCGAGAGTTGTGGATGTTCAGATTCGTTGACGCCGGCTGACACTTCCCGCGGGCGGATCGCAAGGATCAGCTCAACTTCCCCATTAGGGCGGCCCAGTTGCTGAGCGATCTGCCGCGCGCTCAGCCCGGCGTCCGCCAACTCATATACCTGGGCATGGCGCGGATCGATCGCCGGCGCGAGGCCCGGCGCGACGTCGGTTTGAGGCGACGCACCGTCGGAAGGGACGGTCGGGTCTGTGGAAAGGCGGGCAGGCGTTGCCCCGTGGGCCAGTTTGCGGAGCAGGGCGATTTTCTCGTCCGCTTCCTTGATCAGCAAATCGAGCTTGGCGGCGCGGGTGTCAATCTGGGCGGTCATCTGCCGGGCCATCTGCTCGAGTTCAACCAGCAGCTCGGTCATTTGGCGTTCGACTTCGCGCTGGCCCGCCAGGGAGAGCGCGCCGCCGGGCCGGACGAGCGGGTCCTTTCGCTTCTTCTTAAACGGCCGCATCACCACGTAAATCACGGTCAGGCCGGCCGCGCAGATCAGCGTCCACTTTTGGAACGGGTCGAGGGATTGGAGGTCGAGCAGGTAGCCGTCCATGGGCCGCGCGCCGCTCGCCGGGGTTACGACGCCGCGTCCGGTGCGGACGGCGAGGGCGTTTGCTATCTTCGCCGAGAATAGGGGCGAACGCAACTGAGCGGGGGAAATGCGCGGCGGAGGTCACCCGATCGTTTAGGCATTGCCTGACGGTGGTGCGGGAGGCTCTTGCGATGCCTCTCCGTTCCGTCGAACCACCACCGTCGCCGGGAATTGGACGATGAGGTGCCGCCAGGTGGCGTGGCGGCGCGGGGGGGCGGCGAAGCGGTCGTAGGCGACGAACACCTCGTCGATCGCCCGGTCGACCGCGTCGGCGATTCGGTCTTGCAGCCAGAGCCCCGTCGATTGGGAGGACGACGTCGGTCGCGACGTCGTGCCCGCGGGCGCGGGCGGCGCGAACGAGCTGGCCCCGGCCCCCAGGAACGGGATCGGCGGCAGCACCCGCCGCGGGCCGGGCGGCACCAGCGACGGACCTTCGGCGCCCACGCGGTACTCCTTCGTCAGGCTCTCCAGCATCGTGTCCCACTTGGTCATCCGGCTGAACGACTGCGTGTACTCGTGCCAGTTGCGGAAGGTGATTACCTCCGCAACCGTCATGTGGCTGCCGCCGGTCTCGACTTCCTCGACGTGCCAATAGTGGGCACCGTTTCGCAGGCGGGTGAGCTTGAGGTCGTGCAGCAGGTCTTTGAAGCCCTCATGTCGATGGGCGGGGAAGCGATAGCGGTTCGTAAGGCGGACGCGGCCTTCGCCTTCGGGCTTCTGACCGATCCGATCCTGGGGCGGAGCCGCGAAGGCAGGGGTCAGATCTTTGCCTTCGTTGACCGTTAGCGGGAACCAGATCGCCAGCGTCAGGAACGCGAGCATGGAGATGCCGCCGGCCAGCAGGGTCACGTGGATGCCATGGTGCATCGTCACTTTCCCCCACAGCGCCGCGCCGACGGCGAACGAACCGAACAAGACGGTGAGGTAAAACGAGATCGCCCGCCCCTTCACCCATGGCGGAACCGATTTCTGCGTCGCGGTGTTGAAGTTGGTCGGGATGATCACCCAGTTGATGCCGAGGAAGACGAAGATGATCGCGGCCAGCCAGAGCGTGTGGACATAGGAGAGGACGACAAGTCCCAAGCCGAAGAACGCCGTGCAGACGTTTACGACCGGATCGATCTTGTAGCGGGCATGAAGCCCCGGCATCAGGAAGACGCCGAAAACGGCCCCAGCGCCCATGAACGCGAACAACAGGGCCGAGATCTGCTGCCGCTCGAATTCGCTGTCGGCCATCCGGTGCAGTTGGCTGGTGGCGATGATCGGCACCTGGCCCCAGATGACGATCGCGGGGACGATGAACGTGAGCACGCGGAGCAGGATCGCGCGGTTAGCCGGAGAATAGACGGTATAGCGGAACCCGGCACGAATGGCGTCCCACATTTCTTCGCCATGGACGGCGGCCCGTTGGGGCGGCCGCTTCCACTGGTACAACACCCAGGCCGCCGCGATGAACGAGAGGCCGGTCAGGATGAACGAAACGCCGGCCCCCTTATCCCCTGGCACCATCAGGACGATGAAGATGAACAGCGCCGGACCGACCGCGCGCGCCACGTTTAGCGCGATGCTGTTCATGTTGATCGCCAGCGCGAAGTGCTGCTTGGGGACCAGCTCCGGGAGCACGGCCTGCAGGGCCGGGCCGAAGGCGGCGGTCCCGACGCCCATCAGAAAGATGAACGCCAAAAGCCCGAACGGGTGAATCAATCCCGCATAGGTCAGGATGCCCAGGATGACCGACACCACGACCATCCAGATCTGGGTGACGATCAGCAGCCGCCGGCGGTCCAGCACGTCGGCCAAGGCCCCGGCGAAGACGGAGAAGAGGCAGATCGGCAGGTTTGAGAACAACAGGACGTACGCGACCATCGCGGCGCGGTTGGGCCAGCTATGGGTCAGGTTCTCCATCAGCGTCGGCCCGGCCGCCTCTCGCATCCAGGTGCCGATCTGGGCAATCGACGTGGCGATCCAGAGGGACCGGAACAGCTCGGTCTTCAGCGGCGCCCAGGCGTCGGCGGTAAACAGGGGGATACGGCTCGTCCGCCGCGTTCCGCCGGTCATGGCCGGCGCGGGCGTTCCGGGAGAACTCGGTACGGTCATACGCGACATGATAGGAGATACGCCGGACCCGTCTACACGTGTGCGCCTGCCGAGGAGCCGTCGCCTGAAACGTGATGAGTGAAACGTGACGAAGACCCACCCTTATCACGCTTCACTCATTACGTTTCACGTGCCTCTCGTGCGTGACGCCCCATTCCAACCGTGCTACGCTCCTGATCGAGCCCATGAGTGCCCCCACCCCTTACGATCCGAGCCAGGTCATCCTTTACAAGCGCTCGCGTTTCCAGAGCCGACTGCCGAAGGGGCGGTTGTACACCGCTTCGCATTTCTGGCTGATGGAAGGGGAGCCGGGGCTTTGGCGGGTGGGGTTTACGCGGTTCGCGACGCGGATGCTGGGGGAGATCGTCGAGCACGGGTTCGAGGTGAAGCCGGAGGATCCGGTCCGGGTGGGGCAGACGATCGGGTGGGTGGAAGGATTCAAGGCCCTGACGGATCTATATTGTGTGGCCGACGGCACGTTCGCCGGGGGCAACCCGGCGATCGAGCAGGACCCGACACGGATCGACAAAGACCCATACGGCGACGGCTGGCTCTACCTCGTCCGCGGCGCCCCGGACCCCAACAGCCGTCCCGTCGAGGGGTATATGCAGTGGCTGGACGCCACGATAGATAAGATGCAGTCTCCGTAGGGGCACACGGCGGTGTGCCCGATGCCTCGAACAAGGGCACACGCCGTGTGCCCCTACGAAATGCCCAAAGCCCGCTACATCATGATCGGCGGCTTCCTCGGGGCGGGGAAGACGACGGCGATCCTCAAGCTGGCCGAGCACCTGGCCGGCCAGGGCCGGACCGTCGGCCTGATCACCAACGACCAGAGCGTCGGCCTGGTGGACACGGCCATGCTCGGCGCGCACGGCTTCCCAGTCCAGGAAATCACCGGCGGATGCTTCTGCTGCCGGTTCAACTCCCTTGTCGACGCGGCCAGCCAACTCTCGAAAGAAACCCGCCCCGACGCATTCATCGCCGAGCCGGTCGGGAGTTGCACGGACCTGAAGGCCTCCGTCAGCTACCCGCTGCGCCGCATCTACGGTGACGACTTCTCGATCGCGCCGCTGAGCGTGCTGATCGATCCCGTTCGCGCGCTGCGGGTGCTCGGGCTGGAACAGGGCAACGCGTTCTCGCCCAAGGTGATTTACGTCTATAAGAAACAGCTCGAAGAGGCGGAGTTGATCGTCGTCAACAAGATCGATCTGCTGACGCCCGACCGCCGGAAGACCCTGCGCGATGCGCTCGCACGCCAATACCCGAAGGCGACGATCTACGAGGTCTCGGCCCGGAACGGGACGGGCTTGGGCGAATGGTTCGAAGCGATCGCGGGTGCAGACCTGGGATCGGATCCAAGCATGGAGGTCGACTACGAGCTCTATGCCGAGGGCGAGGCGCTGCTCGGTTGGCTCAACTGCACCGTTTCGATCTCGGGCGACGAGCCGACGGACGGCAACACGCTGCTCCGTCAACTCGCCTCGCGGGTGCAAGCGGCGATCGAGTCGCAGGGTGAAATCGCCCACTTGAAGATGACGCTCTCGCCGGGCGAGAGCGGGAATGATCTGGCGGTGCTGAACCTGGTGCGGAACGATCATCACGCGGAGATGTCGCACGAACTGGCCGAACCGATCGAGTCGGGCGATTTGATCCTGAACCTGCGGGCCGAGGCCGACCCGCAAATGTTACATTCGGTTGTGACCCGGGCGATTGCGGAGACGATCGCCGCGCTGCCCGGCTGGCGTTACACGATCGACCACGAAGAACACTTCCGCCCCGGCAAGCCGCAACCGACGCACCGGTTTGCAGAGGCGTGAAGACGATAGGATTCACCGCAGAGACGCAGAGAACGCGGAGAAGACAAAAAGACAGGTTTTGGCCACAGATGAACACGGATGCACACAGATGAAATGCAGATCTGAAATTTCAAATCTCGAATTTGCATTTCTTATCTGTGTCCATCTGTGCCCCATCTGTGGCTAACACCGTACTTCTTCTCTCTGCGTCCTCTGCGTCTCTGCGGTGAATCACCTGGATTAGCAATGCCGAACCCGCTTCGCATTTTGTATTGTCACTGCGCCTATGCTCAGGTCGTGCCGGCGGAGGTGAAGCAGCAGGTGCTGGCAAAGCTGGCCGAGTCGGGCGTGGCGTTCGACGCGGTGGCGGACCTGTGCGAGATGTCGGCCAAGCGCGACCCAGCACTGGCGCAGCTCGCGGCGGGCGGGCCGGTGCGGATCGCCGCCTGCTTCCCGCGCGCCGTCCGCGGGCTCTTTACCGCGGCCGAGGCGCCGCTGCCGTCCGAGGGCGTCGAGATCCGGAACATGCGAACGGAGTCGGCCGACCAGGTTGTCGAGGCCCTCCTGGCCGACCAGGCGTCGAAGAACGATTAACCGCGAAGGCGCGAAGACGCTAAGAAGAGAGAAAGCAAAGCAATCCTTCCTTTTCCCTTCGCATCTTCGCGCCTTCGCGTTAAACAGTTTGTTGGGCGTAACCTGGAGTTGAGGCAAGTGAATCCCGCAGCCAAGACACCGCTCTTCCGCGTCGCGCTCTACGAAGGGGCGGGCAGCCAGCCGCTGTCGGGGGCCGAGCGCGGGGAGTTGCTCAAGACGTTGCTCGACCGGGGCTACGCCGTCACGTGCATCCGGCCCGGTGGCGTCGTTAACGCCGCGGTCGAGGGGCGGATGCTCGTCCTCGGCCGGTTCGATGAATCGAAGCCCGCGGAAGCTGAGGACCACGGCGGCAAGGTCCAGCTCCACTTCCGCTCCATCCACGGCCTCGATGTCCCCGGGATGGCTCAACTGGTCGAGCAGGTACGGGACGAATGGAACGCCCCCAAGCCCGGCGGGTGGAAGCCGTGGTTTCCCGTCATCGACTACGGCCGCTGCACCAACTGCATGCAGTGTCTCTCTTTCTGCCTTTTCGATGTTTACGGGGTGAACGGCGAGGGGAAGATCCGCGTGCAGAAGGCCGGCAACTGCAAGACCGATTGCCCCGCCTGCTCCCGCGTCTGCCCGGAAGTGGCGATCCTCTTCCCCAAGTACAAGTCCGGCCCGATCAACGGCGACGAGGTCAAGGCCGAGGACCTGCAGCGCGAGAAGATGAAGGTCGACATCTCCGCCCTGTTAGGCGGCGACATCTACGCGGCATTGCGACAACGGTCGGTCGACGCCAAGGCCCGATTCTCCAAGGAACGCGACGAAAAGCGCGCCCTCGAAGAACGCAAGAAGTGCCTCGCCAAGCTCCAGGAAGCCTTGGATATTCCGCCCGAGGTGATGAACGCTTTGCCGTCGGCGGAACTGATCCGAGCCAAGACCGAAGCCGCGATGGCGAAAGCGGCTGAGTGATCGACACAAAGAAGGAATTTGCCACAGATGGGGCACAGATGCACACAGATGAAATGCCGGGCTCAATTTCAGGTTTCAAATCTCAAATCTGATTCCGCATCTGTGTCCCATCTGTGGCTTAAACTCTTCTCTGCGTCCTCGGCGTCTCTGCGGTGAATTCGTATTCGAAGGGTCGTCCCATGCTCCTGCAGATGTCCAAACGCATGCTCGCCACGACGGACAAGCGGCTGCTTTGGAAATTCGCGTACAACTTCGGCTACAAGGGGATGCGGTCAGTCCAGCGGTTCAAGAAGCGGATCAAGCACGGCGACTATTTTCCGCCGTTCCTTTACATCTCGATCATCAACTCCTGCAACCTGCGGTGCCAGGGGTGCTGGGTGAAGGTCGACGGCCCGCGCCAGACGATCGACGCCGACCGGATGGACCGCATCATCAACGAGGCCAAGGCGCACGGGAACAGCTTCTTCGGCCTGTTGGGCGGCGAGCCGTTCATGCACCCCCAACTGCTCGAGATCCTCGCCCGCCACCCGGAGTGCTACTTCCAGATCTTCACCAACGGGCAGCTTATCACGGATGACGTCGCGAAGGAACTGCGGCGGCTGGGCAACTGCACGCCGCTGGTCAGCATCGAGGGGAACACGATCATCTCCGACGAGCGCCGCGGCCGGCTCAACGTCTACAATCACACGATGAAGGGCCTGCAGGCCTGCCTGAACAACCGCCTGATCACCGGCGTCGCCACCAGCGTCTGCCAGACCAACATCGACGACCTGCTCAGCGAAGCGTGGGTGCAGCGGCTGATCGACCTGGGCGTTCACTACGTCTGGTACCACACCTATCGCCCCGTCGGCGCCGACTCGCACCCCGAGTTGGCCCTCCGCCCCGACCAGGTGCTTCGCGTCCGCAAGTTCATCGTCAACCTCCGCAAGACAATGCCGATCGGCGTGATCGACGCCTACTGGGACGACAAGGGCGAGGCGCTGTGCCCGATGGCCACCGGCATCAGCCACCACATCAATCCGTGGGGCGAGATCGAGCCGTGCCCGATCATCCAGTTCGCCAAGGAAACCGTCTACGACGACCGCAACCTGATGCACGTCTTCCGCGATTCAGAATACCTCCGCGATTTCCGGCAATTGGCCGCCAAGACCACCCGCGGCTGCATCGTGCTCGAGCGCCCGGACCTGGTGAAAGAACTGGTCCTGAAACATCGCGCCAAAGACACGACGCATCGCGAAGAGGGCGCGGGGTTGAGCGAATTGGAAGCGATGACCGGCCGCAACAGCCAGCACATGCCGGGCGACGAAGTCCCGGAAGAGCACTGGATGTACCGCTTCGCCAAGAAGCACTGGTTTTTCGGGTTTGGTGCGTACGGGTGAAAATGCGGGTTCACCGCAGAGACGCAGAGGACGCTGAGGAAATGCGAAGAAGGAATTAGCCACAGATAGCCACAGATGCACACAGATGAAATGCAGAACTGAAGTCTCAGATTTGAAATCTCAAATCAGAAATTCTCATCTGTGTTCATCTGTGCCCCATCTGTGGCTTAAACTCTTCTCCGCGTCCTCTGCGTCTCTGCGGTGAACCGGAATTGATTCGAAGGCAAGGAGTTCGCGAATGCAGATGCCGATCGTCAGTCTCCCGCGGGCGGTGCCGTTGATTCCGGAGCGGAAGCCGCAGGACAACATTCCGCAGACCCGCGGGGAGCGGGAGCAGCTCGCGCGGGTGATCCGCCGGTACGTGGCGGAGCACAACCCGGTGCCGCCGATGCCGATGGACGAGCTTCGGGTGCACGCCGACGCGATCGTCGCGCAGTGCGGGTGCCCCCAGAAGTACCGAGACTACATCGCAATCCTGGTGAACAACGAAGCCTGGCGCGAGCACCTGGCGGGCATCCCGTATGAGCGGCGGCTGCTCTTGATGCCCAAGTGCCTCCGCGTCGAGGCCAAGTGCCCGGCGCCGTTCGACGAGTTCGGCCTGCTCTGCAAAAAGTGCGGCCTCTGCTCCATCCAGGACCTGCAGGAGGAAGCCGAGCGATTGGGTTACGCGGTGCTGGTCGCCGAGGGCAGCGCGATCGTCACCAGCATCATCCAGACCGGCAAGATCGAGGCGATCGTCGGCGTAAGCTGCCTGTCGGTGCTCGAAAAGGCCTTCCCCCACATGGAGGCCGCCGCGATCCCCGGGATCGCCATCCCGCTGCTGCAGGACGACTGCGCCGACACCAACGTCGACCTGGACTGGGTGTGGGAATACATCCACCTCACCGGCGACGACCAGACGCGCCGGATGGACCTGGATGCGATCCGCGAGGAAGTGGACTCCTGGTTCAAGCCCGAAGCGCTCGACGAGCTGCTCGGTCCCCCGGAAAGCGAAACGGAGCGCATCGCCCGCGCCTGGCTGGGCAAATCCGGGAAGCGCTGGCGCCCGTTCCTGACGGTTTGTGCCGTCGACGCGCTCCGCGGCGCGCCCGATCCCGGGCTAAGCTCGTCGAAGTCAGGGCCGCGGGCTTCGGGCCTCAAGAAGCTCGCGATCGCGGTCGAGTGCTTCCACAAGGCCTCGCTGATCCACGACGACATCGAGGACGACGACGCGACGCGGTACGGTGAAAAGACCCTCCACGAGGAGCACGGAACGCCCGTCGCCTTGAACGTGGGCGACTTTCTGCTGGGCGAGGGGTACCGCCTGATCGCCGAATGCGACGCTAGCGCGGAAGCGAGGGCGCAGATGCTCTCGATCGCGTCGCTGGGACATCGCACACTGAGCCTCGGTCAGGGCGCGGAGCTCTGCTGGGCGCGCGACCCCAAGCCGCTGACGTCGCTGCAGGTCGTCGAGATCTTCCGCCAGAAGACGGCCCCAGCGTTCGAGGTCGCGCTGCGGCTCGGCGCCATTTACGCGGGCGCCGACAGCGACGTTCACGAAGTCCTCAGCAAATACAGCGAATCGCTCGGCATCGCCTACCAGACCCGCGACGACCTGGAGGACCTGGCCGCCGGCCATGCCCCGGACGACGTCTCGAAGCTCCGCCCGTCGCTGATCCTGGCGGTGGCCCACGAGCGTGCCCGCGGCGACGCCAAGCCCTTCATGGACGCCGTCTGGCGGCGGAGCGCCCCCGCCGCCGCGGACCTGTCCGACCGCATCCGCAACACGATCGTCGAGTTCAAAGCCGACGACCGCTGCCAGCGGCTGCTCGAGTCGTACAAGGAGGAAGCCGTCCGCGCCCTGGCGGACCTGGAAAACGCCAGCCTCAAGGGCCTCCTTCGCCGCGTGATGTCCAAGATCTTCAACGACCTCCAAATGCACGGCTGGTGCAGCGAGTTCGAAGCGAAGAACAAACGGCTTGCCTCCTCTGTGGCTTGAAATAGGGCGGGGGGCTTGACCCAATGGCGCGGACCTACAAGATCAACGACGGTGTGCGCCGGGCGAAAGCTGCCGACCTTGCGGGACAGGAGATGATTTGGGCTCGCGTGGAGCTGACATGATCAATCCGGACAAACACAACCAGGCGCTGCACGCGATCCACCGCATCCTCACGTTCACGCGGAAAATGGCGCTTCAAGGGGAGTCGACGTCGCGGATCGCGGGCGTTCTCGATTGGGCCGAACTCCTGCCCAGGCTTTTGGCGGCGGAACAGGACAAAACGGACGAGTTTCGTAACGCCTTGGCTGCCATTGTTGAACGGGAGCCGCATTTCGGCGACGCAGTGGCCGCCTTCGATTTCCCGCCCGGCGTTCGCTGGTAGACTTCGCCGTGACCCTCCGCCTTGAAATGCTCCAAGTCGCCCGGCTCGCCCCGCGGATGCTGGGCGACGCGGCCGAGAACGTCGTCGCGTTCCTCCGCTCCCAACAAACGCCCGGCGGCGTGTTCCAGGACCGCGCCGGCAACCCGGATCTCTACTACACCGTTTTCGGCGTCGAGGCCCTGGCCGCGATGCAGGCCGAAGCCGACCCCGGCCCGCTGACCGACTACCTCCGCACCTTCGGCGACGGCGCCTCCCTCGATTTCGTCCACCTCGCCTGCCTCGCCCGCGGCTGGGCCAACGCCCCGCGCGGCTCACTCGACGACGCCACGCGAACGTCGATCCTCGCCCGGATCGAATCCCACCGCAGCGACGACGGCGGCTACGACGCCACCCCCGGCTCCCCCCTCGGCACCTTGTATGGTTGTTTTCTCGCGTTGGGCGCCTGCCAGGACCTCGGCATCGATCTCCCCAACCCCGAAGGCGTCCTCCAGTGCATCCAATCGCTGCGCGCGGGGGATGGAGGATACGCGAACGGTCGCGATTTCCCGCATGGGCTGACGCCTTCGACTTCCGCTGCTGCCGCGTTACTGCGTCAGCTCGATCACCCGGCGCCACCCGAATTGGGCGCATGGCTCCTCGCCCGGTGCCGACCGGAAGGGGGATTCTTCGCGACGCCGCAGGCCCCGATCCCGGACCTTCTCTCGACCGCAACAGCGCTCCACGCGCTCGCGGGTTTGCACGTCGATTTCTCCTCGGTGAAAGAGCGTTGCCTCGACTTTCTCGACACGCTCTGGAGCAGCAAAGGCGGGTTCTATGGGACATGGGAAGAAGACGTGCTGGATTGCGAGTACACGTATTACGGATTGCTGGCGCTGGGACACCTGAGTCTGTAACGAACGAGAGGCGGGTAAAGCGTCGAACGTAAGGGATCCCAACACGTTCCACGTCGCACCCCGCGCTCCCCGACAACCCTTTCACGCCCAGATCGGTATCATGAACATCATGACTCAATCCAACCCCTCCTCGCGTCGGAGCTTTTTGAAGGCAGGCACGATTGCCGCGGTCACGGCGCTTCCGCTGTCCGCCTGCGCACAACCGGTCGAACGTCCGGTTCCCGCGGCGCCGGCCGATCCCTGGCGCGGGCTCAAGGTGGGCGTCGCGACCTACAGCTTCCGCAAGATCCCGCTCGACGCGACGATCCAGGGGATCCAGCGGGTGGACCTGCACTATTGCTCGATCAAGGAAGCCCACCTGCCGCTCAACAGCACGACGGAGCAGCGGAAGCAGGTGAGCCAGGCGTTCCGGGACGCGCGGATTACGCCGCTGAGCTGCGGGAACATCACGATCAGGAACGAGGCGATGGCCCGCCAGGCGTTCGAATACGCCCGCGACATCGGCGTGCCGACGATCGTCTGCGCGCCCGACCCCGACACGCTCCCGATGCTCGACAAGATGGTCAAGGAGTTCGACATCAAGCTGGCCATCCACAACCACGGCCCCGAGGCGCCGCACTTCAAGACGCCGACGGAGGTCTGGGAGGCGATCCAGACCGTCGATCCGCGGATCGGCCTGTGCATCGACGTCGGCCACACCTTCCGCGGCGGCGACGACCCCGCCGCCGACATCCGCAAGTACAAGTCGCGGTTCTACGATTGCCACATGAAGGACGTCTCCGACCGCCGCGGCAAGAGCGCCCGCGTGGAGGTGGAAGTCGGCCGCGGCGTGATGGACATCCCGGGCATCCTGGCCGCGTTGCTCGAAGTGAAGTTCGCCGGCCACGTCGGTTTCGAGCACGAAAAGACCGCCGAAAGCCCGCTGCCGGGGTTGGCCGAGTCGGTGGGGTATACCAAGGGCGTGTTGCGGATGATGTGATGTAGGGGCGGACCCGCGTGCCGCTGCCCCTACAATGCCCCCGATGGAATCGATCGACCCCGCCGCCTTGGAAGAGACCCTCGCCAACGCCCGGCGGGCGTTGCTCGATGCGAGGAACGCGAAAGGGCACTGGGAAGGCGAACTCTCCAGCAGCGCGCTCTCGACCGCGACGGCGGTTTTCGCGCTTTCGCTCCACCCAACCTGGCGCGACAACCCGCTCGTCGCGCGCGGGCTCGACTGGCTCCAAGCCACGCAAAACCCGGACGGTGGTTGGGGCGACACGGTCAAGAGCCTCAGCAACATCAGCACCACGGCCCTCTGCTGGGCCGCGTTCGTGGCCGGCGGTCCGGTTGTGGTGCAGGCTTCCAAGCCTGCACGTGCAGGCTTGGAAGCCTGCAC
>DASXMX010000139.1:0-6846 GCA_036495445.1 Tepidisphaeraceae bacterium
ACTCGAGCGACCGGCCGATCACGTGATGCTGCAGCGCCTGGACCGCCGCCACGCAGAGTTCGTTCCCGCGGCCATTCGTGAACGTAATCCCGTCCCCCACCGGACCGGTCGGATCATCCGTCTGAAGCGTGACATATGTCGCGGAATAATCCCCCGCATTCAGCGCGTCCGATCCATCCTGCTGGCGGCCGGTCGGGAAGCGGATGTCGCGAACGGAAAAGCCGGTGATGGTGACGGGCATGGGCGGGATGATAGCCGATTGCAGGCTGACGAAGGGCGAGAGCCCCCGTTTTGTCCCCTCTCCCCCCGGGAGAGGGAGGGAGCAAGAACCCCGGGCGTCCGCGAAAGCGCCGGTGGGCGGTTTTTGCATCCCCCTCAGCGGGTTGAGTAGACTCACAGGGTTCTCTTGGAGGTCTTCTTATGCGCCGCGCCGTCATCTGTCTCGTTGCCTTGCTGATCGGATGCAGCGTCCCGGCCGCCCGGGCGGCCGAGCCGCCGGCGGCGGGGGGCGACAAGCCGCACGTTGGCAAGCTGCCGCACATCGAGTTCGACGCGCAGAAGAAGCAGGTCCGCGTCGAGTGCGAGATGCTCGCCTGCGACGCCCCGCTCGAGTTCTTTTGCTGCGTGAAGGGGACCAACGACTACGAGGCGATGATCCGCTCGGAGATCAAGCCGTCGAACCTCCACCTGGCCCTGCTGGCGATCGGCCTCAAGCCCGGCCAGCCGATCCAGTACTCGGAAGCGGCCAAGAAATGGCTCCCGCCCGGCGGCCCGCCGCTGCAGATCACGATGGAGTACGAGAAGGACGGGAAGACCGTCAGCGTCCCGTCGTGGAAATGGATGCGGGACGTGAAGACCAAGAAGCCGGCCCCGCCGTTCACGTGGGTCTTCACCGGGTCGCGGGTGCTGCCCGACGGCAAGTACGCCGCCGACATGACCGGGTACCTGGTCAGCATCGTGAACTTCGACCTGACGGTGGTCGACATTCCCAAGCTGGCGAGCAGCTCGAACGACCTGCTGGAATGGGAGCGGAACCCGGACACGACGCCCAAGGCCGGGACGAAGGTGACAATGGTGATCGAGCCGGTGGGCGCCGAGAGCGCGAAGGGTGAGGGCGGCGGCGCGCCGCCCGTCGCCGCGGCTCCGATGCCGGCGCAGCCGAAAGTTTCGACTCCAAGTCTGGCGCCGGCGACTCAGCCCGTGAACGTCGAGTCCGACCTCCGGGCGGCCGAGCAGGCCGCCGCGGCCGAGCGAAAGGCGTGGGAGGACGAAGTCGCGCGCCATCGCGACGCGATGCGCGAGGCCGCCGAGGCTCATTATCGGATCATGCAGGCCCTGCGAACGCAGCAGCAAAAGCTCATCGACGAGGCCGATCGGATGCAGCAGACGATCGATGAGTTGGAGAAGCAGTACCAGGACCTGACGACGCCCAGACCCGAGGCGAATGGGAAGTAGTTCGCTCGCGGTGATGCCGCTTGGGGCTTCGCGAACGAGGGGGCGTCGTTCGGGAGGATCCTTCCGGCGGACGGCCCTTCGTTCGCGAAGCCCCAAGCGGCGGTCCTTCTGCTGGGCGCGCCAACTCGTCCGCGCCCGAGATTCCGCATGTCTGAAGCCTCATCCCATGTCATCGCCGCGCCGGGCCGCCCGGCGCTGTCGCTTGCTTTCCGGTCGGCACTTCCCGCCCTGCTCCTCTCGAGCCTCGCAACTCTTTGGTGCCGGTGGATGGTTGGGGCAAATCTGGGGCTGTTCCTCGGGACGCTGCTGCTGATCACACTCTGCACGCCGCCGCTGGCGCTGTCCGTTCCGATCCGTCTCGCCTGGGCGCCGACGGCATCGATCCTTATCGGCGCGAGCATCATCTGGGCGATCTCCGCCTCCGCTGCCGATATCATCGCAACCGAGTGGCTCCGTTGCTGTCTCGTCCTCGCGTCCTACGTCGTCGCGCTCGCCGGGCTTGCCCTCCTATTCCGCTTCATTGGCCTGCCCGCGCCGCTCGCCTCGGCACTGGTCGTGGTTCCCGGCCTGCTGTGGCTCACCTGGCCCGTTTGGCTCAGCCATGGGCTGACCGAGCCAGTGGCCGGGTGGCTCGTGCCCGCGCATCCCGGGTTCGCGATCAACGCCATCCTGAAGCATCTGGGCACTTGGGACCATATGCCGATCGCCTACGGCACCTTGACCGTCCTCGATCAGGACGTCCCCTACCGACTGCCTTCGAGCATCGTGCCGACGATACTGGTTCACGCCTTGATCGGCGCGTCCGCAGTCATCGTAGTGAGCGCGCGGCACAAGCGCATCCGCACCGTTCCCTGACCGCTACGGATTGGGTGGCACGGGCATGTACTCATGCCCATGGAATTCAGCCGAAATCCGACAAGTTGCGCCACGTGGGTGGCACGGACATGTATTCATGTACTCATGTCCGTGGCGTCGATCGCCCCGAATGACCACGGACAGGCGTACTTGTCCGTGCCACCCGAAGGGACACTCCCCGACGTCGTTCCGACGCGGCCCCGCGATAGTGAGGAATTTAGAATTGGAAGTACAGGAACTCGCTGGGCCGGTGGGTCAGCAGCGAAGTCCGCATGCACAGCAGCGCGATGAACAGCGCCGTCGCGATGATCGCGCCGCGCCAGCCGGTGAGGGGACGGTCTTCCACCCAGTGTTTCGTTGTCGGCGCGACGTTGACGAAGAGGACGAGCAGGCCGAGGGCGATCAGTTGGGTTTGCAGGCCCTCGTGAGGTCCCGCACCGTTCAGCCCGCACATGGATTTCAGCAGGGAACCCGCCCGGCGGATGGAGTCCGCGCGGAAGAAGACCCAGCCGACGACGACCGTCAGGAACGTGAGTGGACGGGAGAGCGCGCGCCACAGTGTGGGAAACCTCGCGAGGATCCAGACGCGGTTGGCGGCCAGCAGGATCCCGTGATATCCGCCCCAGACGACGAACGTCCACCCCGCCCCGTGCCATAGCCCGCCCAACAGCATGGTGACGAACAGGTTGAACAAACGCCGCGGCTCGCCCCGATGGTTCCCGCCGAGCGGGATGTAGAGGTAGTCGCGGAGGAATCGCGAGAGCGTGATGTGCCACCGCCGCCAGAAGTCGGCGATGCTCGCCGCGCGGTATGGGGCGTTGAAGTTATCCGGCAGGCGGACGTTGAACAGCAGCCCCAGGCCGATCGCCATGTCGCTGTACCCGGAGAAGTCGAAGTAAAGCTGCATCGTGTAGGCCATCGCGCCGCGCCAGGCGAGGCCGAGGTCGATTGCGCCGTGCGCGTTGAATACTTCGTTGGCCCACGGCGCGATCGTGTCGGCGATCGCCGCCTTCTTAAACAGCCCCAGCGCGAAGAACGCGATGCCGAGGCTCACGTTCCGCGCGTTCCACCGCCGGGCGGGGTCGGAGGCGAACTGCGGCATCAGCTCGCGGTGGTGGACAATCGGCCCGGCGATCAGGTGGGGGAAGAACGTGACGAACAGCGCGTAGCGCTTGAAGTTCAGCTCCCCCGCCTCGCCCCGCCAGGCGTCCACAAGGAACGCGATCTGCGTGAACGTAAAGAACGAGATCCCCAGCGGCAGCACGACAGCGAGCGGCGTGAAAGCATGCCCGGTGAGCACCGCCCAGTTCCAGAGCGCGAAGTTCGCGTACTTGAAGAACCCCAGCAGCCCCAGGTTCGCGCCGACGCCAATCGCCAGCAGCGGCCTCGACGCCATCGGCCCGCGCAACCGCACGCCCATGCCGTAATTGAACAGGATGCTTGCCGCCAAGATCGGGACGTTGTGCCAGTCCCACCAGGCGTAGAAGACGACCGACATCGCGGCCAGCACGCCGTTGGCGATCCCGCGGCCGATCCGCGCCGCGACGAAGTACAGCAGCAGGCACGCCGGGAGGAAACCGAGGAGGAAGGGGAAGCTGTTGTAGAGCATCACCGAACCTGAGCGGCGGAAGGGCCCGGCCGCGGGAACAACTGCTTCATCGACCAGACCGTCTTCGTCGCCCCGCCCTGAAACGTGCCCGCGTCCACGAGGATCGACTGCTCCGGGTCGAACACCGCGACGCAGATCTCGCCGTCGTCCGCGGCGACAAACGTGCGGCCGTTCGCCCGGATCGAACTGCGGCCCGCCCGGGCGCCGGCCGCGACGCCCAGGTGCGGCACGCGCCGGCCCACCAGGTTCGCGAGACTCGTGTCAAGGTAGACGCCCTTCTCGCGAACGGAGACCTTGCGAACGTTCCGCCACGGCCCCGTGCCGACGATGGCCAACGCCGGCGCGGCCGCATTCATCGCGTTGCGTATCTCGGCCGGAACGTCGTCCCCGAGCAGTGCCAAGCCGGATGACGGGGCACCCGACCGGGCGAGCACGAAGACGTGGCGATCGTATCGCTTCAGCCACGTGCCGATCGTGACCGCATCGCGGTCGACCTCGCGCGCGTCCCAGAGCTGGGCGGGCAAGATCGCCTGCACCGCCGGGTCGTCACAGTAGATCGGCACGCCGTGCCGGGCGAGGGCGGCGAGCTGGTCGGGCGTGATCGCATCGGGATTGTCGGTCGGCTGCGTCACGAGGTACTTCGCCCGCACGCCGGGCCGATCATCGAACGCGTTGCCATCCCGAAGCCAGCGGGTCTCGCGGCCAACGAGATAGATGCCCTGCAGGTCGTCGGGCTCGGCGGGCCGCCCGAAATACGGGCGCAGCCGGCAGACGAGCGCCTCGGTCCGCACCCGCCGGCCGCCGCCGTTGAGGTGGTACGGGGTATCGGTGAACCAGTCTCTCGGGTAGCAGGTTTCGGACGGGGCATTGAGAAGGTTGAACCCGCAGTCGTCGAACGTCTTCCGCACAGCCGGGGAAACGCCGCCGGGCGGCGGTTTGGAACAATAGAGGTTTGGCCAGGAGTAGAGCACCCGTACGTGGTTCGCCCGCGCCCATTGGCCGAACTCGCGATACGCCTGCACCGCGCAGCCGGGGTCATCGGCGTCCGGGAGCCGGCACGCGGTCCGTACGGAGAACGGCTTGTGCGGTGGCACGATGCGCAGGTCGCCCGCCCCGTCCACCGCCGCCAGGTTGTAATCCGGATCCATGGCCACCCGGCCCTGAAGCCGCTTGGCCCATGACATGAGCGAATCCCAGTAGTCGGCGCCCGGCACTGAGTAAAGCGACCGCAGCGCCTCAGCGATTCCCGGCGACCAGACGAATCGCTTGTCATAGGTGACGACGTAGTCCCACTCGATATCGGGCATGTCCTTCCCCCACCACAGTTCGTATTCCGGGCAGAGCAGCGCCGTGTCGCCCGGCCGCAGGACGGACCGGGCACGGTGCAGGATATACGTACCGAGCCCGGCATGAGCACCGTCGTTGATCGCATCGACGTGCAACCGGCGGCCGATGAGCTGCGCATCGATGCCGTACAACGCGCCCGACCCACCGATGACGACGAGCCGCGGCCGGCCAGCCGGATCGGCCCGATGCAGCGCGACGTCCTTCCGCTGATACAGCCCATGGATCCACGCCACGGCCGGCGCGTCGCCCCGGTTGAGAAAGGCGAGCATAAGGAACGGCCACGCCACCGCCCACCCAAGGAACGTCAAACCGAACACCAGAAAGAACCGTCGCGTGTGCCCCCCGTGGATCGGCGGGATCGGATACCGCGCGGCCGTCGAGGGTCTTTCCCCGCGTCCCGCGCCGCCCTCGTCAATTGCCCGTTCCGCCATCGGCGGGGATTCTAAGGCCGCCATGCGCGAATCCAAGCCAGGACCGAGCGAGCCATTGTCGCGAGCCCCGCGCAGGCTATCATTGCGGACATGGGAAGACGCCACCTCCTCGTCGCACTGATCGCCTCGCTGCTGATGACCTACCCCGCCGCCGCGCAGCGGCAGCGCGGGATGCGCGAAAGGCCGCCGGAGCCTACGGGGGCGGCACCTGCTGCCGAGTCTCAACCAACCACGCAGGAATCGAACGAAAGACCTGGCCGTGACAACCTCTCGGTCACCGAAGGCCAGGTCACCGTCCACGGCCAACCCCTGCGATACAAGGCGACCGCAGGCACCCTCGCGCTGAAGGACGAAGCGGGGAAACCGCTTGCCGACATGTTTTTCGTCGCCTATCAGAAGCAGCCGGCCTCATCGGATCCGTCTTCCCGCCCTATCACGTTCGTCTTCAACGGCGGCCCCGGCGCGGCGGCCGTCTGGCTGCACCTGGGCGTCGCCGGGCCCCGCCGCATCGCGCTCAACGACGTCGGCGGGCCGCCCGCGCCGCCCTATCACCTGGTCGACAACGACGACACGTGGCTGACCGCGACGGACCTGGTCTTCATCGATCCCGTGGGCACCGGATTCAGCCGGGCCGCGGCCGGGCAGAAGCCCGAGCAGTTCTACGGCGTCGAGGAAGACATCCGCTCCGTCGGCCAGTTCATCCGCCTCTACACCACCCGCTACCAGCGCTGGCTCTCCCCCAAGTTCCTCGCCGGCGAAAGCTACGGCACCACCCGCGCCTCCGCCCTCTCGCAATACCTTCTCGACAACGGCATCAGCCTCAACGGCATTATCCTGATCTCCTGCGTGCTGAACTTCCAGACGATCAGCGTCGGGAACGGGAACGACCTGCCCTACGTGCTCTACCTGCCCACCTACACCGCCCTCGCCTGGTATCACAAGAAGCTCCCCGCCGACCTGCAGGCCGACCTCACCAAGGCGCTGAACGAATCCGAAGGATGGGCCCTCAACGGATATATGGCTGCCCTTGCGTTGGGCAGCCAGTTGCCCCAGGCCGACCGCGAGACGGCCGTGAAGAAGCTCGCCCGCCTCACGGGCCTCTCGGAAAACTACGTCGATCGCGCCAACCTCCGCGTCGACCCCAGCGAG
>DASXMX010000140.1:0-13291 GCA_036495445.1 Tepidisphaeraceae bacterium
TTCATCGAGGACGAGGAGAACTTGCACTGGCCCACTATATAGGCGCAGACTTTAGATTCTGAGGCGCAAGTCCTGGATAATACTTCGCTTGTGATCTCGTTGCGCGTTAACACGATTTGCGCCGATGGGGTGCATCTCGAAAGCCGCGATTGGAACCGGCGTCCGGTCGCGCAGAATAAAAATCGCGCGAAGCCTTCCTTTTTCGCGTGACCCGAAGTTAGGGATTTGGTAAACTCCCCCTCGTCAGGCAAGGAGGACCCATGTCAGCGGGTGGTGTCGCAACGGGCGCGGTGCTTAAGCGGTTGCTGGGACAGACGATCTGCTTCTCCGGGAAGTTCGGCTGGGGCGTCCAGGACCGGCTCCAGAAGCTGGCCGAAGCACAGCAGGGCTTGGTTGTCGAAACCCTCGACGCCTCGGTCAACCTGCTGGTTTTGCCGGATTTAAACTCGGGCAAGACGGTGCAGAAGAAGGCCGCGTCGCTGAACGCGAAGGGGGCCAGCATCCAAGTCATTGACGCGGACGATTTCGAGAAGCGAGTGACGCCGGATCTGGCGGAGTTTATCGCACTGCTGCATTCCGGGCCGTCGGCGCGGGAAGTCATCGCGAAGATCTTTTCGACCATCCGGCCTCACGCCAGCCTTGGCGCCGTGCAACCCGCATTTTTGATCGCGAGCGAATCTTTCGCGGATCATAACCTAAGCGGCTTTGAACTGGGCCACATCAGCTTCATCGACTGCCGCTTTGACGGTGCGAAGTTGGATGGGGCGCGATTCGGGTCGGTTGAGCGATGCTCGTTCGTCCGATCGGACTGCTCGAACGCGACATTTGGAAACATCCTGTCGTGTGACTTCGCAGACGCGTCGCTTGTTTGCGCGGAGGTTTACGGCAACCTGAAGGAAACCAGCATTGCCGGGGCAAGGGCGGATGGGCTGAACGTTTTCGGGTATCCGGCGGGATCGCGGACAGTTGAAAAGTCGGTGTTCCGTGGGGCATCTCTCGATTGTGCGCGGTTCCATCGCATCAAGTTTTCCGCCGCCGATTTCGAGGGCGCGATTCTCTCTAGCAGCGTGTTCGATGACTGCAACTTGTCGAACGGGAACTTTCGATCGGCGAAGCTTAGCGGGGCGAATCTCACAGGATGCGACCTGAAGGGCGCGGACTTCAGCAACGCCGACCTGACACGCTCGAATCTCGCAGACGCGGATTTGACTGAAGCGAACGTACGTGGTGCAAACCTCGCCGATGCTCATCTTCGCGATGCCGTCCTTAACAACGTCGATTTCAGTACGGCGAAGGGTTACGACCCAGTCGCCGCGCAGGGCGGTTCTGCCGGGCCCGCAATGACGCAACTGGACAGTGTGACGGCGACCGCGAAGCGGATCCAAATCGCCTTCCATGTCGACGGGGGAACCTCCAAGGCTGCAAACAACTCGGAGATTCAGATCGACAGCGCCGGCCTGCAATACGGCTGGGGCGTGCGTCTGCCGAACAGCGTTGCGGCCCCCATCTACCGTCGCACGCGGGGCGGCAAACAGATGTCTGACGCACTGCTCGAAGCAGCTCGCGCGGTTGGCAGTTTACCCGTCCGATTTGAAACGATCGAAGTGAACACAACCAAGAGCCCGCTGAAGGCCAACGAGCTCCGCCAGGTCGTGATCGACGCGGTGGCGGAGGCGTTCCGGCAGCGGCCGCCGGAGAAGGAGAAACGGGCGGAGCTGACCAAGGCCTGGCGGGAGCAGCGGCGGGAGGCGGACGCCGTCGATCGCGAGCGGCGCGAGGCGGCCAGGAAGCTCCAGGAGCAGCAGGAGGCCGAGCGCAAACGGCAGATCGAGCAGACCGTCCGCAAGGCGGTCGGCAAGGTGACCGACATCGCCACGTTTCTCAAGGCGCTGGAGCTGCGGGCCGACAAGCAGAAGATCGACAAGGCGACGAAGATGCTCAAGGCCTCCGGCTTCCAGCTCTTCAACGACCTCACCGCCGAGCACCTGCTCGGCGTCGTGAAGAGCCAGACCGACCCGGACCTGGTCTACGCCTGCCGCATCGACCACGAAGGCCACTACGCCTGCTGCACCCAAAACCTCAACATCTGCGGCGGCCTCCGCGGGTCGATCTGCAAGCACCTGCTGGTCCTGATCATCGGCCTCGTCAAAGCCGGCGAACTCGACCCCGCCGCCATCGACGGCTGGGTCGCCAAGACCCACGACACCAAGCCCGAACTCGACAAGGAAGCCATGGGCGAGATCTTCATCCGCTATAAAGGGGCCGAGGCGGGCGAAGTGGATTGGCGCCCGACGGAGACGGTGCCGGAGGATTACTACGCGCTTTGAATTTCTCCCTCGCCCGGTACTCCGGGAGAAGCGAGCGGAATGGGCGACTGCCCGCGAGCGGGTTGGGGTGAGGGTTTGCCGCGCGGCGTTGCGCGTTCGAGTTGAGATGCTCGCGCGGCAAACCCTCACCCTGCCCTCTCCCGGAGTACCGGGCGAGGGTAAAAGAAAGTCGAAGTCGCTACGTGAAAAGCGGGCATGGGACAGGGAGGATCGCGATGGCGAGAAAGCGAGCCCAAACGATCACCCGCCGATTGGCGGGCAAGCGGGTGATGCTCCACGGGAGGTTCGGAGCGGACGAACCGGGATGGCTTGTCGCCCGTGCCGTTTCCGCGGGGGCGACCGTTGCCCACACGCTCACGGGCGACGTTGACATTCTGGTCCTGCCCGAGTTTTTCGCCGGCAACAAGGCCGCGCGAAAGAAGGTGGACGCCCTCAATGCCCAGGGAGCCGCGATCGAGATCGTTTCTGCCGCCATGTTCCGCGAGAACACCGAGCCGACGCGGGGCGAACTGCTCGCGCTCATCCGCGGGGGGAAGGCCAATGCGGCGGCGTTTCGCCGGGCAATCGGCGACTCCGCGAATCAGATCGCAGGCACGACCGACCCGCCAATGCATGTCTTCACGGGCGAGCGGTTCGACGGTATCGACCTGAGCGGGTTCGACTTCGAGGACATTGTGTTCGAGCGGTGCAGCTTCGTGGGCGCGAAGCTCAGCCGTGCCGCGTTCGACGTCGCGCGCGACTGTGATTTTTCCCGTTCGACCGGCGACCACGCGAGTTTCAATGACACTTCGGGCAGCAAGTTCGTCGGCGCCCACCTCCGCTGGCCCTCGTTCGAGGGGAGTTTTGATCGCGCGGAATTCTCCTCGGCACGGCTGGATGCCCCAACACTCTCCGGCTTGTACCTGCCGACCCGGCGCGGCGATCGCCGCAAGAAATCCCCGGTGCAAGGCCCCGTTTTCCGCAAGGCGATCCTGCCCAAAGCAGAATTCTACCGGATGACGCTGGTCGAGCCCGACTTCGACGGCGCCGACCTCACCGGCGGCCAGTTTGAAGACGTTGAGCTGCGGTCGGCGCGCTTGCGGGGCGCGACTTTGAGGGACGGTTCGCTCATCGGCTGCAAGTTGCCTGACGCCGACCTCACGAACGCCGACCTGACCCGCGCCAACTTCGCTAAGGCCGATATGACCGGTGCAACGCTCGCCGGGGCGGACTTGACCCACGCCAACCTGCGAGGGGCGAAGATCGACCCGGCGGCGCTTCACAATGCCAAGCAGGATGGTACGAATCTCGGCTCGATTGCGAGCGTGGGTCCCTCACTCAAGGCGCTCACGAATCTGGGGCGGAAGGCGGCGCGACTGAGAATGTCCTTCGTCCTGAGAAAACCCGGCGGCGCAGACTACGAGATGGGCATCGTCGGGCCGCACAGTTTCGGCTACGGAATCCGCGTGCCCCTCAACCTTGCCATGAGCCTGTGGGGCCCCGGCGGAAAGCGATCGCAATCATTCGGCGATGCGATGATCCGGCTCGCCACCACACTGGGGCATTGGCACGTCAGGTTCGATACGGTGCGCGTGTCGGCCAGCGGGCTGGCGAAGTCGCCGAAGGAACTCCGGCAACTCGTGCTGTCCGGGATCACGGAGGCATTCGGCCAATCGCCGCCCGACGCGAAGACGCTCGCCGCGGCGACCAAGGCGCACCGGGCGAAGGAGGCAAAGAAGGCCGAGGCCGAGAAGCGGCGGCGGGCCGCCGCCCAAGCGGCGGGCAAGAAGCGGCAGCAGGCGACGAAGATCCGGGCGATCGAACGAATCGCGAAGGCGGCGGGCGAGGTCCGCGACTTCGAATCGTTCATGAAGGCGATCGCCGTGCGGACCGACGCCGACAAGGTGCTCAAGGCGGGCAAGATGCTCAAGGCGTCGCGGTTCCAGCTCTTCAAAGAGGTGGCGGATGGTCACCTGCTCGGCGTCGTCAAGAGCCAGACCGACCCGGACCTGGTCTACGCCTGCCGGATCGACCACGAGGGGCACTACGCCTGCTGCACGCAAAACCTCAATATCTGCGGCGGCCTCCGCGGGTCAATCTGCAAGCACCTGCTCGTCCTCATCATCGGACTCGTAAAGGCTGGCGATCTTGACCCCATGACGATCGATGGCTGGGTCGCCAACACGCATGGCGTGAAGCCGGCGATTGACAAGGAGGTCATGAGCGAGATCTTCATCCGCTATAAAGGGGCCGAGGCCGGTGAGGTGGATTGGCGGCCCACGGAAACCGTGCCGGAGGATTATTACGCGTTGTAGCGACAATCAGTTTCGATACCGAGGAACCGCTATCCGACGGCGGAGCCGGATCGCCGCTTGCGGTTTCGCGCCGGGCGCGTCGCCCGAACGGCGCGCCCGGCGCGAAACCGCGAAGCGGTCTTCCGGCGTGACCGGCGGCGAAGCGCTCCGCCGTGGCGTGGCAGTCAAAGAGGAGATTGCCCCATGACCACTCTTCTGCCCGAGCACGAGCAGCTCCGCGTGTCGATCGAGCGGCTGCGGTCGATGCTCGACGGCCTGGTCGTCCGCGGCCTGCGGGCCTGCGGGCCGGACGAGCTGCGGCAGTTGCAGGCGTACGCCGAGGACCTCGAACGGTCGGGCGCGGGGCACGTGTCGTCGATCCTCGTCGAGCTGCGCGAGCGCATCGAACGCAACGAACGCGACGCCGCCCGGACGCTGCTGATGGCCCAGACGTCGGTCCGCCTGCTGGAACGCCTGCTCACGCTGCGCGCCGTTCGCGGGGCGTACGACGTGGCCGACCGGTTGGCCGCGGCGGGGGGCATCGAAACCGCGGAAGCGGGCGACGACGCGGATGAAGATGAGAAATGAGAGTGCTTACTGCTGCGCACGGCTTACCCCCGTTCCCGCCCCCGGTACTCCGAGGGAGGGTTAGGGAGGGGGTTTGCTCGATCAGGTTCCGATAGCTGGCCCCCTCCCCAGCCCTCCCCCGGAGTACCGGGGGCGGGAGAAATGCGGGCGAACACGCCCCAGGTATACAGGAGTAGCTTGCTCGCCCAGCACCAACAACTTCTGCCGATCCTCGACGAACTCGTGCGGACGATCGAGGAACTGCTCCTGGCCGGGCTGACCACGGCTTCCAAATCGACGATCGAACGGATCGACGTCAGCTTCAAGGAAGTTTCGCGGATGCGGCTCCTGCGGCTCGGCTCGACGATGCGGATCGCCAACGAGGAGATCGGCCGGTTCAACGCCGGGTCGGCCCAGTTCTCGGCCAAGCGGCTGGCGTTCTTCCTGGGGCGCACGTGGCTGCTGGCGGGGGCGACGCGCCGGGCGATCGCGGATGGCGATGAGGCCGCGTTCAACCGGATGATGTGGACCCCTCCAAGCCAGCCGATGGAGCGATTGAAGGTCGTCACGCTGGGCGTGAGCAAACGCGTGGTGCCGGGGGCGTTCGCGGCGTTCGAGTTCCGGCTGCGCGCCGCGGATGCAGCAGCGCCGGTGGAGAAGGGGGAGCCGATCCTTTGGTCGTGCGTGTTCCCGATGCGCAAGGACCTGGATCTTCCCGCCGAGGCGTTTTTGCACCTGCCGCAGAAGCAGAAGTTCCGGCCGTCGATCCTGCTGGAGAAGAAGGTCGTCGAAGTCACCAAGGCGGCGGTCAGCCGCCAGGGCGGCGCCGCGACGCGGCTCATCCTCGGGGATGCATCCGAATTGAAGACGGGCGACGCGTTCGAGGATTGGCAGTCGTTCTGGGAGTGGGACCCCGCGCAGGCCGCGGAGCGACTGCGGCAGCACGCGCCGACGCCGATCGATCTGGAGATCGAGCTGCAGGAGGAAGTGTTCCTTGACGACTGGGAGCCGGGCGAGCGGCGCGAATGTGAAGAAGCGTACGATGCGATCGGCGTGCGATCCCGATTCCTCCAGTTCGAGGCCCGGCTCGATCGCGGCCCGTCGGGCAACCCACTGAATGCGGTGATGGGAAAGCTCGCGGAGAAGAAGCGGCGGCCGCCGCTGTTCGGCGTCGCCCATTACGAGTCGTGCCGGCTGGTCTTCCAGCCGCTGGCGGCGCTGGGGAAGGACGGGCCCGAATACCTCACCGTCTCCCCGGACAAGATCAGCCAGGCGACGCTGGTCAAGGCGATGAAATTCACCTGATCGCAACGAGGACGGAGCAATGGCAAAGAAAACTGAGAAGGCGGGGACGGTGGCGAGTTCGGCGGATGCTTCTTCTTCCTCTTCTTCTCCCTCCCCCGGTACTCCGGGGGAAGCGAGCGGATCGGGCGACTGCCCGCGAGCGGGTAGGGGTGGTGGTGCTGCGTCGGGAACTGACGCTGCTCGAACCCCCTCCCTAACCCTCCCCCGGAGTACCGGGGGAGGGGAAAATGCGCGGGCAACGCAGGGTGGAAACGGGCAGGCGGAGGCGCTGCGCCTGCCGGCCGAGATCGTGTATGGGGATCAGTTGGAGGCGCTGCGCCAGAACGACCCCGACACGCCGCCCAGTTCGTGGCGGCTTTCGCCGCGGTCGGTCCTCGCCTACATCACCGGCGGGAAGACGCTCGACGCGACCCTCGGCGGGAAGAAGCAGAAGGTCGAGATCACCCGCAAGTTCTTCGGCGACACGTCGATCGTCGAGCGCGCGATCGTCACGCTCGCCTCCGATCGCGCGCTGCTGCTGGTGGGCGACCCCGGCACCGGCAAGAGCTGGCTCAGCGAGCACCTGGCCGCCGCGATCTGCGGGAACTCGACGCTGACGATCCAGGGCACCGCCGGCACGACCGAGGAGCAGATCAAGTATTCGTGGAACATCGCCCGCGTGATCGCCGAGGGCCCGCGGCCCGAGAACCTGATCCCCTCGCCCACGATGGTCGCGATGCGCACCGGCGGGCTCCTCCGCTTCGAAGAGATCACCCGGTGCGTCCCGGACGTGCAAGATGCGCTCGTGTCGATCCTGTCGGAAAAGAACATCGCGATCCCCGAACTTCCTGAGGCGAACGCGATCTTCGCCCGGCCCGGGTTCAACGTGATCGCGACGGCCAACAGCCGCGACCAGGGCGTGAACGACCTGTCCGCCGCCCTCAAGCGACGGTTCAACTACGTCCACATCCCGATCGTGGCCGACAAGAAGACCGAGGTGGAGATCGTCCGCCAGCGGTCGGCCCAATTGCTGGCGCGGTACGACATCCCTGCGACGATCGAGCCAGCGATCCTCGACCTGCTCGCCACCGCCTTCCGTGAGCTGCGCGACGGGCGGACCGCCGAGGGGATCAGCGTGAAGTCCCCCGGCACGACGCTCTCGACCGCCGAGGCGATCGGCACGGCGGTCGACGCCGCGTTGCACAGCCGCTACTTCGGCGATGGCAAAGTCACGGCCGCCTCCATCGCCCGCAACCTGATCGGCTCCATCGTCAAGGAAGACCCGCAGGACCTGGCGGCGCTGAAGGAGTACGTTGCGATCGTGGCAAAGAAACGCGGCGCGGGCGACAAGACGTGGCAGGCGTTCCACGAAGAAGCCGACCGCGCGCTGCGATAAATACAGGTGAACCAGGTCTGCACGGAGGACACGGAAAAGAAAACCGAAATGCAAAGAGTATTGGCCACGGATGAACACAGATGCACACAGATGTGAAATCCAAATTTGAGATCTCAAATCTGAAATTCTGCATTTCATCTGTGTGCATCTGTGCCCCATCTGTGGCTAGAACTGCATTTCTCTTCTCCGCGTTCTCGGCGTCTCTGCGGTGAATTCCGACGATGACCGGATGGAGTGATGACAGGAAGCACTACAAAGCTTACCGCGTCGTCTGACGTTGCGGACGCCGTCCGCTCGGCGGAGTTGGATCTGCCGGCGCTGGTCGAGCGGGTGGACCGGGCGCTGGCGGAGCCGTTGTATTGGTTCCCGGTGCGGCACCACTCGCCGGCCGTGGCCCGGCGGCTGGCGGCGTGCATTCGGGAGCGGAAGCCGAAGGTCATCTTCATCGAAGGGCCGTCCGAGGCGCAGCACCTGATCGAGTTCCTCGTCGATCCGAAGACACGGCCGCCGGTGGCGATCTATTCGAGCTTTCGGTTCGACGCGGCGACTTCAGCGCCGGCCCAGGCGACGCCCGGTGCGCCACCGACTCCGCCGCCGAGGGCGTCGGCGTGGTATCCGATCGTCAGTTACTCGCCCGAGTACGTGGCGATGTCGCTCGCGAAGGAGACCGGCGCGGAGGCCGTTTTCATGGACCTCCCGCATTACGCGATGCTCGAGCGCCTCGCTCCCGATGCGCCGCAAGCGCCTCCGCGCGAAGTCCATCGCCGTGACTTGGACGAAATCGGCCAGCGGAGCCGGTTCTTTCAGCACCTGACGCGTGCCGCCGGGCACCGGACGTGGAACGAGACGTGGGACGCGCTGTTCGAGGGCTTGCGGCCCGGGCAGTCGTACGAGGCGGCGCGACGGGACGTCGCGCTGTTCTGCGCGGCGGTGCGCGCGACGACCTCGCCCCAGTCGCTGGTCGCCGACGGCACGCTCGCCCGCGAGCGGTTCATGATCCGCACGATCCGCCAGACGCTCGCCAACCGCGGCGTGGAGCCCCAGGATGCGATGGTCGTCTGCGGCGGGTTCCACATCTTCCTGGACCGCGATGACCCCGAGCCGCCGCCGACCATTCCGCAGGGGACGCTCAGCGTCACCGTCGCGCCGTACTCGTATTTCCGCATCTCAGAGCTTTCGGGCTACGGCGCGGGCAACCGCGCGCCGCGGTTTTACGAGCTTTGCTTCGAGCACCACTCCGCCGGCGTCGGCCAGGACCAGGTGGTGATCGACCACGTGATCGACGTGATCAAGCAGGCCCGCAAGCGCGGCGAGCCGCTCTCGTCGGCCGACGCGATCGGCGTCACGCAGGCGGCGCTGATGCTGGCGCGGCTGCGCGGCCGGCGCGAGCCGGTGCTCGACGACATCCACGACGCGCTGGTCACCTGCTGCTGCAAGGGGAACCCCAAGACCGACGCCACGCACCTGTTCGAGGCGATGGACGAGGTGAACATCGGCACGCGCCTCGGCCGGGTGACGGAGCGCGTGGGGCGGCTGCCGGTGGTCAACGACTTCTACGAGCAACTCGGCCGGCTCGACCTCGAGGAAGTCGCCGCCCGGGAGAAGGTCTTCACGTATGCGCTCGACAAGCGGCAGCCGCAGGACGCCGCCCGCTCGGCGTTCCTCCACCGTCTGGTCTTCCTCGGCGTTGAGATCGGCAATGTGCAGCGCGAGGCCGCCCCGTTCGGCCAGTCGATTTTCAAGGAGCACTGGCGGCTCAAGTGGAGCCCGAAGATCGAGGCGCAACTGATCGAACGGAGCCTGCACGGCGACACCGTCGAAGCCGCCGCCCTCACGCTGCTGCGCGAGAGCCTCGGCGCCAGCGCCCACGAAGCCGGCCCAGCCTGCCGCAGGCTGGTGCAGGCGGTCGACATGGACCTGCCGCAGCTCGTCGCCCAGGCCGAGCAAACGTGTGGCCACGCGATCGATCACGACGATCGCTTCCACTCGCTGGCGGACGCGCTGACGTCTTTGACACTGCTGGAACGGTATGCCGCGTTCCGCGGCCTGGGCCGCCAGCGGCTCGCGGAGCTGATCGCGCGGTGTTTCGACCGGGCCTGCTTTGCGGTGCCGGAGGTCGCGTCCGTTCCGCCTGAGCAGTGGGATGAAGTCGTCGCAGGGCTGCTGGCGCTGGCTGAGCCGTTGGTGCAGCGGGAGGATTTGGACGCCGACCTGTTCGCCGCCCACGTGCGGCGGGCGGCGCAGGTCTCGACGATGCCGTTCCTCCGCGGCGCGTTCCTCGGGATGCTCACCGAGGTCCGCCGGATGAAGCCCGACGCGCTCGCCGCCGAATTGGTCGCCTACGCCCGCGGCCCGGTCGATCAGCAGGTTCTGGCGGGCGATTTCCTGCACGGCGCGCTGCGGGTCTCGAAGACGGCGGTGCTGCTGGGCGCGACGCCGCTCGTCGCGGCGGTGGACGAACTGCTCCGCACCGCCGGCCGCGAGACGTTCCTCGGCATGGTCCCGCGGCTGCGGGCCGCGTTCGAGACGCTCCACGAACGCCAGCGCGACAGCATGGCGTCGCACGTGGCCGAGCTGTACGGATTGAAGGAATCCGAGTCCCTCCGCACGCTCACCACCAGCGTCGGAGCCGCCCATTTGATGGCCGAACTCGACGCCGAGGTCGCGACGATCATGGAGCGATGGCTCGGAGGATCAGATTTGTGAATCTAACCACAGAGAACACGGAGGACACAGAGGAAATACACAGAGAATTAGCCACAGATGGGGCACAGATGCACACAGATAAACTGTAGGTTTGAAATCTGGAATCTGAAATCCCCATCTGTGTGCACCTGTGGCTCATGCTCTTCTCGTCCTTTCTCTGTGTTCTCCGTGTCTCTGTGGTTCAATTTGACCGGACATGGCATGACTGACCTCACCCCCGATCGACGTCAAACGCTCACCCGCTGGCGGCTCGTGCTGGGCAAGTCCGCCGAGCAGCAGGGCATCGGCATCGGCCCGGGCGACGAAGAAGCCGAGCGGATCGAAGCACTCGTCGGCTTCCTCTTCGAGCCCGGCGGAAGCGGGGCGGGAGGTGGCTCCGGACCTGGAACTGGCATAGGCGGCAAGTCCTCCAACGACCGCCAGGGCGGCCTCGGGCCCGGGCACGCGATGAACGTGCCGCGGTGGGTGGCCGAGGTCGGGCAGCTCTTTCCGCGCGAGGCCAAGGAGGTGATGGAGCGGGAGCTGGTCAACCGCCGCGGGCTGCGCGAGCTGATGCAGAAGCCCGAACTGCTCGAGCGGATCGAGCCGAACCAGGAATTGGTCAAGACGTTGCTCACCCACCGCGACCTGATGAACGAGAAGACGCGGGCGCTGGCGCGGAAGATCATCGACAAGGTCGTGCAGGAGCTGAAACAGAAGCTGAAGGTGCAGATCGAGTCGGCGATTACCGGCGCGATCCGGCGCGACAAGCACTCGCCGCGGCACGTCTACCGCAACCTCGATCTGGGCCGGACGATCCGCCGGAACCTGCGCAATTACCATCGCGATTCGGGCAAGCTGCTGGTGGACCGGCTCTACTTCTACGCCGCCGAGCGGAAGAGCCGGCCGTGGCACGTGATTGTGGCGGTGGACCAGTCCGGGTCGATGCTCGACTCCGCGATCTTCTCGGCGGTGATGGCCTCGATCTTCGCCGAGCTCCCGTCGGTGCGGACGAGCCTGTACCTCTTCGACACCGACGTCGCCGACCTGACCGACCACGTCGGCCAGCCGGTCGACGTGCTCCTCTCCATCCAGCTCGGCGGCGGGACCGACATCACCCGCGCCCTGCAATATGGCTGCCAGCTCGTCCGCGAGCCGGCCCGCACGATCCTCGTGCTGATCACCGACTTCTACGAGGGCCGGGCCGAGCGCGAGCTGGTCCATCAAGTGAAGGAGATGGCCCAGGCCGGCATCCGCATGATCGGCCTCGGCGCCCTCGGCTACAGCGCCCGCCCCGAATACAACAAGACCACCGCCGGCAAGTGCCGCAAGGCCGGCATGGACATCCTCTCCTGCACGCCCGAGAAGCTCGCCGAGGCGATGGCCCACATCATTCGCGGGTAGACGGCATGCGCGTGGCAGGGTGGCATGGGCATGTACTCATGCCCGTGGCATTTTCCTTCCGCAAGCAGTTGACACTGCTCCGATCCCGCTATACTTTACAAGGTAAAGTAAAGGAAAGGAGCCCCATGCAATTGCGCTGGTTCCGCAGGTTCGGGTGGGTGTATCGTCCGGTCTCGGCGATCGGGTGGGGGATTACTATCATAACCGCGGCGCTGATTGTGAACGTGTTCCTCGCCGTTGATCGTCACTCCCACTCCGCCAGCGACACGCTCTGGGGCGTGTTCCCGTACGCCGTCTGTTTCCTCGTCCTCGCGAATTGGGTCGCCTCCCACACCTGTGGGGAAGCGGTGCCGAGATAACGCGCCGCCTCATCGCGAGCGGGACGATTGCCAGAGCAACCGCCAGGCCCACAAGCTGAGCCCGGCGGAGAGGGCCGTCAGGAAAATGAACAAGGGGTTCTTGGCCGTCGAAGGTCCTTCTGCGACGGCCTTGGCGACGTGGAGCCCAACGAACGCTGCGAAGATGACGCCGGTGACGATGAGGTAGGTTTTCACGTCTAACAAGTATCCCGGAGCGAGCGTTATTGGTACAGCCCACCGCATTTGCATTGGATTCCATCCGAATGCCCCATTGCGGCAATGTAATTCTAAACCCGTGCGCGACTTGGGGCCGATGCAGGGGGTGCGTCGGTTCGGTGGAATACCCGGCCCGGTTCGAGCGTTTGAGTATTCGTCCGGCACTGGGTGCCTGAGCGATTCGCAGAACGTTCATGAGTCGAAGAAAGGAAGCATATGTCGATGCCCAATCCGCGCAATGTGGAAGCCCTGGAGGGCCGCAGGCTGCTGTCGGCGGCGACGTTCGTGTCGAACGGCGTGCTGCACGTGAACGGCGACTTCTTCGCCGGTAACACGATCACCGTCGATGATAATGCTGGCGTCATCGACGTCAGCATCCAGTGGACCAACGCCAAGGGCGTCGCCAAACAGGTGACGGGGCAGTTCAACCCGAGCACGACCCCGATCAGCAGCGTCTTCGTTCGCGGCGGGTTCAAGGCCGACAACATCCAGGTCGGGCAGCACAGCTCGACCGCCTATGCCCTTCCGACCCGCGTTGACGGCATCGCCGGCAAGGACGTCATCACGACCGGCGCCGAAAGCGACACGATCAACGGCGGGCTGGGGGCCGACACAATCACCTCCGGCGACGGGAACGACATCGTCCGCGGCAGCGAGCGCGCCGACCTGATCACCGTCGGCAACGGCAACGACAAGGTCCGAGGCGGGTTCGGGTTCGGCGCCGACACCATCGTCGCCGGCAACGGCAACGACACGATCGTCGGCGGGTTCGGCAACGAC
>DASXMX010000141.1:0-5190 GCA_036495445.1 Tepidisphaeraceae bacterium
CATACCGACGGCGGACGCGGGCCAACGGCCCACGCCGCCGGGATTCTCCGGCACGGCAGGCCCCGTACACCAAGGCTCTGCCGCACCAAACACATCCTCGCGGCTTCCGACTATTCACTTGTCAAAGAGCATTTCTGCAAACGCCGGTGGCAACTATCGTTACCGTCGTCGTGTGTTCCCCGTTACAGGGGAGCGGAATCTTATCGTCGATTCCGAGGCTGTCAATCGGCTGTTGAGAATTTTTTCAGGACTCTCAAGCGGCTCGAAGCCCCTCTTTGCCGCCGTTCAATCACAGCGGCTGGCTCCTTGCCGAAGGCAGGTGACCAACAACGAGAGCTAATATGCCGATCCCGCGTTGGTCTGTCAACACCACGTGAATCTTTCCAACAATTCGCGATGCCGACAACAGGCATACGTTCGACCTGCGTTCAGGTTCGCCCGCTTGGGCGCCGGAGCGCGAATCGGGTAGAGTTTTGAGCGTGAAACCCGGAATCGGCGTCACCTACATCGAACACGTCGCGATCATCGTCACCGACCTCGAGCGCTCCAAGCAGTTTTACGCCGAGGTGCTCGGCTTCCCCGAAGTGCCCCGGCCCGAGAGCTTCGATTTCCCCGGTGCTTGGTACCAGCTCGGCCCCACCTGCCTGCACCTGCTCGGCAAGCCGAGCCGCGACAGCGAAAGCTCGCGCCACTTCTGCGTCCGCGTCCCGGACATTCAGGCCGCGGCACGGCACATCGAGTCGCTCGGCTGGCCGATCCGTTGGGAGTCAAAGTACAAGATCATCGGGATCGACCGCTTCTTCGTCTACGACCCCGACGGCAATCGGATCGAAGTGCAGGGGCCGGACGCCGCCGTCTCGCTCGGGTAATCAAATCCACAACGAGAGGAAACAACCATGGCAAAGGTCAACATCACCGTGACGGAGCGGCATGGCCGCAAGTGCGCGAGTTCGGGGTCGCCCTGGGAGGCGAAGATGGGTTATTCCCGCGCGGTGCGGTGCGGGAACTACATCGCCGTGACCGGCACCGTCGGGCTCAATCCGGACTGCACCTACCCCGACACGCTCGAGGGCCAGACGCGGCGGTCGCTCGAGATCATCCAGGCCGCGATCGAGGCGCTCGGCGGAAGAATCGAGCACGTGATCCGCACCCGGATCTACGTGATGGACGCGACGCAGTGGGAACAGGTCGCCAAGGTGCACGGCGAACTCTTCGGCGAGACCCGCCCCGCCACCGCGCTCGTCGAAGTGGCCAAGCTGATCGACGACGAAGCCCTTATCGAGATCGAAGCCGACGCGATCATTCCGCAGTAGAAAAAGCGAACGGCGACGCCAAGACGCCAAGACGCCAAGACGCCAAGGGAAACCAAAAGACGCGGGGACGGGGGGACACGGAGACGCGGGGAACGAATCTATCTTTCACCGCGTCTCCGCGTCGTCTTTCTCTCTCTTGGCGTCTTGGCGGCCCTGTTTCTATTCAGAACATTTTCAACTGATCTCGCTCGAAGCTGAACTTGGTCTGGGGGTGGTCGATGGGGACCTTGTATCGGCCGCTCCAGCAGGCGGTGCAGTAGTTCGTCTTGTCGTGCTTCAGGCACGAGAGCATCCCGTCGAGCGACAGGTACGCGAGGCTGTCCACCTCCAGGAACTGCTTCACCTGTTCGACCGAGCGGTTGTGGGCGATCAACTCTTCGCTGGTGGGGAAATCGATCCCGTAAAAACAGGGATGCCGGATCGGCGGACACGAGACGCGCAGGTGGATCTCCTTCGCCCCGGCCCGGCGGATCGCCCGCATCTTCGAGCGCGTCGTCGTCCCGCGGACGACGGAATCCTCCACGATGATAATCCGCTTCCCGTTCACCACGTCGGGGATGATGTTGAGCTTGATCGACACCGCCCGGTCCCGTTCGGCCTGCCCGGGCAGGATGAACGTGCGGCCGACGAACCGGTTCGGAACGATCCCCTCTTCGAACTGGATCCCCGATTCCTTCGAATACCCCAACGCCGCACTGCGGCCCGAGTCGGGCATCGGCATCACGTAGTCCGCCTCGACCGGCGCCTCGCGGGCGAGTTGCCGCCCCATGCTCTCGCGAACCAGGTGAACGTTCTGCCCGAAGATCCGGCTCGCGGGGTTCGCGAAGTAGACGTGTTCGAACACGCAGTGGGCCAGTTCCGGCGCCGGCATGTCGAACCGCCGGGTGGTCATCCCGTGATCATCGATCCGGACGATTTCGCCCGGCTCGATTTCGCGGACGAATTCCGCCCCCACCGCATCGAACGCGCACGTCTCGCTCGCCACGCACCAGTGCCCGTCGGCCGTCTTGCCCACCACCAGCGGGCGGATGCCCCACGGGTCGCGGACCGCTTCCATCCGGTTCGGAAAGAGGAACAGGAGGCTGAACGAACCCTGCAGGTGCCGCAGTACGTGCGGCAGCGGGTCGTGCTTGTCGACGTGCGTCGGCTTGGCCAGCAGGTGGACGATGATCTCGGTGTCGGTCGTGCTTTGGAAGATGTGCCCGTGCTCCTCATACTGCCGGCGGAGGAGCTGGGCGTTGATCAGGTTCCCGTTGTGGGCGACCGCCACCGGGCCCATGAGGTATTGCCGCAGCAGCGGTTGGGCATTGGTCAGCTTGCTCGATCCGGTGGTCGAGTAGCGGACATGGCCGATCGCCGCCCGGCCCGCCAGGTCCTCGCGAAGCATCCGCTGGTTGAACACCTGGCTGACCAGCCCCATGCCCGCATGGCCGTGGAGGGACGTGCCATCGGAGACGACGATCCCGGCCGACTCCTGGCCGCGGTGCTGCTGGGCGAACAGGCCCTGGTAGCAGATTTGGGATGATTCCTTCGGCCCCCAGATGCCGAAGAGGCCGCACTTTTCCTTTTTCTCGTACTCGTCAAACAGGGGCGAACCTTGTGTTCGCCCGACGGGGGAATCAGTCAAGACTGGAAGCGACACGGGCACGCCAATTTCTCCGTGGTGCTGGCCGAGGATACAGTTACTACGGTACGATGAACCGAACAGTTCCGGGAATGCTGCGGCCGCATCGGCGTGCCGCATTAAGGCCGAAGCTTAGTTGCCCGTGGCTTCCGGGTCAATTCCGCATGAAGATCGGCACAAGGATCGGATGAGCCGTCGCCGCAAACCCAGGGACAAGTCGTTGACGGATCGCTACCTCTCGGGCGCGTTGGACGACGTGGACCTGGACGAGAAGGAGCAGTTCGGCGCGCGATCGAAACACGCCGAGCTCGGCAAGATCCTGCGGACCGCCCTGCTGCGGGCGGAAGAGCAGTCCGACGCTGATCTCCAGACGCTGCCAATCGGGCAGGTCATCCAGGTTTATAGCCTGTACAGTGATGTCGAGTGCGGCGAGCGGACTTATCTGTGCGTCGTCCGCAAGACGCTCAACCGCCGCTCCGACTCGGCGGTCCTCGTGGGCGATCGCGTCCGCTTCCGTGATTTGAACATGATTGACGAGCAAGGCCGGCCGCAGGCGGTGATCGAGGAGGTGCTGCCGCGCGCGACGATCCTCACGCGCGCCGACAGCTTCAAGGGGACTGGGCAGCACCCGATCGTCGCCAACGCCGGGCAGATGCTGATCGTCGCCAGCCTCCGGCAGCCGACGGTGCGGTGGGGCCTGATCGACCGGATGATCGTCGCGGCCCAGGCGGGCAAACTCCAGCCGATCGTCTGCCTGAACAAGATCGACCTTCAGCCAAACGGGATGGACACAGACCCGGACGACCCAGATCCGGACGAGGTCCTCGCGCATTACGAGTCGCTGGGCATCCAAACGATCAAGACCAGCGTGCCGAACTCGATCGGCATCGACGAACTCCGCGACCTGCTCCGCGACGAGGTCACCGTCCTGGCAGGCCACAGCGGCGTCGGAAAGAGCACGCTGATCAATGCGGTCCAGACGGGCCTGCAGCTCCGGACCGCCGAGATCAGCAACTACACCGGCAAGGGGCGCCACACGACGACCTCCGCCCGCCGATACCCGCTCGACGTCGGCGGCGCCGTCGTCGACACGCCCGGCGTCAAGCTCTTCGGCCTCTGGGGCGTCACCCGCGACAACCTCCCCGACTTCTTCCCCGATGTTGCCGACGACACCGCGCCGCCTTGGAGGAAGGAAAGCTACGAGCGGATTGCCTCATCGCTCGATTGACAACCGTTCCAACCCTCGGCGTCCCCCGTGTAGCCGGCACGCATGCGTGCCGGCTAAACCAAGCGCGTACAAGTTCGAGGCGCGTTGCCCCGTTTTGGCCTCCGCCCCTCGCCCGTACAATGACCCTGATGAGCGAGCCGACGATCGAAGATCTGTGCGAACTGGGGCAGGAACAGTTAATGGAGACGCGTTACCTCGAGGCGGAGGCGACGCTGGTGCGGGCCGCGGGCATGGCCCGCGCGGCCGGCGACTGGGATCGGCTCTCGCGGCTCTACATGCCCCTGCAAGAAACCCGGCGGCAACGCCGCCAGCGTTGTGGCGAAGGGATCGTTCGCCTGGATCTGCTGGCCGAGGGCCCCGATGACGTCATCGATCCGCGGCACGTGCTGGAGCATGATCCGCACGGACAACTGCTGGTCGCCGGATGGGGCACGCTGGAACCGGCCCGCGCAATTCGGGCCATGGCAGCGGAACGGGCACTCTACGTCGAGACATTCCTGGCGGCGGTCTACCCCGTGAACGGCTCGCGCGTCGTTGTCATTGCCCCGTTCGAGGATGCGGCCATCCCTGCACTCGGCATCCAGTCGGTCGACGAGCTCACGACGCGGCTTCCCGACGGTTGCCTCGTCCTCCCGGAATCCGAATTACCGCACGGCTCGATGAAGGGAACGCCCCAGACATACGGCCGCGTGATGGCGATGTGGGAGCGACTGCACGCCCCGTTTCTCGCCGGCGCGGATGCGGAGCAGGACCTGCTGAGGAAGGTGGAGTTCTACGGGCGCACGATCGCAGTCGATTACGCGTGCGAACTGGCTCATCAGAAACTCGCCGCCGCTGCCAGAGAACTGACCCGTCGAGCAGGGGTATGACACACTTGGAGCTGTCGCCCTGTGACACGGGTTTCCAACCACAATCGTCCGGCATTTCCTCCGCGCGACAACCGCAAGATCACGCGATTGCGCGATCGGCCGTGACGTGGCATAGTGTCGCGCGTGTCGCCGCCGGCCACGAGCATCGCGCCACTC
>DASXMX010000142.1:0-4465 GCA_036495445.1 Tepidisphaeraceae bacterium
AGCAGCCCGATCGCCACGCTCACCGTCGCCAACACCGGCTCCTGGTACAACTACCAGTGGGAGAGCACCTCCCTCAGCAGGAGCGTGAGCGGGGAACACACCGTCTACATCGAGTTCATCGGTTCCTCCGGCATCGCAAACCTCAAGAACTGGAGTTTCTCGTAACCCGACGTGGGTGCGGGTTACACCGGGCGGCCCGGGGTCAAGCGGGCCGTCCCCGGCATGCGACGCGAGGGCGGTCGTGGGCTCCGAGCCCTTCTCGGGAACCCGCGGCCGTTCCTCGCTTCGCGCGTGTTAGGCTTTGCCCGAAAACCCCGCCTTGTCCCCAAACAGCACGATGCTCGGCTCGAACCGCAAGGGCATGGGCCCGAAGTGGGCGGCCCGCCGCCGGGCTGCCTGCGTGGGCAGCAGGCGGATCGCCGATTCCAGCATGCAAAGATAGCGCAGGTAGAGCGAATCGACGCCGTGCTCGCCGAGCGCCACCTTGGCCGCGCGGTAGGCCACCCGCGGTCGCGGCGTCCGCGTCCGGACGTTCCGAAACCCCGCCTCCTTCATTCGCGCCGCCAACTCCCGATACGTGTACTCCCTTAGGTGCATCCCCTGCGGTGTGTTGCTCCCGAAGAATCGCGAGATGTCCGACGGCCCATCGTGCACGTGCGGCGTGCGGAAGACGTACCGCCCGCCGGGCTTTAGAATCTGTAACGCGCCGCGGAGATGCTCGACCATATCGTCGGGGTGAAGATGCTCGACGACTTGGTCCGAGATCACCGCGTCGTACGTGTTGGCAGGCTCGAATTGGGCCAGGTGGACTCCGTCGGTCGTGCCCCAGGTGAGATTCGGCATCTCGTCCACCCACCGCTGCCCGCGTTCTCGCGTGACTTCGGTCGCCCGGCACTCATAGCCGAGGTGCGCCAGACACGCGATCAACTCGCCTCGCCCCGAGCCGACCTCGTACACGCTCCGCGGCGGCGGGCCGATCCAATAGCGCCAGTATCCGTGCTTCGCCTCCAACTGCTCGGGCGTAAGCCGGGGCGGCTGGCCGCTGTAGAGCCAGTGCAATTCCATGTACAGCGTCGTGTAGCACCGCTCGAACGTCTCCCACCGCGCCTCCGGGTTTGAGGCCAGAAGCTCCCGCTTGAGCCGTCGCTCCAGCTCCCAGTGGTACTTGCACATCTGAGCCGTCAGCGGGAAGTCGGCCGCTATGGCAAAGTTCTTCAGGTAGTCCTCAACCAGCCGCTGGTCATCCGGGGAAGTCATATGGCAGAAGACGTCATACCCAATCTCTTCACGCCTCAAAGCGGAGAAAACCGGTTTTGTGGCATTCCGTGGCGTGAATTCGGGGACGTGCTTGCGCGTATCCAATTATTCTGCCAGTAGATACGGACATGTTTCCCATTTTGACGATACACAACACGCTTCAATTTGTAGCAATCTTTGGATAGAGTCCGGCCATGAACTCACAGGCAAAACTTTCTGTGACTTTCGCCCTTTGCTGCGGAACCGCGATCGGTTGGTTCGCCTCGTTGGCCGTGAGGATGCCGACCGTTTCGGCGCAAGCGGCAAACCCGAACGCCGAAATCGGACGGTATCAATTTATCGTCGTCCCGGTGAACCCGGCGGTGAGTGGGCAACCCACGTCACCCAAGACGATGGTGTTCGATACCACCACCGGGGCAACGTACCTACTCGTCGACAAGACCTTGCGCAACTCGGGGTGGACAAGGCAGGGTTCACCGAGCGATGCCAGGTAGCGCCGGCCGTCAGCGCCTTCCCCCTGCGCCGGGCGGATGCCTCGTCCTCCATCGCAGCCGCCGACCGGCATCATGCCTCTACGACGCCCGCGTGAACCCGTCCGCGCTCCACCCTTCGCTGCCGACGCCATGATGGACGAAGAACAGGCCGTCCGGGTCGTAGCGTCGTTTGATGCCGGCGAGGCGCGGGTAATTCGCGCCCCAGAAGGCCCGCTGCCAGTCCGACTGGAAGTAGTCGCATTCGTTGACATACGCCCCGGTATCGGGCGCGGCCTTTCGCAGCGCGGCCATCGCCGCGTGGACGCGCGTGCGGGATGCGTTCGCGGCGGCCGCATCGGGCGCCGGCATCCCGGCAAACGCGGGCGGCCCATCGGACGCAATGATGGCCAGCGCGAACGCGTCGAGCACATCCGGATTCATCGCGGTCTGCCGTGCCGCCTCGATCGCGGCCGGCGGGGCGCCGGCGAGTCCCTTGTTGAAGTGAAAGCTGACCTGCCAATGCCGGCTGGCCTCGAACGCGGCGTCCACCAGGCGGGCACGGTTCTCGGGATTCAGCAGCGACGCCGGCATCCAGGCGGACGTGTACGCGTGCCAGAACGTGCCGACCTCGCCCGTGTTGCCCGTCCACCAGAAATCGCCCGGCGGGGCGCCGGGCCGATCATCCAGAGTGATTGCAGTAGGTGCGAGCAGCCGGTACAGCCCGGCGCTCCAGAGCAGGCGAGCCGGGGCCGCGGCGACGACGAGCGAATCCTGCCCCCCATAGTCGCCCGCATTGGCGTTGGCGAAATCGATCAGCGGCTTCCACGCGTCGCGGGCTTCGCCCCGGGTCAGGCCCTCAAACACCATCGCTATCTCAAGCACGTTGTCCGGCCCGACGCGGGCCTGCTCGCCCCAGTGCGGATTGAACAGGCTCGTCGCATACAGATCGACAAACCGGGCCACCAGCCGGCGGAACGCCTGGTCGGACCGCGCGCGGATCGAGACGTTCACCGCGCCGAACGTCTTCGGCAACTCGTGCGTGGCGAGCGTCAGCCGGGTGACGACGCCAAACGTCCCGCCGCCCCCGCCCTTGAGCGCCCAGAACAGGTCGGGCTCCTGAACCTGATTGACGACGCGCGTCTGCCCGTCCGCGGTCACGATCTCCGCCTCGAGCAAGCTCGCCGCGGCGGTGCCGTGCGTCTTGGATAAGCTGCCGAATCCCCCGCCCTGAACCAGCCCCGCGACGCCGACGGTCGTGCACCCGCCGCCTTGCACGTATCGCCCCGCGCCGGTGGTGACCGCCTGGTACGCATGCAGCCACATGCAACCCGCGCCCACCGAAACGGCCGGCACCGCGGCCGCGCTCGAACCCGCCGGCGTAAACGCATCGTGGACGCTCACCGCATCCATCTTCCGCGTCCAGATGAGCAACGAGTCGGGTGCCGAGGAGCCGCCGAAATAACTGTGACCGCGCCCTTTGACCACCAGCCGAAGGTTGTGCTCACGGGCGAAGCGGACGGCCGCCGCGACATCGGCCGCGCTCTCGGCCGCCACCATGCAGGCGCTGGGCGACGACCGCCAGGCGTCCAGCCACCCCGAGCTCTGCGTCAGCCCCGGCTGATCGCCGACGTAAAACGGATTGGACAACAGCTTCTTCCCCTCCGCGTCATCCAGCTTCGGCGCCATGACGCGCGAAAGACGCCCCCCGGTCGCCCTATCCAGCGCCGCCCACTCCGATTCGCCCGGCCACCCCGCCATCCCCGGCCGCGCCCGGCCGACCGCCGCCGCACGGGCCGGCGACACCCCCCACGCATAATCCGCCGCCAGCGCCAGCCCAACTCCCAGGAATTCCCGACGCTTCATAGAGGCCTCCTTCGCCCGCAATCCCAACGGATCGGCGGTTCTCGTGCCGGCTCTCCCGACGTTCCCAGAGGTATGTAGCCGACAACCCGATGACCACGATCAGGGACAGCACGGCGGCGACATTGAGGACGCGGCGATCATGCCTTCCGCTCCGCCGGGATCTGCGTCCCACACTCGGGGCAGCGCTCGGTGCTCGCGCGCAGGTCATAGCCGCAATGCCGACAGGTTCCTTCAACGTGCGGCGGACGGCGGCCAATCCACGAGGTCGCCCACGCCAGTGACATTGCAGTAAAGACGACGATTGCGAGGCACAACAGCAGCGGGACCGCGAACACGGCAGCGAATAGCCGGCGGAGCATCGGGCCGGATTGTACCGCCCGCGGCAACCGATCGGAGGGGGCGACTACGAATTCCAAATCGCTGAAATGGATGCGGCCTCGGCGTCGGAGTTGGAGCACCGTTTGGCAATGGGCCCGTTCGGCCCCGACACGTTGAACGCGTTCGGCCCGCATGCGCAAAAAAATCCGCCGGGGCAATCATCGGCCCGGCGGGGTATGCCGCAGAATGCGGAATGCCATATTGTTGGTGGCCGGCATCGCGATTTCATCGCGATTGGCCGATACCCTCCCCTGGGCGAAGCCAAATACAGGGGCGTGAAGGACTTGCGAACTGTTAAACCTTCGCTAAGGTCTCGCGGCCAGTTTCTCGACCGCACCCGCCATCAGGTCATGGGCCAGCTCGTCCGGCAGGTCGCGCCTGAGTGGCTCCCGGTTTCGGCGCATGCTCGCGCATGATCCGGTTCATCCATGGAAATCCGGCTGGGATCTCGATCAGCTTCACGCCGGGCGGCAATTGCGGCCCATGCGTCTGGG
>DASXMX010000143.1:0-2969 GCA_036495445.1 Tepidisphaeraceae bacterium
GCAGATCGCCGCCGCGGCGTCGCAGGCGAAGGGCTTCTTCATGCCGGCGATGTGCATGCGGTTCTGGGGGGAGTGGGAATGGCTCAAGCGCGCGGTGGCCGAGCAGCACTACGGGAAGGTGCGGTCGGCGGTCTTCCGCCGGTGCGGCGCCACGCCGGTCGGCTGGTTCCGCGACGGCAAGCTCTCCGGCGGCGCGCTGTTCGACCTGCACGTCCACGACACCGATTTCGTCTATCACCTGTTCGGCAAGCCGCACGGCGTCTTCAGCCGCGGGTATTCCAAGGACACCGGCGCGATCGACCACGTCGTGACTCAATACGTCTACGACGGCCCAATGCTGGTCAGCGCCGAGGGCGCGTGGGGCATGGCGGACGGGTTCCCGTTCCGCATGCAGCTCACGATCAACTTCGACCGCGCCACCGCCGAGTACGACTCGCTCCGCGGCGAGCACCCGATGAGCCTCTACGCCGACGGCAAGCTCCAGGCGATCGAGTATCCCAAGCACAACGGATACGTCGGGGAACTGAGCTACTTCCTCGAATGCGTGAAGACGAACACCAAGCCCACCCGCGTGACCGCCGACGACGCCGTTGCGGGGTTGCAGATCGTCGAGGCGGAGAAGAAGAGCATCGAGATGGGTCAGGTGGTTCTTGTTTAGAAGTTGCGTCCAGAAACTGTGGCATGGGCGCCTCGCCCATGCGTCTTCGCAATGCGGCATGGGCGAGGCGCCCATAGTCAGGGAACCGCTCCTTAGCGATGTTCCTGGCCGCGCTTCAGAAGGAACGCCCGGCATTCGGGCAGATGATCGGTATTGATCAGATCGACATCGTTGTCGCGCAGGACGGCCCAGAAGGCGGGGAAATCGGGCGAGCCCCAGAAGCGAAGCTTGCGGTGCTGGGCGTGACATTTCTGGACGATCTGCCGGAGCTGTTCTAACTCCGCGGCCGGCATCGCGCCGCGGCCGTCCCACGTGAAGCTCCTGGTCCATTGGGTGCTGATCCATGGGACCAGTTCGGCCGGCGGGTTGGTGTCGAGGTCGGCCAGTTCGCCGTCGCAGGCGGCGATGCGGTCGCGGTCGGCCGCGATCCGTTTCTGTGAGCGGTTGCCGGTGATGACCACCGTGATCGCCCCGGGCCGCGGCTTGTTATCGTGCCACGTCGTCAGCAGCGATCGGTACGGCTCCAGCGCCGCCTTGATCGCGTCGTAGGTGGAGGCCGCCTCCGTCTTGACGTCGATCAGCAGGACGACCGTCGGGCCGCCAGGGCAGACCTGGCCGCCGTTGGCTTCGATGCGATGTTTGAGCGGGTCGAGGTAAAGCGATTGGAGCGTCCGGTGCGGCCGCACGTCTTTGTGGCTATGGGCCACCAGAAGTTTGCCGTCGATCAGGTGCACGTCCGCCTCGACGCTGGTGAAGCCGTTGTCAAGCGCGTCGAAGAGCGGATGCACATGCTCGTAATCATTGTGCGCGTGCGCATGGATGATCGGCGTGACACTCGTTGATGCGCGATCCTGAGCGGGCGCGGGAAACCGCAGGAGAAGAACCAGGCACAATCCGGCCAAGGCGTTCAGTCGCTGCTGCATGAGGAATCCTCCGAGTGCGAATGATAAGGATTCAGGAGTGATGCGGCACGCGGCGGTCGGATGCAGTAGATTGTCGCTCATGTCACAACGGCGCGAGAAGCACGCCGGCCCGGGGCGGCCGCGGGACGAAGACCTGGCTGACCGACGACGGCGCGAGATCGTCCGGCACGCGATCGAGGAGTTCGCCCGCAACGGGTTCAACGGCGCCGACCTGGACGCGATCGCCGCCAATGCGGGGTGTTCGAAGGGGACGCTGTACAACTACTTCGAGAGCAAGGGGGCGCTGTTCAGCGCGTCGGTCGACCACGTGATGTTCAGTCTCGTCGACGCTTTAGGCGATGAGGGCGACGAGTCGGACCCGGTCGAACAGATCGAGCGGCTGGCGGTCAACTTCCTGCGGCATTTCGCCCAGCACCCGCAGTACGTCGAGTTGCTCGTGCAGGAGCGAGCCGACTTCAAGGACCGCCAGGAGCCGACGTATTACCGGTACCGCGAGACGAGCCGGGCCAAGTGGCTCCGGCGGTTCGAGTGGCTGATCGCGCAGGGCCGGATGCGGCCCATGCCGCCGGAGCGGGCGCTGACGGTCATGAGCGACCTGCTGTACGGGACGATCTTCATGAACCACTTCCGCCACCGCCGGATCACCCCGGAACGCCAGGCCGCGGACGTGGTGAACGTGCTGCTGGGGGGATTGCTCACCGAGGATGCGTTCGCAACTCACGCGCCCCCGAATCCCTGACGGGTGCGATGGGCCGTCGGTTTTCCCGCTCAACCGCGCCGCCAATCATCACGAAATCCGCGTCGATGTTGCCCGGAAACATCATCCCGCATAAACGGACCGGGGCGGTTCCTCGGCTCATTTCAGGCCAAACTTCTCTTTCGCGTCGTTCCCGCGTGAATTGTTCAAGTTCCGACGCGTCCGTTCCGACAAGGCCCGCCGACCGCCCCGGCTTTGCTTTAGGCCGGGCGTGGGCATCTCGGCCTCCAGCATCGACCTGCTCGTCGCCGTCTCGGGACTGATTGAAGTCCAGGACGTCGTGAGCGCCATGCGCGCCGCGGACGCGTCGCAGGCGAAGCGCGGGCTGCTCGGCCTGAACCCGTGCATCGAGCCGCGGCAGGTGGTGCACCCCGAGCCGCGATATGAGCCGCGGCCGGTCATTCATCCCGAGCCCCGGTACGAGCCCCGGCCCGTCTACCACCCGGAGCCGCGGATCGAGCCGCGGGACTTGGCGTGCGGTTGCGGCGAGCCGCCGCCGCAAATCGTCGTCAAAAAGGCCGACACCGAGCAACCGCTGGAGGCGCCGTGGAAGTCGGTCCCGTGGAAAACGCCCCTGCCGCCCGCGCCAAAGGTAAAGCTTGCCCCGCCCCACCCCGATATTGGTCATAAG
>DASXMX010000144.1:0-22696 GCA_036495445.1 Tepidisphaeraceae bacterium
CGAACAGCGCGGAGCCGCAGAGGCCGAGCGTGACCGGGAAGATCGACGTCTTCGACAGCAGCGCCACGCCGGCAACGATCCCCGTCCACGCCAGGTACGCGCGCGATGCCCGCACGAGCGGCTGCTCGAGCAGCAGGACGATCACGGCCGCCGTCAGCACGCCCACCCACAGATCCGACCGGAACTCGTAGACCGCCTGGGCCGAGATCGGGATCGTGAGCACGAACATTCCCGCGATCACCTGCTGCCACGGCCGCATTCCGTGGGTCGCGAAATCGACCAGCGCGAGCAGCGCCAGGATAACGATCGCGTTGCCGGCGTAGGGCGCCCAGTCGTGGATGCCGAAGAGCGCGTATCCCGTGAACGCCAGCGACGTCGAGAATGGCGAGTGGGGCGGGCGAAGGCTGACGCGCCCGACGATCCCGGGCAGCCCACCCTTGTAGAACCCGTCGAGCTTGTCGAGCCCGTCGCGCAGGTAGGTGACGTCGTCGTAGTGCGCGGGGACGATCAGCTTGCCGCGGGTCAGCGAATAGTGCACGACTAGCAGCGTGAAAACCGCGGCCAGGGCCGACCCCACCAAAACGTTGGCCAAGGCTGTGGCGGGAGTCACTGCGACCGGGGCCGCCGGCGTTGGCCGGGCGGCTTGGGGCGGTTTCGGCTCCCGAATCGTGCGAATCATGCTATCGCTTCGAACCACAGAGTGTCTCGCTGGACGGGTCGCGGCAGTGTAATGCTCCGACGCGTCCCATGCCACGTTGGGCAAAGGCGAAAGGTTTTGCTTCGCTTCGTCCGATAACTCCTGTGGGATGCTCGATCAGCTCATTCAGTCGCTCGTCCGCACCAAGAACGAGGCCGCCGACGACCTGTTGCTCCAGGCGCTTCGGATGGGCATCGCCAACGAGCAGCGCGTCGCGCTCGACGTGCTGATGCAGCGCAAGACGCTGCGCGGGTTGAGCGGGGTCTTGAGGGAGTTCTCAGACCTTCCGGAGCCGCTGCAGGAATTGATCCTCGCCAAGGTCGGGCTCTTTCACCACGCGCTGGCCGAATGCGGCCGGAGCAACGACTCGGCGGTTCGCCTGGCAGCCATCCGCGTGATCGCCGTTGGCAGGCAGGGGAAGCTCGCGTACGTGCTGTCCGAGAACCTTCACAGTGCCGACGCCGCTCTCTCCAAGTCCGCGTGTGAAGCGATGGTCGCCCTCGCCCGCTGGGTCGCGACGGAAACCAAGCGTCTGCAGCAGGGGGCGGAGGAGGACGCGGAGACGCGGGGACACGGTGACGCAGAGAGGGAAGACGGAAAAACCGTCCCCGACGGAAAAACCGTCCCCGTCCCGGTTTCCGCCTCCGCGTCTCCGCGTCCCCGTGTCCCCGCGTCTCCCTACGACCGGCTTCTGGCCGAGCGGCCGGAGATCGAGGCGGCGGTGGCGCGGGCGCTGAACGTGCATCGAGGGAAGCACGGGCAGGACATGTTGCGGGCCGCACTGCTGCTGGCCGACTGGTCGGGGAGCCAGACGCTGGCGATCCTGCACACGCCCAAGCACGGCGGGCAGAGCCCGATGGTCCGCCGGCTGCAACAGCCGCCCGACGCCGAGCACGTGCCGGCCTTTTTGCTGGGGGCAACCCACGGCCAGGTGCGGTCCCATTTCGGCGCCGTCTTCGCCCGCATCGACCAGGCGCCGGTGCTCGATGCGCTGCTCCGCAAGACGCATTGGCTCAAGGACGCGCAGCTCCAGGCGTGTATCCATCAGGTCACCCGCGGGACGTGGTCGGGCCTCTCGGAACTGCGGCGCGACTTCGAACGGCGGGGCATCGACGACGCGGCGCGCATCGCCGAGTGGATCGCCTGCGGCGGGTTGAACGACGCCGACCAGGACGAGCGCCTGCGCATCCTGCTGGACTATGCTAAGCCCGCCCCGGATTCCCCCGCCGCATCATCCCCCGCGTCGCTGGCCGCCCGGTTGCGGCTGCTCCGCGTCGCGATGCGGCGTCGCCGAGGCACCGGCGTCGAACTGCTTCGATTGCTATTGACCGACCCGGACGAGCGGATCGTCCGCATGGCCGCCCGGGAGATCGTCCGCCGGCGGCCGCCGGACTTTGAGAACATCCTGCTGAAGCTGATGACGTCGGCCCCGGCGAGCGTTCGCCGCGTGATCGGCCGGGCCCTGGGCCAGGCGGGGTTCGACGGGTTCTGGCAGCGGTTCGACCGGCTCGACAAATCCACCCGCCAGCAGGCCGGGCGGGCGATGTTGAAATTGCTGCCCGACGGCCTGCAACGACTGCAACGCCGCGCGCTGGCCGGCACGGTCGAGCAGCGGGTCAAGGCGATGCAGGTCATCCAGGAACTGGGCGTGGCCGAGTCGCTGACGGCCGCGCTGGTCCAGCTCTGCACCGACGCCAACGCGCGGATCCGCAGCAAGGCCGTCAGCGTGCTGGGGGAGATTTCCGTGGCCCCGAACAGCGTGCTGATCGAGCGGTTGCTCAACGACCCGGACGCCCGCGTCCGTGCCAACGTGGTCGAAGTGCTCGAGCGGCGGGGCGACCCGCAGTTCGTCCCGGTCCTCGCCCAGCGGGCGCTGACGGCGGCGGGGCGGGAGCGAGCCAATGCCATCAAGGCGATGCACCGGATGAAGGTCGGCACCGCCGGGACCCAACTGCTCCAGATGCTGCGTGACGAGCGGCCCGACCACCGCATCTCCGCACTCTGGGCGCTGCGGCAGATCGGGTGGTGGCAGTTGATCAACGAGGTCGGACAGCTCGCCAAGTCCGACGGCAACGTCCGCGTCCGCCGGTACGCGCTGGGCGTGCTTAAGACCGTCGCCGAGCTGATTAAAGAACGAAAGCAGGCGGGATGAGAATGATCGCGCGAAGCGCTCTGGTGCTCCTGTTCGTCCTGTGCTCTGCATCGCTGTCCCATGCCACGCCGACACAGAGCGACGTCTTTAAGAGCATTCAGGAGAGCATGGGCAAGGAGGAGCAGCAGGATTACCGGCCGTTCCTTCTCTTTGCTGCGGGGGCGGGGATCCTGTTGCTGATCGTGGTGGTGAGCAACCGCCGGCAGCAGGCGGCCCGCTCGCCGGCCCCGCTGAATTCCCCGTCCAAGTTGACCAAGGAAATCCTGCGCGACGTCCCGCTCAAATCGGGGGAGATGAAGCAACTCAACGTCATGGCCGAGGCAATCGAATCGACCACCGGCGACGAACTGAACCCGCTGACGCTGTTGCTCTGCCCCTCCCTGATGGCCAAGGGCTTGCAGGCATCGGGCGGGAAGGTCGACAAGAAGACCGTGGCCCAGGTCGTGCGGAAGCTCCGGTCGAATTCGTAGGGGCGAATCTTGTGTTCGCCCTCGTACGCAGGGGCGAATCTTGTATTCGCCTTCCATTGTCGCGACGAAAGAGAAGAGGGCGAACACAAGGTTCGCCCCTACTTGTCGTCGAAGAGCGGCAGGTCGTGGAAGGTGATCGGGACGGTGATCTCGCGGGTCTTGGTGGGGACTTCCCAGACGAGCCGGGAAGGCGGGCCGGTCATCCGGCCGCCTGCGGTGCTTTGGACGAACTCGAGCGTCATCTCCACCGTGTTGTTGTTCACGTTCGTGCTGGTGCCCCGGCGGGTCAGGGGGTTCCCGTCCAGGTCGAGCACCTTCAGTCGGTTCTGTGCCCCGTCCATGAACTGCTGCCACTCGGGCCCGCCAAAGTTCGGGCGATCGACGCGGATGTGCAGTTGCCACACGTCGCCGGCGGCGGCCTTCTTCATCTGCTCGAACGTCGCCTGCAGGTTGTGCACGAGCCGCGTCGTCGGCCGGAGGCTGGTGAGGTCGGGGATCTCGACCCGCTCGCTTTCGAGCTGGATGAGGAAGCTCGTGCTGCCTTTGAACCGGGTGAGGCGGGTGCCGATCTCCTTCGGATAGCGGAGTTGCACGTAGAGGTTCCACCCCCCGAACCCGCCGTACCCGCCCCAGACGGCGGCCGACGCCTTGTCGGGGACCAGCGAATTCCCCTTGTCGTCCATCGCCTCGTCCACGCTCACCGTGCCGGCCCCACGGAGGACGGTGAGCTTGGGCTCAGGCAGGACCGTCAGGTTCATCCCAAAGCGCGATTGCTCCCCCTGGCGGGCGAACGACTTCGATCGTGTGTAGTTGATGCCGGTCGCGACCACGAGGAACGCGCCGTCGACCTCGCTGACGCCCTCGGTGCGCATCCCGCCAGTATGCATCAATCGCATGCCGCCGGCGGCGGGGCGGAAGTCGATGCCCAGCTTCTGGCACACGTCCGGCATCACCTTCCAAAACGGCTCGCGATCAACGTCCAGGGCCAGCTTCGGGAACGACTCCTGTTTCCACAGGTTGTCTGGGATCGTTTGCAGCGGAGCAAATGACTGGCGGGAGATTTCCGCCATCACCTGCGACGCGGGAGCATCCTTCACGTGGAGCGTGATGTACGACGGGCCCAGAAGACGGTTGTCCGCGATCTGGGCGAGAGCAGCCTCGGCGTTCTTGCGGGCCTCGTCGGTCTTTGCCCGCTCGATCAGTTCGTGGATGAAGGGCTTCGCGTCCTCCCCGCCGCGGACGAGTTGCTCCTGGGCACGGCGACGGACGCGCCAATCGGGGCTGGCAAGTTGCTCGAGGATCTGGTCCGGGTCGCCCAGGCGAACGGCGGGGTGCGTCTCCGGACCCTGCGGGATAGCCGCGACGCCCAGCGGAGCGCTTTGAGGGGCGCTCCGCTGGGCGTCGGGGCGAATCGGGGCAGGCGCCGTGGTTGGCGCCGCATCCGGTTGCGAGGTTGGTTGGGAGGAGGGCGCGGCCGATGCGTCTATCGCGAAGCACAGGCTGGCCAGCAATAGACATCGAAAGCCAACCATCATCCCTCCGTCACGGCCCGACTAGCTGGTGGTGATCGTACCAAAAACCTGTCCCTTGATCATCTGCCGCTTGATCAGTTGGGCCTGAACCGTCGCACCCGCCTGCACGTCCGCGGCCACCTTGAGCAGGTTCAGGATGCCGCCAATCGTCGTCGTGGAGCCGCTAATAATGCTCCCACCGACGATCAACTGCTTCAGGTTCCCGGTCACGTTGATGTTCGCCGCGAGGTCACCCTTGATGTTGATGATGTTGGCGTTCCCGTTGACCTGGATCGGGTTGCCGGCCGGGCCGAAGCTGGTGTCAACGATCAATTGATTGAGCGGCCCGTTGATCGTCACGCCACCGCTCCCGATGCCGCCCGAGACGTGGATGATGCCGATGCGGGCGGCGTTGACCGTCCCGGTGATGGTGCCGAGCACGTGCAGGTTGTTGATGTACGTCTGAGCGCTGACCGTTCCGGCGAGATTGCCGCTGATCGTCAGCGTGCCGATGTGGCCGCTGGGCCCGATGGCGTTGATCGACGACGTCCCGCCCAGGCTGCTCTTCATCACCAGGTTCATCATCGGCCCGGCGATGGTCAGGTTGAAGTTCGAAACGTCGCCGCCGAACTGGTACTTGGTCGACCGGCCCGTCGTGATGGCGAACCCGTTGATCGGTCCGGTGACGGTGATCGTCCCGATCGAGTTGGCGACGTTGAACGAGGTGACGTTCGGCGTCAAAGCCGGAGTGAACCCGCTCACGACGCTGGCCAACGTTGTCAGGTCCCGGCCGCGGATGGAATAGGCCCTCACGGTGGTCAAGTCGCGCGACCCCGTGACGGTCAGGTCCTCGATCACGCCGCTGTCGGTGACGCCGACGGCCGAGGGGGTCGAGGCGTTTGTACCCAGGAAGGCATTGATGTCGTTGAGGAAGGAGATCGGCGTGCCGGAACTGGTGAATTGCGCGCCGGTCTCGCTCTGGCGGACGGCGGCGGAGAAGTTGGTCACCGGCAAGTCGCCGCCGTTCCCGTTGACGACGAGCGAGCCCAGGCGGGCACCCACATTGAAGGTGCCGTCGCGGACCCCATATCCGCCGACGGTGATGCTCGCGATCGTCCCGTCGCCGCGGAGGTTAATCAGGCTGTCAAACATCCCGAAGCCGGTGTTAGCGACGGCGATCGGCCCGATGTGATCGCCGACGATTTCGGAGCCGATGATGCCCCCGTTGCCCTGGACGGTGATGCCGCCGATGTCCAACTGCGGCTTGGTGATGGGCGTGCTTACCGCCGGGATGAGGACGGAGATGGCCCGGGCCTCGGCGTAATCGAATTCGGTGAGGGTGCCGATCGACGCTTCGGCGATGCTGCCGTTGTTGGTCACAGTAATGCTGAGGGTGCCGTGCGTGGAGACGATCTCGCCGCGCATGTCGCCGCTGCTGACCACCGGGCCAATGATGCCGACCGCATACAGCCCCGCGCCGCCGACTGCGCCAGAACCATGGGGGGCGAACCCGCCCGCGGCGTTGGCGTTGCCGATCGAGCCGGCAGCGACAATCGGGCCGATGATGCGGCCGCTAATCGAGCCAATGTTTCCATTCGTGCCACCCGTGATCGCCCCGCCACCGATATCGGGGGTCCCGCCTGGGGTCGTCGCGGGTGCAAGGACCTGGCCCGCGTAGACGTTGCCGACTTGGGCCGCGTTAATGCTCACCACATCATCCTGGATCCGCACCATGCTTGTCGGCATGAGGAACGGATAGCCCCATGGTTCGCTATAGCTGCCGACCGGGGTATGAATCAGCCCCTGAACCGAGGCGGGCGTATTCGTCTCGACCGCCATCCCCAACACGCCGTTGGTCGTGAGCGTCCCAACTGAGGTCGCGTTCAGGTTGACGATCTCGCCGCCGGTTGTATCAGTCAGGGAGGTGATGAACGTGTTGTTCGTCGCGAGGGTTCCGGTCGCGGTTTCGACGCCGTGGACGTCGAAGGTATCGATCTTGACCGAACCGGAAATGTTCAGCGTCAGCGGGACCTGGACGGCGAGCGACGGGATCGGCGGAACCGTTGGCAGAACATAGGGCAGGTTCCCGCCGGTCGTCTTGACCGGCGCACCGCCGGGCGTTCCGGCTGCGGCACCCCGGCTGATGGTGGTCGTCGTGCCGCCCGCCGTCGGCGCCGTGCCACCGTTCCCGAACTGGGTATTGTTGTTCGTTACCTGCGTGCCCGTTCCCCCGAGTACGATTGAGCCGATTTCCGCCGACTGCACGCCGCCCGCGCCGGAGGCGGCTATGTTCACGCTGTCGTCGGAACGCACCCGCACGATGGCTGCGCCGCCGCTGCCCCGGATCGGATAGGTCAGGACGGTGAGGCTTGCCGGGGTCGCATACGTGACCGTCACCCCGCTGCCCGGCGTGCTGCCCGTCGTGCCCGTGCCGGTGCCGGTGGTTGTCACGGTGGGATTCGTGCCGCCAACGGGAGTTAGCGAGACGACCGTGCCCGAGTCGTCGGTGATCGTCGCCGCTTCCCCCGGCTGGTAAAGCGTCTCGTTGGGCGCGCCACCGCCGAAGAACTCGTCACGAAAGGCCTCGGCGGTATCGGGAATATGGATGTAACGGACGTTCCCGCCCGGCCCGGTTGTGATGGCCGGTCCGCCAGTCCCATTCGTGCCGATGTCCCCGCCCGAGTCGATCAGATCGATGGTTCCGTGCAGGGCCGGATTGAACGCGGCGTTGACCTGGAAGTACCCCTGATCCGTCGTCGTGGCCATGTTCGCGCACTGGATCGTGCCGATGTTCCCCTTGGCGACCAGGTCGCCGATGAAACTCCCGGCCGGCGCATTGATCCACTGGTAGTCGCCGCCGATCGACAGCGCGGTGGACTCTGCTTGCGTGAGTTGCGTGCCGACCCCCGTGAGGAACACGTTCCACGCCAGCGCGCCGCTCGTCGCCTCCACCAGGCCCACGGAGCCGTTGGGGACAAAAACCGAGGGCGAGAGATAGGTTGCGCTATTCGCCTGATTGGGAGCCCCAACCTGGCCGCCGACGACGGCCCGGAGGTTCCCGTTGTCCGCCGCGATCGAATAGATACTCGACTCGGCATCACCGAATTGCGAGATGACGCTGGTCCCGCCGACGACGGCGCCGAAATCGCCGTTTACGACGTGGAACGCGTCGATATTGCCGTTCGCGGTTGTCGTGCCGGTCGTGTTCGGGTTGTCCATCAGGATGCCGTCGGAAACCAGCCCGCCGATCCCCAGGCTGCCGACGTTCTTGATGCTCAGCACGTAGGGGAATGTGCCGCCCACAATGTTGGCGGGAACGGCGTCGAAGTTCGGGTTCACCGATTCACCAACAGCGAACCGATAGATGCCCGGTTCCGTAGCGGTGAACTGGAACGGTTGCTCTTCCGTCTGCGTCGGATCGACCCGGTTGAAATCGCTGGCGATCAACCGTCCGTCGGGGTCGAAGACGCCCGTGTCGAGGCTCGGCACGGTTCCCGTTGGTTCGGTCACCTGGACTGTGATCGTCTGCCCGGCCAGGAGCGCCACGGCGTAATAGTCGACGTCGTCCCCGTTGGTTGGACTGACCTGCAACTGCCCGTCAACGGTGATGTTTCCCGAGGAATCCGCGCCGAGATACTGCGGGGTCGCGAACGTGTCGTTGTTGAAGAACGCGTTGCCGCCGAGCAGGCCCTGGTCCCACGGGTCCAGCGGATAGCCCTGCCCGCCAATCACCTGGGTCGTGGCATTCCCGCGGAACTCCTCCTCTTGCTCGGGCGTCCCGACCGGGAAGCCGACGGCCGGGTTGTTGTTCGTCGCGTTAACGCTTCCCAGGATCGGCCCGGCCGCATGGATTTGCCCGATCCGCCCGTTCACGTTCATGTCGAACCCGGTGGCGAAGATCGGCCGGCCCACCGGCAGATCGGCGTCGCCCGGGTCGGTCCCGATCGCCCCGACCGTGAGCAGGTCGTCGATGTCGCCATCCACTTGGAAGTTGTGCGGGACGGTGATGATGGAAACGTCCGTTTCGCCGTAGCTGAGGCCCGTCACGATCCAGCCGGCGTAGAATTGGCTGATCGACCCGTGGATGGTGACGCTGCCGGTGATCGTCCCGCCGAAGCGGAACGAGCCGAACGCGTTCGAATTGATCGTCAACCCCGGCGTGACCAGCCCCGCCGGCACGAACTGGAACTGGCCCGCCGTGGCCGTCTGTGCGCTATCCGGGATCAGGGGCGTCCCGTGCATGATCGCGTAGTTATCCAGGTTCTGGGCGCCCTGAGGGTTGACCGTCAGCGCGCCCAGCACGATCGACCCGCCGTCGGCCGGGCCGGTCACGGTCAGCGGCGGATTCACGCCGGAAATGGCCGTCGGGGTGAGGACGCGAAGCGTCGTGGCACCGGTGAACGGCTCCATCGGGCGCTGGTTCAGCGGCAGCTTGATGTCAGGCACGGTCGCGACCGCGATCCCGGACGTCGCGTCGGACTGTACCACGTCAATCGCGAAGACCGAGTCGTTCACCTGGGGCGGAGTCGGCAACAGGCTGAGATACCCCTGGCCCACGATGCCCGCGTCGGGACCCGTGAGGATGACGCCGTCCATCGTGACCAGCGAGAACGTGTCAGTTTGGGTATCGACGCGGCCGCCGACGAGTTCGACCGTTGTGTTGCCGGTGACGACGACGCGCTCGTACCCGCTGCTGCTGCCGCCGGTGCCGGTCGAGAACTCGAACGCGTCGCCGCCATGAAGGACGACGAATTGCAATCGTTCTTCCAGCGCCTCGACCCGGAAGGCGTTCGACCGCTGCTTGTTCTTTTTAGACGCGGAAAAACCTCGGGAGGGACGACGACGAGCCATGGGTGCCTACTCCTAGCTGCTGCGACGCGATTCCGGCCTTGTGGGGCCATCGGAACGCGGGTCGGCCGCGGATCTTCTCCACCGGGGTGGTCACCGGGTGCCCGCCGACACCCGTCGCGAACAGTCGGCTGCGTTCGCTGCTGCTGTTGCCGTGAACCCCGGGGGAATCTCTATTGGACTCGCGGGAAACGCCGGTGCTACTCCTTTGCGCCAATCCTTGCCTGAATCTCCAAGTCACCGGCAGGGGCGAAAGTTATCCACGCGTGACGGGGAAGTCAAAGAAAAAGGCTCAGCCTGACATCGCCCCCCTGTTGGCCCACACCGTGGCGCGCGACCTCGCTCCGCCTTCTAAGACGCGGTGGACGCGGAATTGTTTCGCCCGCCACGGGGGGACGCAGGCGCGGTGCAGGGGCAGCGACGAGCCGGTTCAAATCGCGCGAAATCTTTTCGGCCGTCTGACCAGCCCCGCCGATCGCACCTCCGGATTTCGCATGGAATCATGGCCTTCGGCCCGAGTTACGACAATCGGGCTGAGCCGGATGACATTCCACAATATTTTGTGCGCCCGTCGAACCCGACCCCCGGCCCGTCGTAGAGATAGATGTCTGTACGATCCTCCTTCCCTGGGTGGCGTGGTATGCCGAGAGGACCACGCCACCTTTTTTATGCGCCCGCCTGGCGCAGGCTAAAGGGGGCTGAGCCCGGCGAGGCTGGCCGGAATTCTGCAGACTCGGTGAACCGGATCCGAACCCGCCCGCGAGCCGGTCGTACAACTTTTGAATACGATCCTCCTTCCCTGAGTGGCGCGGCATCCGAGAGGGCCGCGCCACTTTTATTGCGCCATCTCCGCAGTCCTCCTCACAATGACAGTTGCAAAGCGACGGGCCGCGTCCCACAATCGGCCTTAGCACATGGCGCCTCACGAGGTGGAAGTCTCATGGCAGTCGTTGCGGCAGATCGTGCGGGAGTGGGCCGGTTCTGCTGCCGAGCTTGAAGAAGTCACGCCGCTGGCCGGCGGGTGCATCAACACCACCCTCTGCTTGCAAACGCGCGACGGCTCCAAGGCGGTCCTCAAGATCACGCCGCACCGCGTCGACCGTGCCTACGGCGACGAGGTCCACCAGCTCCAGCTCCTCCGCGACGTCGGCATCCCCGTCCCCGACGTCTATCTCTGCCGCACCGGCACGCTCGAAAACCCGTTCAGTTACCTGCTGATGGAATTCATCGAAGGCGTCGACCTCGCAGGAGCGAAGGCCGCCTGCTCGGCGGAGCAGTTCGACGACCTGCAGGCGCAGCTCGCCGAGCTGGTCATGCGGATGCACGACCACATGGCCACTCATTACATGCGGGTGACGGCCGCCGAGCCGAAGCGCTACGAGCGCTGGCCCGAATGCTACCGCGACGTGTTCGACGGCATCTGGGCCGAGGTGGCGAAGTCCGGCCAACTGCCGGTGAAGGTCCGCAAGCAGATCTCCCGCATCCACGACCGCCTCGATCGCCTGCTCGCCCACGACGATTGCCCCCGGCTGGTGCACTGGGACCTGTGGTCCACCAACATCCTCGCCCGCCCGGGCAGGGATGGCCGATGGCGCCTCGCGGCCTTGCTCGACCCCCTCTGCAAGTACGCGCACGCCGAAGCCGAGATCGCGTATCTGGAACTGTTCCACACGATCGCCCCCGCGTTCCTCCGCGCCTACCAGCAACGGTTCAAGCTGCCCGGCGAGTACGCCCGGGTCCGCCGACCGGTCTACCAGATGTACAGCCTGATCAACCACCTCCGCCTCTTCGGCCCGGAGTACCTCCCGCCGCTCCTTGCCGCCGTCGAAAGGACCCGCGATCTGGCCTGAGCCGTTCGTGTGCCTGTTCCTACGTCAGGCCACCGTGAGCCGCGACATGCCCACGACCATGGTCGGGACGCCGTCCAGTAAGACGGCGGCAGAAGGTTTGTAGCCTCCGGGCGAAACGGTGGACAGGGCTAGGGGGCAACTCCTGACCATGGTCGTACAACAGCCGGCTGTGTTCGGCGGCGCGGGTGTGGCATGTTCGTCTGGAATCCTGTCCAAAACTCCCTATCGGAACGTTGGAGCAACGGATCACGCGACGAATCCAGTTCGTCGGGATCGCGTGCCGTATTCAATTCCCGTATGTTGCTCGGGAGGCGTCGGTGGCTTTCGTCCACCCGGGATCCGGGTCGAATTGGGTCATGGACTCGGCGATCCGTTCGGTGTCGGGGCCGAGGTCGCGTTGATAGACGATGCCATCATGGTTGGTGATGAACGTGGTGATGCCGGAGTTGCCGTATTGGGCCGGGTAGGCGACGACGCCGAAGCCGCCGATCAGTTGGCCATCGACCCTGTAATCGGCCGCGCCGCCCTCGGCGTGGGGGCCTTGGGCGGTGAGCAGGCGGTAGCGGTATCCGTGGTAGGGCGGCGGGCGGTTGCCGGCGGGACGCGTGGTGCCGTACCCCTCGGCCGCCGCCAGGGCCGCCAGCACGCCCAGCGGGCTGGGTTTCTCGCCCTCCTTCGTCGGCCAGTACAGCCCGTTCTTCGTCCCGGGGTCGCTGACGATCTTTTGCGCGTAGGCGGGCAGGTCGCCGCCCATCGGGCGAAGGGCGACGTAATCGCGCTGGGCGTCGACGATCGCGAGGCAGACGAGTTCCGTGGAAAGCTCGTTGCGGCCGATCCGGCGGTTGAGGATCTCGTCCTTCCCGGCATCGCTATCGAACACGTACTGATCACCGGACTTTAGGATGGGCACCGGGAAGGGCCAGTCCGCCGTGCCGACGATCAGCGTGTAGCGGCCGTCGGGTTCTCGTTGCAAGCGATGCTGCGCATCGTATGCGGCCAGGAACCGCGAGATCTCGGACCGATCCGCCACCGGATCGCCTGAGGAGATGATCTCGCTGTCGTCGGGGCCAAAGATCTGGCCCAGTTGTGCTTGATCGCCGGCGCGGAGCGCGGAGACAAGGGATCCTACCGCCGACTGCGGTGAGGCGAACTTTTGCTGCTGCGGAGGCGTCGGCGGTGGCGGCGTTTGCGGTTTGGGGGGCTCTGCGGACGCGCATCCGAGCGCTAGAAGGGCAAGACCGGCGACGGACACGAGCCATTTCGAAGGGAAGCAGGCGAACATCGGTCAACTCCTGTTCTGGATTCGGGGTGGTGCGTGGCTATCGGCCCCGGCCTCCTCCGCGGCCACCGCCGCCCCCACGCGCGCCGCCGCTACGGCCGCCGCCGCCCCCGCCTGCGCCACCGTTGGAACCGCTGCGGCTGGCCTGGCCGCGGCTGCTGGCGGCCCGGGCGTTGGCGCCACCGGAATCGACGCCACCGAATCCGCTGCTGCGTGCGCCGGCGGCCTGCCGGCTGCGTTCCGCCGACTGGGGGCTGGCCCCTGCCGCGGAGCGACCGCCGGTCCCGGTCCCAGTCCCGCCGCCGGCGCGGGCATTGGCGCCACCTGCCGACGCGCCCCCGCCCCGATAGGCGTCTGCGGCGCCGCGGTTGAGCTCCGACCGGCCGGTGTCGGCCCGGCCCCGGTACGAGTCCCTGGCCTGCGCCGTTTGCTGACTGGCGCCGGCCCCGCGATACCGCTCGGTGGTGCCCGCATCGCGGTAGGCGACCCCTTGCCGATGGGATGCGTCGTGCTGGAACGTGTTGCCCCCGCCGGTGCGGGCGGAGGTCCGGTTGGCGTTGTTGTATTTGGCCTGATAGTTCTGGCGGTTAATGCTTTGGTTGAAGTTGGCGTTGCGGTTGACATTGACGTTGACGTCGCCGCTGTTCCAGCCGCACCCGCCCCACGCGTGCCCCCACGCCGCCCCGACCGCGACGCCCACGCCGAACGAGACCACCGACGCCGCCGCCACGTAGCCCGGCGGGTAGTAATAAGCCGGCGGGTAGGCCGGATAGGGCCAGGCCCCGTACACGACCGTCGGGTTGTAGGTCGGCACGTAGACGACGGACGGCTGCGTCGACTCGATCACGATCACCTGAGGCGCCGGGGGCGGGTTGGTCTGCACCGAGACGGGCGGCGCCGCCGCGGCCGGCGCGGTTGCAGGGGCCGGGGCCTCGACTGTCACCTTCTGCTCGTTCGAGCTTTTCAAGTTCCCCTGCGCGTACGCCCGCCCGCGCAGCCGCTGGATGGCATCCATGACCGACTTCTGGCTGGCGATGAATGCGTCGCCGAGTTTCACGGTCCAGTCCAGCTTCTCGCTCATCATCGTCAGGACCTGCGGGAAATCGAGCAGCGACTTGACGCTCGGGTCCCACGGCAGCTTGTTCAGCTCCTCGGCGTTGTCCTTCAGCGTCGGGTTCGCCTTGACCCACCGGTCCGCCTGCACGATCTCCAGCGGATAGGTTGAAGCCATCAAGACCTGGGCGAGCAGCGAGTCGGGGTAGAGCGCGACGGGCGCGACGATCTGTTCGACTTCCTCCGGTTTGAGCGGTGCGGCAGCGGGAGGGCCGGTCGTGGGCCGGGAAGTTGGCGCGGCTGTGGTGCCGGCGGCGGGCGCCTGTCCGGCCCCCGGCGCCGCTGCCAGCGCGCAGACAACGGCGAACACGAACACACATGCCAGGCGTCTCGGGTTAGCCATGGCTCACTCCCAGTAAAACTCCTGAAATCCATGCATGAGGGCATCCCCATCTAGACCGTGTGGACCACCGGTCCTGCGCACTGTTTCGAAGCCGCCCCGGCGGGCGCCTTGTCCTCGAGCGGCAGGATCGTCTCCTGCACGCGCACCAGTTCGCCGACCGACCATGCCTGGAAGGGGCAGCCGCGGGGCGTGTGGGGTGCGTCGCCATCGGCGATCTCGGAGACGTGCCCGAGGCCCGCCGCATCCAGGTGCGCCAGGAGCGGTTCGACGAACCGCATTCTCGCCTCCGCCTTGGCGGTCGGCGTCTTGCCGCGCACCCGCACCCATGCGTCGATGAAGGGGCCTGCCAGCCAGGGCCAGACGGGGCCCTGGTGATAGACCGCGTCGCGTTCCTCGGGGCCGCCGCAGTATCGGCCGCAGTAGCCCGGCTCGCCGGGCGCCAGCGACCGGAGGCCGAGGGGCGTCAGCAGGCGGCCCTCGACCGCGTCCACCACCGCGCGAGCGCGGGCCCCTTCTAGCATCGGCAGCGGCAGCCCGCCCACGGCCAGGATCTGATTCGGGCGGAACGTCGCGTCAACGGTGCCGGGACGATGGTCGCAATCCACCACGTCAAACAGGGCGTCGTTTTTGGAATTCCAAAACCGCACCTCGAAGCTCCTGCGGCCAGCATCGAATAACTTCCGCCACTGCGGATCCGTCGCGCCGGCCAGCCAGAGGCAGTTGAGCCAGAGGGCCTGCACTTCGACCGGCTTGCCCGCACGCTGGGTGATGCACCGGCCGTTCACGCGGGCGTCCATCCAGGTGAGCTGCAGGCCGGGCTCGCCCGCCGCCAGCAGCCCGTCGCCGTCGGCGCGGACGCCGAACCGCGTGCCGCGACGGTACCCGGTAAGGATCGCGTCGACGGCGGCCTGCAGTGCCCGCCGCTCTTCGGCGTCGATCGCGAACCGTGCCCGGCGAGCGGCCAGGAAGAACTCGTGGACGGCGACGACGTACCATAACGCCGCATCCACAGAGTTGTATTCCGGCGCCTCGCCCGCGTCCGGGAAGCGGTTGGGGAGCATCCCCTCCGAAACGTAAGGTGCCCATGCGAGCAGGATCTGGCGGGCGTCCTCCAGCCGCCCGCTCGCGATGCACAGGCCGCGAATCGAGATGAATGAATCGCGCCCCCAATCGCCGAACCACGGGTAGCCGGCGATGATCGACTTGCCGGCGCCGCGTTTCACGACGTATTGATCGGCCGCCCGATGCACGGGTGAGGGGAACTGCCGGCGGCGCTCGGCCTCGGCGTCGCGGATCGCCTTCGCCACCGCCTCCGCGCGACCGGCCATTCGCTCCAATGTGGCCGCCGTTCCGAGGACCAGTACGGCTTCGGACCCGCCCAAAGGCCAGGTGAATGTGCCCGGCGAGCCGAGATCCTCGCTGGCCGGGAACCCGCGATTCCGTTCTTCGGAATAGAGGAAGTTGCGATACCAGGTGGGCTGGTGCTCGTACTTCGCATTCGCGCAGGCGGTGATCGGCGGGTGCGCGGCATACGGCTGCCACGTCACCCGGTCCTCTCGTAGGGTCGGATCGAAGCGGAAACCCAGGTTCTCATGATGCATCGAGTGGAAGTCGCGGCCGGACAGCAGCGGCCGCACTTCGAGTCGCGCATCCGCACGGCCAGGGGAGGCGATGCGCCAACGCATCGCCAGCAACGGCGCGCCCTGCCGGATGCAGAGTTGCTGCTCGATCTCAGTTCCGTCCGGCAGGCGGAACCGCCAGGTCGGGCACGGCTCGGTCGTGAATGACTCGATGAACCGGAAGCCCTCCGGGTAGACGACATCGCCGGCATATCGCTGAGTGGACAGTGGGAATCGTCCCTTGGAGGTGGTGACGAACGCCTCGATGCCGTTGACGAGCATTGCCCGCCCGGTCGGCGGGTTTGAGGCGGCAAGCAGCAGCCCGTGATACCGGCGGGTGCGGATGCCGCCGACGGTTCCGGATGCGAACCCGCCGAGGCCATCGGTTTCCAGCCATTCCCGCTGATCATCAGGATCGGTCCTCATGTCACATCTCCACTAACTGGCCGGGATCGTGATCACCGGAAGGGATTCGGCTCCGCCCGTGTTGGCCAGCGTGAACAAGAGCATGACGACGGAGAGCGCGCGTTTCGTCCGCCAGTCGCGATCGTCCACCCAGAACCACCGGCCCTGATAGGTGATTACCGCAAAGGCGTCGGTTGGTCGTTTGGGGCCGCTGTGGATGCGGATCGCCCCGGGGTTTCCGGCGTCGTGCTCGAGCGAGGGAATCGCGCGCCGCTCTTTGATGTCTTCCGCCGGCACGTCAACGAACGAGGCCATCGCCTGCATGATCTGCAGCACCGATCGGGTCCCGACCCCAAGTTCACCCTTGCTGCCCCTGGCCGGGGAGTAGACGAGCTTGTAGCGGCGGTCGTTGGCTTCCAGGTGAAGCAGTTCGCGGATCTGGCGGGTCTTCGCGTCGATCTCCGGTGGAACTTCGCCCTCGCCGCGGAAGAAAAAGACGACGTCCTGCAGCTTGTCCGGCGATTGTTCGACCCGGACCCCGAACGCGCCGCTCGTTTGAATCTCGCGCAGCAGTTGCAGGGCCTTGACGAAACGCGGATCGGCCTCCCGCAAGGCCCCGGCGGCCACCGACCGGTTGTTCACGCCGTTGAGCGATTCCAGCGTCATCCCCAGCACGAAGTCCGCCGCGTAACCCGATTCGAGCATGGAGAACACCGCCTTGGGCTCGATCGGGGTCATCAGGGCCCGCAGGAACTTGTCGCCTGTCAGCGGCGAGTAGGTGATGGTGGGGCGGTCAGTATATTGGGCGGCGCCGGCGGCGTTGAAGAAGTTCCCCTGGATGGCCTTCTCTGATGACACCGTGCCGCCGACGGTCACCTGCGTCTGCAACGTGTAGCCGCTGACGATCTGGGCGACGTCGACGAAGATCGGCAGGTCCATGTAGCGAAGCTTGACCACGTTGAGCAGCATCTGCGCCTTCCACGAGTCGCCTACCGCGTCGCTGTAATCAATGCGATCGTGATTGATGGTCCGCGGGCCGATACTCCCGCACCCGCTGGCCATCAGAACCGTCGCGAGGAAAACCGAGGACAGGATGCGGCGTTTCATCGCGACGGCCTCTTATCCCGCGACGCCGTCAGGGACGAACCGTTGCCCGGCAGCGATCGCCCGTGGCGATCAATTCGCTTCCGTGAACACGACCTCGCCCGTGTCAAGCCGGTATACGGCACCGACGACCTTGAGATGCCCCGAGTGGACCATCTCGGCCAGCACGGGCTCGCTGTGCTCGAGCACCCGCACCACGTTCTTCACGTTTTCCTTGACGGCGTTGGTCGTCAGATCGCCTTCCTCGCCTTTGGCCTTTTCGACGGCGGGGCGAATGGGGTCGATGATCGCCGAAAGGTGGCCGGCGGGCTTCTCGCTGCTTTTGGCCGCATCGACGGTTGCCGCAACGGCGCCGCACTTCTCGTGTCCCAGCACGACCAGCAGCGGCGCGTGAAGATGCTCGGCGGCGTACTCGATGCTGGCGAGCGCCGAATCATCCGCCGTGTTGCCGGCGACGCGGATCTCGAACAAATCACCCAGCCCGGCATCGAACACGAGGGGCGGCGGGACCCGCGAATCGGAGCACCCGAGCACGATCGCATAGGGATGCTGGCTGGCCGTCAGTTCCACGCGGCGTCCGGTGTTGTCGTGGGGGTGGATGGGGTGACCCGACACAAACCGCGCGTTGCCGGCCTTGAGCCATTCGAACGCCTGGTCGGCCGTCGGCGCGACCGCGGGCGCGGCGGCGGCGGGCTCGCCGGGGTTGACGGCGGCCGGCGCGGGGGCGGCCGCAGGGGCCTTTGATTCGGCAGCGCATCCCCCAACCCATCCGCAAATCAATAGTGTGGCAACGAGCGAAACGAATTTCATGGCTAGGCTCCAGGTGAGGGGGTGGACGTCGCGGCAGCCGTTGTTGGGGCGGACGCGGGACCGGTCGTGGGGACGACCTCGGGCTGTGCCGCCGGCGCCGTGGTCGGCCCGGCACTCCATTGGTCATCGGGCACCTGCCAGCCGCCACCGAGTGCTTTATAGAGTTGGACCGTCGCCAGCCGCTGGTTCAGCTCGGATTGGGCCAGGGCGGTCTCGGCGGGGAACAGCAACTGTTGAGCTTCGAGGACCTCGTAATAACTGGACTTGCCCAGCGTGAACCGCTGCATGGCAACGTCGACCGCGTCGCGATAAGCCGTGACCGCGCCGCCGAGTTCCACGCGGGACGCCGCGAACTTCTCGCGGGAGATCAGCGCATCGGACACCTCGCGAAACGCGTTAATGCCCGTCTGCTGGTACTGCAGTTTGGCTTCTTCCCACGCGGCTTTCGCCCTGCGGTATTGCGCCAGCAGCGCGCCGCCCTGGAAGATTGGGCCGGCCGCGTTCAGGCCGATCGACCAGGCGTTCGCCTTGCCGCCGGTGACGGTGCTGATATCCGGGCTGACCTTGCCGAGCATGGCCGTGAGCCCGATCTGGGGGAAGAAGTTGGCCTGGGCGACGCCGATCTGCGCGTTGGCCGACTGCAGGAGTTGCTCGGCCGCGCGGACGTCGGGGCGGCGCTCGAGCAGCGCGCTGGGCAGCCCGGCCGGCACGTCGGGCGGCAGGGACTCCTGGAGCAGTTTCCCGCGACGGGGGATCGGCCCGGGACTGCGGCCGAGCAGCAGGTTGATCTGGTCCTCTTTGAGCGCGATTTGCCGTTCGAGTTCGGGGATCTGGGCGGCGGCCGACGAAGCCGCCGCCTGGGCGCGGGACGTGGCCAGCTTGTTCGAGACGCCTCCCTCCATCCGGTCGGTAAACAGCTTGAGGCTGCGCCGGAACGAGTCGGTCGCCTGCCGGGTGATCTCCAACTGCAGGTCAAGTTCGAGCAGTTCCAGGTACGCCTGGGCGACGTCGCTGACGAGGGAAAGCATGACGCCGCGTTTGACGTCTTCGGTGGCCAGAAACTGGGCCTTGGCGGATTCATTGAGGCGGCGCACGCGGCCCCAGAGGTCGATTTCCCACGCGGCGTTAAGGACGCCCGCGGCGGCCGTGGCGGTCTGAACGCCGGCGTCAGAGGGAGCGCCAAGGAACTCGTTTTGGCCACGAGCCACGCCCGCCCGATACCCGACGGAAGGGAAAAACTGTCCGTGGGCTTCGGCGGCGAACTGACGGGCCTGTTCGACCCGCGTGGCCGCCACGCGGACATCGTAGTTGTTGGCCAGTGCGGTGCGGATCAGGGCCTGGAGTTGCTCATCCTTGAAGACGTCCCACCAGGCCAGGTCCGCCAGCGATTCGGTCGACTGGGTGGTGGCGAACCGGTAATCGGGCGGCGACTCGATGGCGGGCCGCTGATAATCGGGCCCCATCGCGCAGCCGGTCAGGAGGAACATCAGCCCGGCCACGCCGCCGGCAATCGCCGCACAGCGCAGCGCTCGCCAGCCAGACGGGCACGACGAAATGAGAGGATGGCGTCGGTTCATTTGGCGTGCTGGTCGTGGCCAACGTGGATGCCATTGGATTCGTCCGCCGCCGCGACCTCCGCGGCGACGCGCGTGGCGGCGAGCCGTGCCTCCGCCTGCGGCTCATGCTTTTCGCGACCGCCGAGCTTCTCCACCAGGTAAAACAACGCCGGGATCAGGAAGATGGCGATGAAGCTCGCGGCCACCATGCCACCGATGACGACGAAGCCCATCACCTGCCGCGACAGCGCGCCGGCCCCGGCGGCCTTGGCCAGCGGCACGCAGCCGAGGATGAACGCAAAGCTGGTCATCAGGATCGGCCGGAGGCGCAACCGCGCGCCTTCGAGGGCCGCATCGACGAGCGGCTCGCCCCGGTCGTGTCCCATCTTTGCGAACTCGACGATCAGGATCGCGTTCTTGGCGGCCAGGCCGATCAGCATGACCAGCCCGATCTGCGCGTAGACGTTGTTCTCATAATGGCCGACCATGAGCCCGAGGAACGCGCCCAGCACCGCGATGGGCGTCCCCAGCAGCACGCTGAACGGCAGCGTCCAGCTCTCGTACTGCGCGGCCAGGATGAGAAAGACGCAAAGCAGCGAGAAGCCGAAGATCGCCATCGGCGAGACGCCTTGTTGCGCCTTCTTCTCCTGGTAGCTCATCCCCATGTAGTCGAACCCGGCGCCGCTGGGCATGGTCTGGGCGTAGACCTCCTCCATCGCTTTCATCGCCTGGGCCGAGCTATAGGGGGGCCGGGCGGACGCGTTGATCTGCACGCCCGGGAAGAGGTTGTAACGCAGCGTGAACTCCGGGCCGTCCGTGGCGCGCGTGTTCGTCAGGGCGGCCAGTGAGACCGGGGTGCCGGCGTTGTTCAGCACGTGAAACTGGCCGAGGTTTTGCGCGTTCGTCCGGTAATCCCCCTCGGCCTGCACGTAGACCTGCCACTGCCGGCCGAATCGGTTGAAATAGTTGACGAACGCACCGCCCATGAAGCACTGCATGGTGGTGTAAACGTCGCTGAGCGGAACGCCCTGTTGAAGCACCTGGTCGCGATTCACGTCGACGAAGACCTGGGGCACGGTGGGCAGCGCGGTCGTGGTGACGCGGGCGAGCTCGGGCCGCTTGCGGGCGGCTTCGAGGAACGTCTTCAGGTTCTGGTTAAGGACGGCGGGCCCGCTGCCGGAGCGATCTTCCAAAACGAACGTGACGCCGCCCGACGTCCCGATGCCCGGGATGGCGGGGGGCGAAAACGCGAAGGCGAGGCCACCCGGGACCTTGCTCATCTCCGTGTTCAGGTGCGTCATGATCGCGGCGTATTGCTCGCCAGGCGCTTTTCGCTCGGCCCAGTCCTTCAACGTGATGAAGAAGAACCCGCTGTAGGTGTTCTGCACGCCGCTGAGCATGCTGTAACCGACGACGGACGAGTAATACTTGATCCCGGGCGTGTCCTTGAGGACCTGCTCGATCTGCCGCATCACCTCGCTGGTGCGTTGGGCCGAAGAGGCATCGGGCAACTGAACGCCGGCGTACAGGTACCCCTGATCTTCGTCGGGCAGGAAGCTGGTGGCGATTCTCTTCCCCGCCAGCCCGGTCAGGAGCGTCAGTGCGGCCAGCAGCAGAACCGCGAATGCGCTGCGACGGATGAGCAGGCGACAGACGTTGACATAGCCGTTCGTCGCCACGCCGAAGGCCTTGTTGAATCCGTTGTAGAACTTCTGAAGCGGGCCTTTCCCTTTTTTCTTGGGCCGCAGCAACAGTGCCGAAAGGGCCGGGGAGAGCGAGAGCGCGTTGAACGCGGAGATCGCCATCGAGACGGCGATCGTTACGGCGAACTGCTGATACAACCGGCCCGTGATTCCGGGGATCATCGCCGTCGGGATGAACACCGCCGCGAGGATGATCGCGATTGCGACCACCGGGCCGGAGACTTCCTCCATCGCCTTGAACGCGGCTTCCTTGGGCGACAGGCCGTGCTCGATGTGGTGCTCGACCGCCTCGACCACCACGATCGCGTCATCCACCACCAGCCCGATCGCGAGCACGAGTCCGAATAGCGAAAGCGTGTTGATCGAGAACCCGAACAGCGGGAACAGGGCGAACGTGCCGACCAGTGATACCGGGACCGCCAGCAGCGGAATGAGCGTCGCCCGCCAACCCTGGAGGAAGAGGAACACGACGATCACAACCAGGATCAGCGCCTCAAAGAGCGTCTTGACGATCTCGTGCATGCCCTCGGTGACCGCCAGCGTGGTATCGAGGGCGACGACGTAGTCCATGTCGGGCGGGAAGTTCTGCTTGAGCTTGGTCATCAGGTCGCGCGCGCCCTGAGCGGCGGCGACCGCATTGCTGCCAGGGAGTTGATACAGCGCGACGAGGGTTGCCGGCTTGCCGTTCAGCCGCGCCTGCATGTTGTAGTTCTGCTCGCCCAGTTCGACACGGGCGACGTCCTTGACGCGCAGCAGGGCGCCACCGGGCTGCGCCCGCAGGACGATGTTGCCGAATTCCTCTTCGGTCTGGAGGCGACCCTGCGTGCGAACGGCGTATGTGTACTGCTGCCCGGGCGGGATCGGCTCGCCGCCAACCTGGCCCGCGGGGTTCACGTTGTTCTGGATCTGAACGGCGTTGACGATCTGCGGGACCGTCACCCCCATCTGCGCAAGACGGTCGGGCCGCACCCAGAGGCGGATCGCATAGTTGCCGGCGCCGAACACCGTTACGCTGGCGATCCCGGGTACCCGGGTCATCGCGTCGTTGATGTTGATCACCGCGTAGTTCGCCAGGAATGCGCCGTTGTACGTCCCGTTCGGCGAGTAAAGCGCAAACATAACCAGCGGCGCGGAGGTGGACTTTTGCACCGTCACGCCTTGATTGATCACCGCCTGGGGCAACTGCGAATTGGATTGATTCTGCCGCATCTGCGACAGGATCTGGTCGGTGTTGGG
>DASXMX010000145.1:0-7551 GCA_036495445.1 Tepidisphaeraceae bacterium
CTGTCCGAAAAAGGCCCCGGCCGATCCGAAAACGGAAACGCCGTCCTTACCGGCGTTCGCCTCAAGGCCTCGGCCGGCGAAGAGACGTCGAAACCGATGCCCGTCAAGTTCAAGGCGGCCGGGGCGGACTTCAGCCAGGACGGGTTCCCGGTTTCGAGCCTGATCGAGAAGGGCCGCAAGGCCGGCTGGGCGATTTATCCCCAGGTCGGCAAGGCCCACGCGGCGCTGCTGCAACTCGAAAAGCCGATCGCCAGCGACTCCGGCGCCGAGCTGACGATCACCCTGGACTTCCGATCGCAATTCGGCCAACACCAGTTCGGCCACTTCCGGGTCTCCGTCACCGATTCCAACAACCCGCTCGGCAAGGAGACGATTCCGTCCAACGTGCGGAAGATCCTCGCCCTCGCGGACGACCATCGCACCGAATCGCAACGAAACGATCTTCGCAAGTATTACCGCGAGAACGTCAGCACCGCGTTGAAGGACGTGAAGGACCGGCTGGCTTCGCTCCGAAAGGATCAGGCGGACGCCGAGGCGACCGAGCGGACGACGATGGTCATGGAGGAGATGGCCAAGCCGCGGGACACGTTTGTCCTCCTGCGCGGCCAGTACGACCAGCACGGCGACAAGGTGTCGCCCGACGTCCCCAAGAGCCTCCCCCCGATGCCGGCAGACGCGCCGCACAACCGCCTCGGGCTGGCCGAGTGGCTCGTTTCGCCCTCTCACCCGCTGACGGCCCGTGTCGCGGTGAACCGGTACTGGCAGGCCTTCTTCGGCACCGGCATTGTGAAGACGCCGGGCGACTTCGGGTCGCAGGGCGAGGAACCGAGCCATCCCGCACTGCTCGACTGGCTGGCCTGCGAATTCATGGATCCCACTCAACCGAACACGCCCAAGTGGGACACCAAGGCGATGGTGCGGCTCATCGTGACGTCTGCAACCTACCGGCAATCCTCCGTCGTCTCGCCCGAGTTGCTCGCCCGCGACCCGGAGAACCGGTTGCTGGCGCGCGGCTCGAGATATCGCCTGCCGGCGGAATTCATCCGCGACGAGGCGCTTTCCGTCAGCGGACTGTTGAATCCCGAGATCGGCGGCCGCAGCGTCTCCCCCTACCAGCCGAAAGGCCTTTGGGAAGAGTTGATGTCCCGCTCGGACGGCGCGAAGTGGACGGCACAGGTATACGTGCAGGACCACGGGCCGGACCTGTACCGCCGGACGATGTACACCTTCTGGAAGCGGACGAGCCCCCCGCCCACACTGACCACGTTTGACGCGCCCGACCGCGAAACCTGCGTCGTCCGTCGCTCGATCACCAACACGCCGTTGCAGGCGTTGGTGCTGATGAACGATCCGACCTACGTCGAGGCCTCTCGCAAGCTCGCCGAGCGGATGATGACCGAAGCGGGCGACGACGCGGACGGCCGCATCGCCTTCGCCTTCCGCCTCGCGATGTCGCGCGATCCGCAGCCGCAAGAGCTGTCGGTCCTGAAGAAGATTTACGCGGCCCAACTCGACGTCTATCAGCATGACCAGGCCGCGGCCGACAAGCTGCTGAAGGTTGGGGAGTCGCCAAGAAACGAGAAGCTCGATCAGCCGGAACTGGCGGCTTGGACAACCGTAGCGAGTGTCATTCTGAACCTGGATGAAACGATCACACGCAGTTGACCTTGCCCCGTGACACGGGTTTCCAACCCGTGCGAGCGATCTGCACGGGTTAAAAACCCGTGTCACGGGCGACTTGCCTTGAACGCTTGGAGCTTGCCATGGACCTGATTCGCGAACAACAACGGCTCCTCACCCGCCGGCAGTTCTTCGGCCGTACCGCGGCCGGCATCGGCACGGCGGCCCTTGCGTCGCTGCTCAACCCGTCGCTCTTCGCCGAAACTCCGTCGGCGTTGAATCAAACCGGCGGCGTCATGAGGGCGCTCAACTTCGCCCCCACCGCCAAGCGCGTCATCTACCTGTTCATGAGCGGCGGCCCATCGCACATCGACCTGTTCGACTACAAGCCCACCCTGCACAAGCTCAACGGCACCGAACTCCCCGCCGACGTCCGCATGGGCCAGCGGATCACCGGCATTACCTCCGGCCAGGCGCACTTCCCCTGTGCCGCCCCGATCTTCAAGTTCAGCCAGCATGGCCAGTGCGGCGCGTGGGTGAGCGAACTGCTCCCCCACATGGCCGGCGTCGTGGACGACGTCGCGATCATCAAGACCGTCAACACCGAGGCGATCAACCACGACCCGGCGACGACCTTCATCATGACCGGCTCCCAGCAACCCGGCCGGCCCAGCGCCGGCGCATGGGTCAGCTACGGGCTCGGCAGCGAGAACCAGAACTTGCCCGGCTTCGTCGTCCTCATCTCCCAGGGCAGCGGCAACAAGACCGACCAGCCGATCTTCTCGCGCCTGTGGGGCTCGAGGTTCCTTCCGAGTCAGTACCAGGGCGTCCGGCTCCGCACCGGGGCCGACGCGGTGCTCTACCTCTCGAACCCGCCCGGCATCGATGCCGGGTCCCGCCGGCGGATGCTCGACGGCGTCGACGCGATCGACCGCATGGCCGAGAAGACGTTCGGCGATCCGGAGATTAACACCCGCATTTCCCAATACGAGATGGCCTACCGCATGCAGACCAGCGTGCCGGAGCTGACCGACCTCTCGGACGAGTCGAAGGCCACGCTCGACCTATACGGCGTCAACAACCCGACCGACGGCGGGTTCGCCCGCAACTGCCTGCTCGCCCGCCGCATGGCCGAGCGGGGCGTGCGGTTCATTCAGCTCATGCACCGCGGGTGGGACCAGCACAGCAACCTGCCCACGCAGATCCGCGGCCAGTGCAAGGACGTCGACCAGCCCACCGCCGCACTGATCAAGGACCTCAAGCAGCGCGGCCTGCTCGACGACACGCTGGTGATCTGGGGCGGCGAGTTCGGCCGGACCGTCTACAGCCAGGGCGCGCTCACCGCCACCGACTACGGCCGCGACCACCACGGCCGATGCTTCACCATGATCGCCGCCGGCGGCGGCATCAAGCCGGGCCTCACCTACGGCGAGACCGACGACTGGTGCTACAACATCATCAAAGACCCCGTCCACATCCACGACTTCAACGCCACCGTCCTCCGCTGCATGGGCATCGAACACACGAAGCTCACGTTCCGCTTCCAGGGACGCGACTTCCGACTGACGGACGTGCACGGAAATGTGGTCAAGGGGTTGCTCGCGTAGCGAGCGCGCCGCGAATCCAGCGAAGACCGGGCGGACCTTCGGTCCGACCGCTACGCGTTTCCTGCCTTCACGGGGATCGAGCCGGGGACGCCGTACCTCCCGCAGGAGTGCCTGAAGATCGCTTCGCGCTTTCGCAATCCGTACGCGCTCCACGATGCCCCAGCCGACGAATCGAATAAAAGCGGCGCGGACGTTTCGGTCCGCGCCGTCTGCACTTCAACCAATCGTTGACCGACTCAGTCGATGAACGAGACGAACCGCATCGCCTGGCTCTGGTTCTCCGTGTTCATGTACACAGCGTGCCAGTCGCGGAGGAGGATCGTCTGGTGGTCCGGGTGCGAGACGCGACCCTTGCACAGGACGGCCATGTTCCGCCGCTGCGGGTGGTACCGGCCGGCCAGATGCGGACGGGAACCGACCAGCCGCTTGTACTGCGACTCGGTGATCGCCCGGTTCTGGGCATCGACGTAGACCAGTTCCCCGCCCGTGCGGGCGAGGAACTCGACCCGGTGCGGCTTGCCGCCGGTGCGGACCAGCGGCTCGTTCCGCAGGATCTCGCCCGGCGCGACATAAGCGCCGGGAACCGGGACGAAGAACCACTCTCCCTGCCGGACGAACCCGCGGTTCTTGCGGCGGAAGCGGTCCTCAAATCGCACTCGCGCCTGTTCCTGCGCCCAACGCACGGCAGCCGGCTTGAGCGCCTCCATCGCCTCGCGGACATTGGATGCGCCGCGCGCCTCCGGCACGGCGGCGACGAACCAGGCACGCTCGTCGTGCCCGCAGAGGAACTTGCGGGACGGCCCCGCCGGCAGGCCCGACCCGTCCTCATCGCGGACGCTCAGCAGCAGGTGCCGATCGCGCGGCCGCAAGTCGATCGCGTTCACCGCCAGGTGACGCGGATCGCTGACCTTCAGGTCGAAGAACTCCCCCTTGCGGTCGTGGCCGATGTCGATCTTTATCCGGTCCACGCGCGGGTCGGACGCCACCTTCACGCGGACGCCCATCCGCTCGAACTTCTCACAAAGCAGTTGCATGTCCATAAATCACCCGATAATAGAGGCATTCGTTCAGGGCGATTGCTTTTGACTTTTCGGGTGGCATGGGCATGTACTCATGCCCGTGTCTTCGGATTACGAAAGACCACGGGCATGAGTACATGCCCATGCCACCCGAAGAGCGAGGACCGACCCTGTAAGGCACGGGCGGGCCGGCTCAACGCCGACGGGTTGGTCTTGTCATGGCAACACTCCTTTCCCCCGCAGGCGGCGGCGCGGGCCGGTTTGACCCGCGCCGCACGCGCAACCCTCGGGGAACTCACGCCGACTTCCGCCGCGGGAGCGGGTAGGCGAGGATCTCCATCAGCAATTCGAGCCGGCTCGGCTTGCTGAGTAGCGGGACGAGGTTCGGCAGCGAGTAGTAGTCGCCGGCGAACTGGAACACGTCGACGGCGATCCCCGCCGCCTTGCACTGCGCCTCGATGCCGCTGGTGGCGCCGGGCGTCCGCACGATGCAGACGCTCGGGTCGGCCTGCACGGCCTGCCGGTACTTCTGCAGCGCCTGCACGAACAGCGGCGGCGTGTTCTCACCCTCGTCGGTGACGAGGATGATCTGCTCGACGTACTGCCGCTTGAGGCGCATCGCCTCGACACCGACACCGATCGACGTGCCGCCGCCGGCGTTGATGCCCACCAGCGCCCGTTCCCAGGAAGCCAGGTCGGCTCCCTTGGGTTCGATCGGGTACGCGATCGTGTCGAACGCGTAGACGAACAGGTCGGAAGCGCAGACGGCCGAGATCATCGCGCCGATCCGCTTGCCCAGCTCGATGGCCTGGGCCATCGAGCCGGACTTGTCGATCAGCAGGGCCGTCGGGCGCTCGATCCGGCCCTTGGCCTTGACCTGGGCGTCGGCGACGCCTTCCAGCTTCGCCTTCACCCCGGCCGCGACCTTCGCGCCGGCCGCCTCGATCGCCTTGCCCGCCTTGAGCGCGCTGACCCGCGTGGCAGTCTTGCCCGCTTCGAGCTTCTGCTCAATAAGCGCCTTGATGTCCGGCTCATTCATCGCGCCGCGCTGGGTGAGCGAGGCGATGTTGTTGATGACCTCCTGCGGGCTCATGGACTCGACGAGCGCCTTGAGCACGGCCGGCGTCATCTGCCGGACCACTGTCGCCGCGACCCGGTACGGGATCGCGTTGTCAACGATCGCCCGCGCCTGCTCCTCGGGCGCTCCCGCCTTGGCGAGCTGACGCAGGGCGAAGAGCCGGCTGTCGCGCGGCGGGTCCTCATCGAACAGGATCCGCTGCGCCCGCTCGCCCGGCTTCACGTGGTTCAGCGCGTACAGCCGCTTGATTGCCTTGCGGGCGGCGAGCACGCTGCCGTCGAACCAGTCGGCGTCTGCCTCCCGCTCGCGCAGGTAGCGGACGATCTCTGTCCGCAGCGACCGCGGCGGGTTGCGGAACAGGCCGAACGACTCGGTCACCACGTTGGGCGGAAGCGTCAGGTCGGGCTGCTTCTCGACCGCCAGGTCGATCCGCAGCGCCGGCTCCGGCGCGCCCATCACCAGCCGGGTGATCCGGTCGAGCACCGTCGGCTTGGGCTGCAGCACGTACCGCTGCTTCGGCCCGGCCTTGATGTTGCGCACCTTCGGCATCCGCGGCTTGACCTTCCGCGTGGTCTTGCGGCCATGGACGAAGTCCAGCACCCGCGCCACCTCGTACGGCGGGAGCTGCCGCAGCAGCGCCAGCCCCACGTCCCGGTGCCCCGGAAAATCGCTGAGCACGAGCGTGACCACGAACATCTCCTTGTGGTCGCGGACGTCACCCTTATCGAAGTACCACGCCGCCAGGCGGACGTAGAACCGCGGGTCGTTGGCGACCATCTGGGCGTGTACCGGCTGCACCTCCTCCAGCTTGCGGTGCGGCGTCGTGAGCAGCGTGTTCAGCAGCCGAAGCCGCAGGTCCTGCTCCTGCGTGATGTGAACGTGCGTACGCGGCATGAGTCTCCCCTCCAACTAAAACGCACGGGCGAGGCGCCCGTGCCACCATTCCGATCAAGTCGTCCGTGCGAGAACCCGTATCAGTTTGTAAGGTCCTGTCGTCGGGTGCGGGCGCAGGCATCGGCGGATCGCGCCGTTCAGTTGTTCGGTCAAGCAGACGCCTCGCCGTGCGAGTCGCAAAAGCCCTGTTAAGCGCTCTGCCGTTGAGCTACGCGCGGGTGGCAAGCCAGTCCGCGCGACGGGATTCGAACCCGCAACCTCTCCCGTTCAAGGGGTATGTATGCTCGTGCCGTTGGGCACGGCGGGCGTCGTGCACATTTCGCGTGTCGGCCGCCGGCGGGTCGGGGTCCGCGCAAGTCACCAGAGCAATGTTTTCACAGCCCCGTGAATCGCCATTGAAGGGGCTGGAAGGAGTCGAACCTTCGCCAGCCGGTAATGGGCCGGCTGGCTACCGTTTGTATGCTCTCGCCGTTGGGCGCGGGCCGCGAGCCGCAGGCGGCCGATCACTGCTCCTCTCGATTATCAGGGGCGTTGCACGCGCGAGTCCGACAAGCATCGCTTGGATGCGTGAAGGAGTTGAACCTTCAGTTCAGGATTATGAGCCCTGCGCTCTACCATTGAGCTAACGCGTGTGTACGCTCATCGCATTGGGCGCGTGCGGCGCCCCGTGTTTCGTGTCGTTCGCGGGCAGCCATTTCTGCCGCATCAGGGTGACCGGTGAGACTTGAACTCACATAACCCGGGATCACAACCCGGTGCTCTTTCCGATTGAGCTACGGCCACAGAGAGGACGACTGGAGTTGAACCAGTGTGAGCAGGCTTTGCAGACCCGCGCCTCGCCACTCGGCCACGTCCTCATGAGGAAGTTAGTCCCTAGTTGCTGGTTATTAGTTGCCACTTAAAGCACGCCGTGCAGGGATCGAACCTGCCCTTTCCCGATTTGGAGTCGAGCGTTCCGCCACTGGAACCGACGGCGTATGGTGGACGGTAGGCAGAGGGCAGTAGGCGGCAGGCAGAATCGGATTCTTCCACGTTCTGCCTTCTGCTTTCTGCCTTCTGCCTACTCGCACCCATGCGTAGGGAGGGATTCGAACCCCCATGAGGCCCTGAGGGCCGACAGGGTTACAGCCTGCTGCATTGCCGTTCTGCCACCTACGCGAAAGTCAGCGTGGAAGGATTCGAACCTTCGACCCCGTGCGCCCGAGGCACGTGCGCTGGCCAAGCTGCGCTACACGCTGATTTTGCGGAATGACGCTCTCGGTGGGAATTGAACCCGACATGTTCCGGTTGAAGGCCGGAAATCCTGAGCCATTAGATGACGAGAGCGGGAGGC
>DASXMX010000146.1:0-18966 GCA_036495445.1 Tepidisphaeraceae bacterium
CGCACCCAGCCCGCCGGCCGGTCCAGCGGCCAGGGCGAGAGCACCTTGGCGGCGGTCGCGGCGTCGCACCCCAGGCTCGACCACCGCCAGTCCTGCGCCCGGGCAACCCGTTTCGCCCGCAACGGGTTGGCCTCCACGTACCGCATCAGCGTCAGGAAGTACGCGTCCGCCTGGACCGGGAAGCTCTTGTAGCGGCCCTGGTACAGGTGCCCGCTGGTGCGGCGGTAGTGGCTCCGGTAGCGCTTCACGTGCGTGTTGCTGACCCACGACAGGTAGGCGGCCAGGTCGCCGTCGCCCCGGGGCCGCAGGACCAGGTGCCAGTGGTTGGGCATCAGGCAGAAGCCGAACACCTCGACCCGGGCCCGCTCCCTGCCCAGCGCCAGCAGCTCGACGAACGCCTGGTAATCCCCCGGCTTGCGGAAAATGCCCATGCGGCCGTTGCCGCGGTTGAGCACGTGGTACACGATCCCGCCGGCCGCCGCCCGTGCTGTTCGAGGCATTCGCACAGCGTAGCGTCCGCCGGTCTGCCGGGCAATAGGTGGATGTCACGGTTTCAGCATCCGGGTCCAGAGCCTGCGGGCCGCGGCTTTTGCCCGATGGAGCCAACCAGCCGGTGGCCGGACGCGTCCAGTACTTGCCGGTGGGACTCGACGTATTCGGCCACCTCTTCCGCGATCGCCTGCGCCCTTCTTTCCTTATCGCGGTTTCGCAATAAGCATTCCGAACCGGTCTCGCTGCGAGTAGATGATCACGAGATGCTGCCGTCGGGCCGCTGCCCGTAACTCGGCTTCGGCTTCACCGTAATACGGGGGAACGAAGAAAAGCCCACCGCCGGTTGGACCGACCCTGAAGTCGGGATAAAAGAGCACCTTGGAGCCAGCGGGAGTATCGTCCAGCTTCTTAACTAATGCGTGAACACCCGCCTCACCTTTCCCTACAGCCTGACCGTCCCAGAAGTACTCCACATCATTGTCGCTGCCGCTGGGTTCAGACCACGTCACATACCGGTCGAACGGAGGCAGTTTCACGTCTGGCCCAACATCATACTCCGCCGGCTCTGAGTCGGTCTCCGGAAGCAGCACCGGATCCTTTAACGCGCCGCCCGGCTGCGAAATCACTGGACTGCCGTCGGTGCCATGATTGGGCTGCGGGGAACGGCTAAGGCTGCACCCAGCCAATGCACACAATGCCACAAAGACAGCTAGAATCGTAGTGATTAGACTATATCGCATAATGCGACTCCGGCAAATCGACCCCCTTTTTTACTTCTTCAGTCTGAAAGCCGAAAAGGGGAGAAGTACATATACTCACCCCGCGGTCTTCTTCGGCCGCCCGCGGCGGCCGAAGGTGAACTGCAGATCCAAGGCCTCGGCGGCGCGGGCCTGCCAGTCCGCGGCCCCAAACGGCCGGCCGCGGCGGACGGACTCCCGCAGCGCCTCCAGCTCCTTGTCCGTCTGCGGCTCGTTGACCCACGCCAGCCAGTCGGCGGGCCGCGCGACCGGCCACTCGGACAGGATCCCCCGCTCCTGCGGCGAGCCGTGCTCGCGCCGCCAGAGGCTGGCCCAATGCCAGGCCTCCGCCCGCTCGACCAGGTTCGCCCGCAGGGCGTTGCGTTCCACGTAGCGGGCGACGGTCAGGAAGTGGGCATCGTCCTGCACGGGAAAGCTCTTATAGGTGCCCTGGTAGAGGTGTCCGCGGCCGTCGCTGTGGCGGTGGCGGTGCCACCGCCGCACGTGCGTGGTCGTCAGCCGCTGCATGAACGCGGCCAGCTCGCCGTCGCGCCGGGGCCACAGCAGCAGGTGCCAGTGGTTGGGCATCAGGCAGCAGGCCAGCAGGCGGACGCCGGGCAACGCGTCCAGCGTCGCCAACAGCGCGCGTTCGAAGGCGGCATAGTCGCCGGGGTCGTCGAAGACCGGCCGGCGGTCGTTGCCGCGGTTGAGGCAGTGGAAGATCACGCCGCCGGGCGCGACCCGGGCCGTGCGGGGCATGGGGCCACAGGATAGCCGGGGCCGCTTGAGGCGTCAATAATGTACTTATCCCCTTTTCGGCTTCCCAACACCGCAGCCGGGCCAAGTGGACGGTGTCGCGCCAGAACCCACGTGTGCCGGGTTCATCGACGAAGACCTGGCGCTGTCGTTCCTAGATCGGCTGCGTGAACGATGGAGTGGGGGGCACGGGTGAGGGGCCGGAGCGACCGGCGGAGGGACAGGTCCACTTCGGGAGCCAACGGGCCGCGACAGCCGGGCCCGGCGATGACACGTCCGGCGATGCAGAGATTATCGTTCATCGAGGCGTGCGACATCGTGTCGTGTTGCGCATCGTTAAAATGGATAAAATGGTCGTATCATCATATTGCATAGCATGTTGCATAAAATCAGTGTGAAAGAATCGCGCCACATTGCGCCACAAAAACGGGGGTTTGCCTGGTCGACGCGCGCGGCGTCTGGCGGGTTGGGCTTTGCTCGATGGACCGACAATGGGCCGGATTCTGTTAGACTCGGTCCGAAGGCTATTGAGGACGTTGCATGACGGAGACGATCACGATCGAGTTCGACGGCGGGAGCCGCGGGAACCCGGGGCCGGCGGGCATCGGGGTGGTGCTGCGGGCCGAAGATCGCACCCCGCTGGTTACGCTCGGCCGCTTCATCGGGCGGGCCACCAACAACGTTGCCGAGTACAAGGCCCTGATCACCGGACTTCAAAAGGCAAAGGAACTGGGGGCGAAGAAGATCCACATCCGCGGCGACAGCGAGTTGATTGTCCGCCAGATGCTGGGCCAATACCGCGTGAAGAGCCCCGATCTCAAAGACCTCTACGAGGAAGCGCAGTATCTCTATCACCAGTTCGACCACGCGAAGATCGAACACAACTACCGCGACAAGAACACGCTGGCCGATCGCCTGGCCAACCTGGCGATGGACCGCAAGGCGGAGGTGACCGACGCGGAGGAGGAGCCGCTCGCCGCCCCGGAGGCGATCGCCCCGGAAGCCGGCGACCAGTTCGCCTGCCCCCGGTGCGGGTGTTCGATTGAGCTAAAGCAGCCGTCCCGCCTGCGGCCGCATCAGCTCCGGCCGTTCGTCTGCCAGTGCGGGGCCAAAATGAACGAGATGGATTGAGCGGGGATCGTTGGACGGTGCCGAACCTAATACTTGGGGCTCCCACCACGCCGGCAAAAGGGTGGACCTGCGGTCCGACCGCTACGCGTAGTAAGCACACTCCCAATCGGACGAGCTGGACGGGTTCGCCTCAAGCGTTGTCATTCTTCCAGAAGGACAAGCCCGTGTCCGGTAAACCCGGTTGGATCGGCGCGGCGCTGGCGCCGGGGACTTCGGGGTTGGGGCGGGGCTCGGGGCGCATGAGGTTGGGTGTCGGATATTGCGGCGGGCCCTTGGGCGCGCCGGGCGGGTAGTTGCGGGACAGATAGTCGGCGAGCGTGAGCGTGAGCAGGATGCCCAGCCAGACGAACCCGGCCGCCGCGAACGCCCACGCCAGTCGGCTGCCGTACTTGATGTGCATGAAGAAGAGGATGATCAGGCCCGCCTTGGTGATGGCGATCAGCAGGGCAACGCCCATGTTCCAGTACATCGCTTCCGGCGCATGTGGTCTGCCGGTCCAGCCCGTCATGATCCGGGCCATGTGTTCATCGAGGTCGATAAACGCGGCCACGAGCGTGAGCCCCAGGAGCGCCATGAGCGTAAGGAGCACCGCGATGTAAATCGTCGGTGAGACGACGTGGTCGTGTTCTTCGCGGGGGTGTTCGGTCATACCAGGGACCCTTACGGTTGCCGCAGCAGATAGAGCGTCGGGAAGAGGAAGACCCAGACGATGTCGACGAAGTGCCAGTAGAGGCCGAACATCTCGACGGGGTTGTGGTACTTGGCCGAGAAGGCCCGACGGCGGGCCATCGCGATCAGGACGAGCATCACGCAGATGCCGATGATCATGTGCGTGGCGTGGATGCAGGTCATGATGAAATAGAAGAGCATGAAGAGCTCTTCCTGCGGCTTGCGCTGCTCGGGCCATGGGGCTTCCCGCTGGATCGCCTCCTCCTGGCCGGTGAGGCGGTCGAACCATTCTTCGAACCGGTCGAGCCCGCGGACGAGGGGGCCGACCTGGGACTCGTCTGGCTTGGTGGTGCTGAAGTTCAGGCCGGGGACGAGGTGTTCCTTGTACTCGATGTAGTATTCGGTCCCCTTGATGACGAGGAAGACGCCGCCGACGACGATCGTCAGCGTGAGCCAGCGGACAATGCCGGGGTTGGACCCGGTGGCGGCGGCGTGGACCGCCATCGCCATGCAGAAGCTGCTGAGCAGCAGCACGCCCGTATTGAACCCGCCCAGGTACCACTTGAGGTCCAGGCTCCCCTGGCGGAAGGCGGTGGGCCATAGGTGGCGGTAGATCGTGTAGGTGGCGAACAGCCCGCCGAAGAACAGGACTTCCGTCGCAAGGAACACCCACATTCCGAGGGTGGCCGACTCCTTCTGCTGCTTGCGGTCTTCGAACTGCGGCGAGACCAGCGAGGGGGCGATTTCGGTGACCAGGTGTTCAGACATGGGCGAATCTCAAATCTCAAATCCGAAATTTCAAATTTCAAATCTCAAACTCAGGACCTCATGCGGCCGGCGAACCGACCGCCGTTTGCAAGTCGTAGGCGTAGGGCGGCTGGGTGATGACCGGCACCTCCTCGAAGTTTTCCGTCGGGGGCGGCGAGGGCGTCTGCCATTCGAGCCCCATCGCGCGGAACGGGTTCGGGCCCGATTCCGGGCCGAACTTCAATGACCAGAGCAGATAGACCAGCGGGAGCAAATAGCCGACGGCCAGGATGGACGCCCCGGCCGTCGAGAGCACGTGATACACCTGGAACTCCGGCGGGTAGGAGTGATACCGCCGGGGCATGCCCAGGTAGCCCATCATGTATTGCGGAAAGAACGTCAGGTTAAAGCCGATGAACGTGATGCCGGCGGCGAGCTTGCCCCAGAACTCGCTGTACATCTTGCCGGTGATCTTCGGCCACCAGAAGTGGATCCCCGCCATGTAACCCATCACCGCGCCGCCGACCATCACGTAGTGGAAGTGGGCGACGACGAAGTAGGTGTCGTGCATGTGCATGTCGAGCCCGAGCGTGGCAAGCATCACCCCCGTCAGCCCGCCCATCGTGAACAGGCCCATGAAGCCCAGGATGTAAAGCAGCGGCGTCTCCAGCGCGATCGAGCCTTTGTACATCGTGAACGTCCAACTGAAGATCTTGATCGCCGTCGGCACCGCGACGGCGAAGCTCAGGATCGAAAACACCAGCCCGCTGTAGGGCGAGATGCCCGCGTCGAACATGTGGTGCGCCCAGACCAGGAACCCGATCAGGGCGATGGCCAGGCTCGAGAAGGCGATCGCCCAATATCCGAACGGCCGCTTGCGAGAGAAGCAGGTGACGACCTCGCTGGCGATGCCGAACGTCGGCAGGATCTGGATATAGACCACCGGGTGCGAATAGAACCAGAACAGGTGCTGGAAGAGGACCGGGTCGCCGCCCAGAACGGGGTCGAAGATGCCGATCCGCAGCAACCGTTCGACCGCGACCAGCACCAGGGTGATCGCCAGGATCGGGGTGGCCAGTACGAAGATCACGCTGGTGGCGTACATCGACCAGCAGAACAGCGGCAGCCGCGACCACGTCATGCCCGGGGCCCGCATCGTGTGGATCGAGACGATGAAATTGAGCCCGGTGAGGATCGAACTGAACCCGTTGATGAAGATCGCGACCACCGTGAGGGTCACGTGCGAGTTGGCGAACATGCTGCTGTACGGCGTGTAAAACGTCCACCCCGTGTCGACGCCGCCGAACAGCAGCACGATGAGGATCAACACGGCCGACGTGACGAACAGGTACCAGCTCGCCAGGTTGATGCGGGGGAAGGCCAGGTCGCGGGCGCCGATCATCAACGGGATCAGGAAGTTGCCCAGCACCGTGGGGATGGAGGGGACGAGGAACCACCAGACCATCAGCACGCCGTGGATCGTGAACGCGCGGTTGTACATCTCCGGGTCGGGGAGGATGCCTTTGGGCGTGAGCAGGTTGATGCGGACCAGCGCGGCCGCTCCGGCCGCGATCATGAACATGAACGTGATCGTGAGCATGTACAGGATGCCGATCCGCTTGTGGTCCTTGGTAAGGAGCCACGAGCGGATCGTGTGGCTGGAGTTGAGGTAGGTCTCCGGGCCGGCGTAATCGGGACTGAATGGAACTGCTGCGATGCTCATTATCGTTCCGGGTTTGAGCCCGTCTCGTTGTAGGTCGGGGGAACTCGGGCCGGCGGCTGGTTGGGCAGCAGGTCGGGGCGGTAGCCGTTCACCGGCTGCGTCGCCGGCACGGCGCCCTTCGTCTGGGCGGCGCCGAGCGATTTGATGTACTCGATGAGGTCGAAGATCTGCTCCTCACTGAGCTGCCCCTGGAAGCTGGGCATGATCGGCCCGTACCCTTCGACGACCTTCGCCGCCGGTTCCACGATCGATTCGCGCAGGTAGGTTTCGTCCGCGAGGACCTCCCTGAGTTGCGTGCCGCCGTTCTCGTAGACGCGAACCTTGGTCATGTACAGCCCGGCGAGCGTCGGCGCCCGCGCGCCGTGGCAGGCGGCGCACCCGTACGATTGATAGAGCTGCGCGCCGACGACGGCGGGGGGCTGGTCGGGTATCGCGCCGGCGAGCCACGTCACGTACGCCTGCGGTTCCATCACGGTTACGGCGCCGACCATCCGCGAGTGCCATGCGCCGCAATACTGGTCGCAGAACAGGTGGTAAACGCCCGGCTTGGTCGCGGTGAACCACACCGTGGAGTAGGTGCCCGGGATCACGTCCTGCTTGATGCGAAAATCGGGCAGGCCGAAATCGTGGATCACGTCCTGCGAGGTCATCACCAGCCTGATCGCCCGGCCGGCGGGCACGTGCAGCGCGTTGATCTCCCGCGGCCCCTCCGGGTGCTGGACCTTCCACATCCACTGCTTGCCAATCACGTTGATCTGCATCGCGTTGGGCGGCGGCCGCTTGGCCTCGACGTAGATGTACCCGCCCCAGAAGAACATGATCAGCATCAGCCCGAACGGGACGACGATGTACGTCACCTCCAGCATCGGATTGGGCGGCGTATAGGGCGGGACGTCGCTCTCGCTCCGCCGGCGGTATTTGAAAGCGAAAAAGATCACCAGTCCCGCGATCAGGCAGACGAAGAACACCGATACCGCCAGCTCGAAGAAGAAGAGCAGGTCGACCTGCCGCGCCATTTCCGACGCGCTGTCCGGGAAGATGCGAAAGTCCCAATTCATACCGCTTTGCCAAACGCCCGCCGGGGGCCTCAACGTCGAACCGGTCCGTCCCGGCCCGCCCCCGCGGGGTGGGCCTTGTGACGAATGCCCATCCAGAAGACGCCGATCACCAGGGCCAGCACGGTTAAAACCCCGCCCGCCTGCACCGCGCGGAGGATCCGCAGGCTGTAGCGGCCGGTGGTCGGGTCGTAGTGGAAGCAATAGAGCAGGATCTGGTCGGCCACGGACGTTACCTGCCCGTGCGACGCTTCGGCCAGCGACAGTTCCAGGTCGGACGGCGCGTACTCGATGCCGTAGAAGTAGCGCGCCGTCTTGCCTTCGGGCGTCAGCACGATCAGCCCGCTTGCGTGCGCGTACTGTTTCGACACCGGGTCCCAGGCGTATCGGAACCCGACCGTTTTCGTCAGCGAATCGATCGACGGCTGCTCGCCGGTGAGGAAATGCCATCCCTCCTCGGCATGCGGTCGGCGATAGGCGCGGATGTATTGGTCCTTCTTCTGCTTAGCCAGGTCAGGCGTTTCCCGCGGGTTGAAGCTGACGGTGAGGATGTCGAACTGCTCGCCGCAGTTCATCTTCATCGAGTTCATCGCCCGTGTCAGGTCGTTGAGCACCATCGTGCAGAGCATCGGGCAGTCGTAGTAGACCAGGGCCAGGACGATCGGCCGCTTGCCGAAGTAATCGCCCAGCCGCACGTCGCGGCCCAGCTCGTCGCGGAACACGAGGTCGGGCGGGACCTGCACGTCCAGGTGCTGGTCGATGCCGACGTCATTCAGGATCGGCGGCCGCTGCCCGGGCGGCAGCGACGGTTTCACCGCCGCGATCGACAGCAGGCAAAGCCCGGCGAGCAACCATGCAGCAACTTGGAAACTCCAACGTGTCACGTTCAACGTCCTTCCTCCGCCGGCGGCGAAGCCATCGCCCTCGGCTGGTGCCCCTGCCGCGCCTTCACGTCCTGGATTACGGCCGAAACGGCCGACGGCGGGATCTCCAGCGGCACGTGGGTTCGTTCGTCCACCCGCCATCCCATCTGGTGGAAGACGGCATCCTCCTCCCGGTACATCTGCTGCAGGTCGGCCGCGGGGGTGTTCTGCTGCTCGAGCCCGGGCGTCGGCTGGATCCGCGGCGGGGGCGGGAGCGCGGTCGTGGCGGTCGGCAGCGTCGTGCCGAACCGGCGGTTGTACCCGGCGACGAACTGCGGGTCGGTCAATGCCGACATCGGCCGGTCCTTCGCCCGGTCGCTCTTCAGGTAGTCCGAGAAGAGGAACCAGACGCCCGCGTGAACGATCGCGGCGACGACGATCAGGCAGACGAGGAAGATCGCCAGCGCCTTGACGCTGACGCCGCTCTTCTCGTACCCCGCCGCGAGGCTCTCACTCGACGGTGGCTGGTAATGGTCGCTGTCCGTGGCCATGGTCAACCGGGATAACGGGGATCCGATCGCCGACCGGCAGGATCGGCGCATCTTTCAGGAACCAGAGGAACGCCAGGAACCAGAGCCCGCCTACCGCGAGCCACGCGATCACGTTCATGAACTGGGCATAGATCCCGTTTGCCACGCCCCAGTAGTTGGGGTCGTGCGTGTCGGCGGCGCTTACCCAGTCAAGGGCCTCGACGAACCGCATGACCAGCAAGCCGCCGCAGACCAGCGACAGCCGGCCGAGCTTCCGCTTGATCGGCCTCATCAACAGCAGGATGAACGGCACCAGGAAGTGGAACGCGATCAGCGCCGCGCCGACCCACCACCACCCGCCGTCCGTCCGGCGGATGTACCACGAGATCTCGTCCTGCGAGTTGCCAAGCCAGGTGATCAGGAACTGGCCGAAGCTCATGTACGCCCAGAGGATCACGAACGTGATCAGCACGCTGCCCAGGTCGTTGACGAACTTGGGGTCAGCGACGTCCTTGAGCGGCGGCTCGTCGCCGTACCACGCGAGCAGCAGGATCAGGACGCACAGCCCGCTGATCGCCTGGGCCATCACGACGATGAACCCGTAGACCGTCGAGATCCAGTGCGGCTCGCGGGACATGACCCAGTCCACCGCTGCCAGCGTCATGATCACGAAGTAGATCACTTCGCCGATCGCGCTGATGTTCACCAGGTTCTTAAGCTTGCGCGGGGTAAACGCTTGGTCCAGGTCCTTCGACCAGACCCGCAGCAGCCAGGCCATGAGCGTGAAGATGACGAAGTAGCCCAGCGCCCGCAGCACCCAGGCCGGGAAATTGAGCCAAATCGCCTTGTGCTGGAGGACGCCGTCGTGGGCGACGATCTCGGGCACGGCCCAGGGGTAGATGAACTTCACGCCGAGGATGACCGGGATGAACAGGACGGCCATCACCGGCACGCAGCAGGCGGCGGCCTCGCCGAACCGTCGGATCAGGTAGCCCCACCCGCCGCCCAGCAGGTAGTGCATCATGATCAGGCCCATCGACCCCAGCGACACGCCCCACCAGAAGAACCAGGCGACCAGCCACGAGCGGAAGAACTGGGCGAGCCCGCCGCTCGGCTCGTGCTCAGGCCCGCGCGGGCCGATCGGCTGGAACCAGCGGTGCGGCTCGAGGAACATGCCGATGATCAGCAGCGCGAGGCAGACGCCCACGCCGATCAGGATGTACCGTCGCGCGTCGGCGAGCCGCTGGGATCGCGGGATGATCGTGGGTTCACTCATGGCCGCATCCCCTGCAGCGCGACGTACTGCTCGTGCGAGATCTTTCCGTCTTTGGCCGCCTGCTTGACCGACTGCTGCAGCACGCGGATGTAAGCCGCCACCGCCCATCGATCGTTGGGGGCGACGCGCTCGGCGTAGTTGAACATCGCGCCGTACCCGTTGGAGATCACGTTGTAAAAGTGCCCGTCCCCGGTTGTTTTCGGGTCACTCAAGCGGATGTTGTGGAAGGACGGTGGGCGGATGAACCCGCGCTGGACGATCATCCCGTTTCCGTCGCCCAGCCGGCCGTGGCAGACGGCGCAGTAGATGTTGTATCGCTCTTCGCCGCGATCGATCAGCTCCCGATTGATCGGCAGGGGGATCGCGGCGGTTTCCGGCACCCCGGCCGGCGCGCCGACTGGGCCGGGCGCCCACTGGTAGGAATAAGGCATGCCCGGCACGTCCCGCGGCGGCCGGGCGACCGTCCCCGCCACCAGCGGCCGGGCCGACGTCCCGTCCGCAAACACCGGCGCGGGCTCGTATGTCCCCACCCTGGGCTGCTGTGCCATGTCGTCATTCTTGCAGCCGGGGAGGAACAGCCATGAAACCGCGACCACCATCAAGGAGCGAAGCAGCAAGGGGACTTTTCCCTCTCCCGGTACTCCGGGGGAGGGTAGGGTAGGGGCGACCTGCGAATTCGAGACATGATTCGTCGGCGCCTGCATCAGAGCCGGGGCGTGTCGCCCCGGTCGGAACCGGAGGTTCCGAAGCCTTTCAACCAGCGACGCGATCTCCCAAGCGAAGGTTAGATCTGGACCTTCGGTCCAGCCCGGGCCGACACGGTCCGGCTCTGAACGGTTTCCGCGGTCGGAGCCTGCTTTGAGGGTGAGCGTCGCGCTGCGAACCCTCACCCCAACCCTCTCCCGGAATACCGGGAGAAGGAGAATGCGGATTCGCCCATGTTGGGTGCGTGGCCCACTCACTCCGGCACCTCCGCGATGGAGAGGGGCGCCAGCGTTTCCAGGAACGCCCGCGTCTTTTCCGGGTCGTACTTCGGGTCCGTTGCTTCGATGACGAGGAAGAACCGGTCCTTGCTCGCCAGTTGGAATTGCGGCGCGTTGAAGACCGGATGATACGGCTGCGGCAGCCCGTTGAGGCCCAGCATGCTCAACAGCGCGCCGAACGACGCCCAGAGCACCATCATCTCGAACGTGATCGGGATGAATGCCGGCCAACTGTTCGGCGGGCGGCCGCCGATGTTCCAGCGGTAGCTGATCACGTTGGCGTACCAGCACATGCCGAACCCGAGGATCGCGCCCAGCAGGCCGAAGAAGAACGTAACGGCCGCCACCCGCGTGCGGCTCGACCCCAGCGCCTCGGCCAGACCCTCCACAGCCATTGGCGTATACCCCTCGACCCGCATGTAACCCTCCGCGCGGACCTTGTGGGCGGCCTCGAGGATCGCATGGTCCGAGCCGAATTCGGCCAGCATTCCGTGGATGGCGGGTTTCTTTTCCATGGCACAGGCCCGCGGTCATTTCGCGTACGACGGATGGAACGAGGTTGCCGGGTGCTCGCCGCCGCCGGTCGAATGCACCAGCTCGCGCATTTCCGACATGCTGATCACCGGGAGGAACCGCACGAACAGGAAGAACGCGAACAGGAAGAACCCGATCGTTCCCAGCAGCGTGATCCAGTCCCACTCGGTCGGGTAGTACATGCCCCACGAGCTGGGCAGGAAGTCGCGGTGGAGGCTCGGGATGACGATCACGAACCGCTCGCCCCACATGCCGACCTGGATGATGATCGAGATCAGGAACATCAGCGCCGGGCTCTGGCGGACCTGACGGAACCAGAGGACCTGCGGCGTGACGCAGTTGCAGAAGATGATCAGCCACCACGCCCAGGCGTACGGGCCCAGCGCGCGGTTCAGGTTGAGGTACGATTCGAACGGATCGCCGCTGTACCAGCCCATGAAGAGTTCGGTCGAATACCCGTAGGCGACGATGCACCCGGTGACCAGCAGCAGACGGCCGCAGTAGTCCAGGTGCTTGAGCGTGATCATGTCCTGCAGCCCGTAGATCGAGCGCAGCGGGATCGCCAGCGTCAGCACCATCGCGAACCCGGAGAAGATCGCCCCGGCGACGAAGTAGGGGGGGAAGATCGTCGTGTGCCAGCCGGGGAGCTGCGCCTCGGCGAAGTCCATCGACACGACGCTGTGCACCGAGACGACCAGCGGCGCCGCCAGCCCGCCCAGCAGGAGGTAGGCGGTCTGGTACCGCTGCCAGTGCGTGGCCGCCCCGCGCCACCCGAACGACAGGACGCCGAAAGTCCGGGCGACCCACTTGTTCTTCGCCTGGTCGCGGAGCGTCGCAAAGTCCGGGATCAGCCCGACGTACCAGAAGATCAGCGACACGGTGAAATACGTCGACACCGCGAACACGTCCCACACGAGCGCGCTGCGGAACTGGGGCCACAGCCACATCGTGTTCGGGTAGGGGAGCAGGTAGTAGAACTTCCACGGCCGGCCCAGGTGCAGCAGCGGGAACATGCCGGCGCAGGCGACGGCGAAGAGCGTCATCGCCTCGGCGAACCGGTTGATGCTCGTCCGCCAGTCCTGCCGCATCAGTAGCAGCATCGCGCTGATGAACGTGCCGGCGTGGCCGATCCCGATCCACCAGACGAAGTTCACGATCGCGAACCCCCACGCCACCGGGACGTTCACGCCCCAGATCCCCACGCCTTTGCCGAACAGGTACGTCACCGCGAACATCAGCATGCACACGAGCATGCCGGTGATCCCGATCGCCATGAAGTACGAGCGGCTGAACGGCCGCGTCAGCACCATGTCGGCGATCTTGTCGGTCACCGTCGCGTACGTCTGCCCGGGCCGCAGCACCATCGTCGTTTCCACCGGGTGCTGCCGCTCGGAGGCGGGGATGATTGGCGTCGTCGGCGTCGTCATGAGTTGGCGTCCGGTTCCAGGGCCGGGTTCGGGTTCCTCAATCGGGCCATGTACGTCGTCCGCGGCTTGGTCGTCAGCTCGGCCAGCAGCGGGTAATCGAGCGGTTCCTGCTTCAGCTTCGTGACGCGCGTCAGCCGCCGCTCCTCCTGTCCGATCTCGTTGATCACGGTGACCGGCAGGATGCTGCCGAAGACGATCGCGTCGGTGGGGCAGGCCTGCTGGCAGGCGGTCTGAAGGGTCTCAAGCGTTTCGAACTCGCGGTTGTGCCTCTGGCGATTCAGCTCTTCGATCCTGCGTTCGAGGTCCGCCCGGGCATCCGCCGGCGCCGACTCGCGCTGAGCCTGAAGTTTCCCGATCAGCTCCTCGTCGCGCACGATCATCTTTTCGATTTCGATGCGGGTGCGCTGAAGGCGCTGGATGCAGTACGTGCACTTCTCCATCACGCCGCGGTAGCGAACCGTCACCTGCGGGTTGTGCTGCAGGTCGAACCCGGCCGGCGTGCCCGCGAAGAAGTTGAAGAAGTTGAACCGCCGCACCTTGTACGGGCAGTTGTTCTGGCAATACCGGGTGCCGACGCACCGGTTATAGACCATGTCGTTGATCCCCTCGGGGCTGTGCACCGTCGCCCCGACGGGGCAGACCACCTCGCATGGCGCGTTCTCGCAGTGCATGCAGGGGACAGGCTGGTGGTAGACCTTTGGGTTCTCCAGGTCGTCGGCGAAATACTGGTCGATGCGGATCCAGTGCATCTCCCGCTGCCGGGCCACCTCGTCGCGGCCGACGACGGGGATGTTGTTTTCCGCCACGCAGCCGACCAGGCACGCGTTGCACCCGATGCACGACTGCAGGTCGATCGACATGCCCCATTGATATCCCTCGGAATAGTCCCAGCCGGGGTAGAGGGAAAGCAGCGGCTTTCGCTCCGCCTCGGCGCCCAGTTCCTTCACGAAGTGGCGGTGCTCCGGGGCGGCGTTGAAGAAGTCGAGCGTCGCGGTGCGGATGATCCGGCGGTTGCGGGTGTCGATCTCCTGCTCGTCCATGCCGGGCTGCGCGACGACGTGCGGCTTGAGCCGGCCGCGTTCGGCCGGCCGCCCGAAACCGGGCAGGGCGTCCATCGCGTAGTGGTTGTGCGTGACGACCAGATCGTGGAATCGGCCGGTCCGCTCGGCCCTTACCCCGTGGATCGTCCAGGGCGAATGCGATGGGCGGAACGCGTAAGCGTTCACGCCGCGGGGCGTCTTCCCGTCTCCCTCGACGGTGGCGGCCCCGCCGCGGGTCCGGCCGTAGCCGAACGTCATCACAACCACATCATCCGCCAGCCCGGGCAGGAGCAGGACCGGGATCTCGATCCATCGCCCGTCCGGCGCGGTGAAGCGATAAATCTGCCCGTCGCCCAAGTGCTCCGCGAAATCGGGCAGGCGGGACCTTGCCGTCTTAGGCGACATCACGGCGGCGTTGTCCCACACCAGCTTCGTGAAGAACTTCGGGCACTCCTGCAGCCAGCCGTTGTTGGCGAACGTGCCGTCCCAGATGCTCGGGTCGGGGCGGAGGACGACGACGAGCGATCCGGCGGGCTGGGTCGAGGCGGGGCCGGTTGTCGGACTCGTCGTTGCGGTCTCATCGCTTTCGCTGCCCGCTCCACCAGTCCCGCCGCCGGCCGTCACCTGGATCGCCTTCGATTTGCTGTCGGCGATCACGCCCTTTTCCAGCGACTGCGACCACCACCGGTCGAAGTCGCCCTTAACCTGTCCCCGCCACTGCCCGCGGACGATCTCGTACCCGGTGCGGACCGCGAAGTTGGCCCGCGGCGAGAGGGCGATCTCCATGATCTCGATCGGCGCCCGGCCCTGGTAGATCGGAGCGATGAGCGGCTGGATGATCGAGGTCGTCCCGTCGAACGCCCGCACGTCGCCCCACGATTCCAGGTAATGCGCCTGCGGAAGCTGCCACTGACAGAGGTAGGACGTCTCGTCGTGATAGGGCCCCAGGTACGCGGTGAGATTCTGGAACGTGCTCGATGACCCGACCTGCGGGTGGGAGAGGCGGAACAGCGCATCGGCGAAATGGAGGTCGTATGGCGCGCTGTAGACCGGGTTGTCTGCCATGATCAGCAGCGTGTCGACCTGGCCGGCGTTCATGTCATTCGTCAGCTCCCGCAGCGATTCGATCGACGTCGTGGGCCGCTCGGCCTCCTGTGGCGTGAACTCGACGGGGTCGGTGTAGTAGACGGTCTTGCCGACGTTCCCGAGCGCCGCGTTAATCAGGTGGCCGAGGCGGTGGATCTCCGGCGGTTGCGATTCCCCGACGAGCACGAGGCTCTGCCCGCGGTTGGCCTTCAAGTCGGCGACGATCGCGTCGAGGTACTTGCCCCAGGTGATCGGGATGTCGCGGCTCGATCGTTCAACACCCAGCTCGGCCGCCAGCGCGCGGGCGAAGTGGCCTACCTCTTCCGGGCGGGCCGGAATCCGGTGGTCGGCCATCGAGCCGGTAAGAGTGAAGGTGCTCTCGACCACGTACAGCCGGCTCATCGTCGTCTGCCACCAATGCCGGACGCGAACCTGCCGGGCAGCGATGAAGTGCCGGGAATACTGCAAGCTGCCGGGATCGCCGAAGAGGAAGTCCGAATCCAGCGAGACGATCACCTTCGCGTCGGTCGGCGGGCCGTTCTCCTCCGAACGCCGGAACTGATAGACCGTGTTCACCGGCCGCCCGAACGCCAGCACCGCGCCCTGGGTCGCGTTGTCGCGCGAGACCGGCTCGTGGTGGTGCCAGCGGGCCTGCGGAAACTCCTTCAGGAACTGCTGGATTTGACTCGCCACCGTGGGCGACGTGATCGTTCCGGTCAGGAGCCGCACTCCCTTGCCCTCGTGGAAGTCCTTCTGTTTGGGGTTCTTTTCCTCGCGCCGCAGGTCGAGACGTTCCTGCAACTCCGCCCGGAACGCCTCCCACGAACTGATCTCGCCCGCGCGCAGCACGCCTTTGGCCCGGAACTCATCCGGGTCATAGAGCTGCAGCACCGACGCCTGCATGAAGATGTTGGTGGCGCCCAGGCTGGCGGGGTGGTCGGGGTTGCCCTCGATTTTCGTCGGACGCCCCTCGTGACTTTCCGCGAGCACGCCGTAGCCGTACCCGTTCATCGGCATCGCCGTCGCGAAGAACAGCGGCATGCCCGGAACGATTTGCTCGGGCTGCTGGACGTACGGGATGATCTTCCCGCTCGGCCGTTCGGAGCACCCGTAGAGGCCGGCCAGCGCCATCGACGCGCCCATGAGGCGGAGGAAGTTGCGGCGGGTCGTTTCGCCGCCGTCAACGTCTTGGACCGTCTCGGGAAACTCACGGTCCAGCGCCTCGCGAAACTGCGCCGAGCCGGCCAGTTCGTCCAGGCTTCGCCACATCGGCCCGGCGCCCGGTCCGCGCGTCGAACGATTCCCCTGTAGTCCTTCCCGCATCGTCATTCACCTATGGCACGTGAAACAGTCTTCCATCTGCTGGCTGGGCAGAATGTGATACTCCTTGACCAGCTTCGGCCCGAGCGTTGCCTGCGTCTCGCCGGGGCGTTTGGGATCGTGGGCCGGGTCGTAATGCAGGTTGAAGATTTCGTCCCGCGGCCGGATGAACCGCTGCGGCTGGCGGTGGCAGTCGAGGCACCAGGCCATCTGCAGGCTGCCGTTCTGGTACATCAGCGGCATGCGGTCCACGTCGCCGTGGCACGTCGCGCAGCCGATCCCTTTGTTCACGTGAATGCTATGGTTGAAGTAGACGTAGCCCGGGAGGTTGTGAACGCGCTGCCAGACGATCGGCTCGTTCTCCCGCCAGCTCCTGCGGACCGGCTCGAGCATCTCGGCGTTGTTCCAGATGACCGAGTGGCAGGTCATGCACGTCTTGGTCGGCGGGAGGCCGGCGAAGTTCGAGTCTTCCACCGACGTATGGCAGTACCGGCAATCGATCCCCAACCCGCCAACGTGATGTTCGTGACTGAACGGGATCGGCTGGTCCCGCGCAATGCCGGCCCAGGTGACGTAAGGCGAGGTTTCGATGAACCAGTAGACCAGCCCGACCGTCGCCACGCCGAAGAGGCCGGCAAAAAGGCTCCCTTTTGCGATCGTGTTCGCGCTGGGACTGAAGAGCTGAGCCATATGGGTACGCGCGGCACTGTAACCCTCCGGCCTTGCGCGCGGGAACGGGCAGTTTGGAAATTTTTTCTTCAATTATCTAATGAGAGCAAATGGAATGAATGGGGGGCTCCAGATTCGCAGATATGGATGGGAGTGCAATCATTGCGCAGAGGACGGCGCGGAGTGGACGGCGCTCAATGCCCGGCGGCCGCCGCCGGCTCAGGCGGTGCGGCGGGGGTCGGCGGGGCGATATCCGGGTGCGGGGCGGGCAGGCGGTTGCCCGGTCGCAGGTCGAGCTGCACCACGTCGTTCTTGAAGAACAGCGCCACCGTCCAGTCGATCACCACCCGCAGCCGCCGGCTCCAGCGCGGCAGGCGAAACAGGTAGTAGGTCCGCCACACCCACCAGGCGAAAAACCCGTGAATCTTGAACTTGTAAACCTTTCCCGCCCCTTTGAAGTGCCCCAACGCCGCCAGCGTCCCCTTGCTCTGGTAGACGAACGGCTGCGGCTCGCCGGTGCCGCGGATCACCGCCGTGATGTTTCGCGCCAGGCACGGCGCCTCGCGCAGGGCATGCTGTGCGAGCGGGGGATAAGGTTTGCCCGACTCGGGATCTGGAATGACGGCGCAGTCCCCCAAGGCCCACACGTCCTGCCGGCCGATGGCGCGCATGGCTGAGTCCGTCTTCACCCGACCCTTGTGGTCCTTCTCGAGACCTTCAATGGACGTGACGATCGGACTCGGGGCGACGCCGGTGGCGACGACAATCGTGTTGGCCTCGATCGTACTGCCATCCGGCAGTTCGATGGAATTGGGGTTGATCCGCCGCGCCGGGGTGTTGATCCGCACCCGCACTCCACGCCGCTGCAATACGCCCGCCGAGTAGTCGGCCAATGAATCGTCGAACTCCGGCGCGATCCGCGGCCCCGCTTCCAGCATCTCGAAGCGGATTTCACCGCGGCCCACATTCTTATAAAGGTCGGCCACGTTCCGCACGAACGTCGTCAACTCGCCCATCAGCTCCAGTCCCACCAGCCCGGCGCCGACGATGACGAACGTCAGTTGGGCCTGCTTCCGCTTTGGATCGCGCTCGATGTCCGCCTGTTCGAACTGCTGGATGACGTGGTTGCGCAGGCAAATCGCATCCCCCAGCGTCTTGAACGTCATCGCGTTGTCCGACCCCGGCACGATCGACGTGTTCGTGATCCCGCCCAGCGCGATGACCAGGTGATCGTATTCCAACTCATACACTTCCGCCTCGCCCGGCGGTCGAACCGCGACGGACTTGCGCCCCAAATCAACCCGCAGCACTTCCGCCTCAACGAACCGCGTCTTATCCAGCAACGGCCGGATCGGATTCACCGCGTGCCGCGGCTCCAAAATCCCCGACCCCGCCTCAAACAACAGCGGCGTCATGACGAAATAATTGTCCCGGTTCACCAGCGTGATCCGCACCCCATCCGACCCGCGCCAGAGGCGCTCCAGATGGCGTGCCGTATACACGCCCCCGAACCCGCCGCCGAGGATCAGGATCCGTTGTGGTCCCGTCGTCTGCTCGCCCATGGCACGTCCTTCCATCCCGCCGCTCGGATACCAGACCGCGCGGTTTTGTGGAACGCGCGATTCGCACGCGCGGGGCAACACACGCCCGCACAAGAGGCGAGCCTGTTCCGGTTCCGATCACAATCATCCCGCTCAGCAGCTTGGCACGTTCGGGATCGCGATGAGAGGAAAGGCATGTGGCGCCGTGTGACACAATGTGGCGCGCGTTCGCCCCGACCTTGCCCAAACCACCGCCGGGCTCGCCCAATCCGCCGTTTCCAGGCGACCCCTACGAATGCGACGGGGCCAATCGGAGACGCGGCGCGAGGCGACAAAATGACGATGTCGCACGATGCAGCACAATGTAGCACGTTTTCGCCCCGATCT
>DASXMX010000147.1:0-31915 GCA_036495445.1 Tepidisphaeraceae bacterium
GTACGACCACGGCAGGACCAACACCCACAACTGGGCCACGGGTTCCACCCTGTGGGACGGCCTGGCAGACGACAACGAGGCCGGCGTGTTCCAGATCCAGTACGGGCTGGGCACCGGCGGGAAGAACGGGCCGCAACTGTAGATGGCCTCACGCCGTCGCCTGGCAGCCGAGGGAGAAGTTGGCGGTGAGCTGGGCGAAGGTCAGGGTGGCGTAGCCCTGGGGGTTTTCGAGGGCGTCGCCGGAGGTGCCCCAGGAGTTGCGGACGACGTAGTGGGTGACGCCGGAGGCGTCGGTGGAGGCGCTGACGAGCGTGTAGGCATGATCGGCGACCAGGTCGGGTGACGAGCCGGACGTGCTGAGCGTCGCCGCGTCGCCCTTCGCCAGGTCGGTTGAGATCATGGTGTAGAACGCGCTTTCGGCGTAGCTGCCGGGGACGAAGTTGGCGCTGGCGACGCCGAAGTCGGCATAGACCTCGCTCATCCAGCCGGCGCCGATCGAGGCGTAGGTGTTGTCGCCGGAGCGGAAGTAGGCGAACGCTTTTTCGAGCACCATGGCCCAGATCGTGCCGCTTGCGCCGGGGTGGGCGTACTCGAACCCGGCGAACGGGCCGGTGGCGAAGTCGGCGTTGACGCGGACGAAGGTGTCGGCGCCATGCTGCTGAAACTGGACGACGTAAGTCCCGTCGCCCATGTCGACCGCCGACTCGGTCAGGACCGAGGGCTTCTCGCCCGCGAAGGCGGCCAGCGACGAGAGGAAGTAGCAGTCGCCCACATTCCCCTGGTTGACGTCGGCGGCGACCGGGCCGGTGCTCCAGAGCGAGAGGTGGACCGTCGCGGTCGTGCCGGCGTCGGACGGGTCGGCCAGGCTGGTGCCCGCCGCCTTGCTCACGCCACCGGCGAAGGCGCTGATCCGGTGGACATCGCCGGTACCGGTGAAGGCATCGGTCGAGTCGATCCAGGCGCTGACGTTCGCGCCGGCGCTGGTGATCGAAGTCATCGCGTTGTCGATCGTCTCGACGGTGGTGCGGACGGTCACGGACGCGGCGATGCTGATCGCGCTATCCGCGCCCCCGCGGGTGTACACGAACACGCCGGCCGCGGGGACTGGCTCGCTGAAGGCCTGGCCGTCGGCGGTAAGGATGAGCGTGGCGCCGCTCTGCGCAAGGGAGACCGAATCGCCTGCGCCGTCAAGCGTCACGACCAGTTCGTCGCCGAACCGGGTGGCGATCGACACGTCGGTGCTCGCCCGACTGCCAGGCGTAATCGCGGCCGGCATGATCACCGCGGCCGGGTTCGCGGCGGGCGGCGCCGGCGGCGGCGGGAGCGTCACGCTCGCCGGGCTGGAGTAACCCGAGATCTTCTTCCCCGCGAACGCCTGCACCTGGTACGCGTAGGTGTGGCCGGACTCCACGGACGTGTCCGAAAACGCGGCCGCGCGACGGCCGGCGAGGGTGGCAATCACCGTGAAATCGCCCCAGTCCGTTGACCGCAGAACGCGATAGCCGGTCGCGGCCAGCGCGTGATCGGTCCATTGCAACCGCACGCCCCCGTTCTGGGCCGTGGCGGCCAGTGCCGTGGCCGACCTCAGCGTCGGGACCGGCGTCACGACCTTCGGCGTCACGCGGATTGGGACGACGACAACGGGCGTGCGTCGCGGCGCCGCCTGCGTCGCGATCGCTAGCGGGCCTTGCGGCGTGGCCGACCAGAGGAGCCGGGGCTCCAGCGCGCCGAATTCGACGGCCCGCCGACCCGTGCGATGCCCGCGATTGTTCGACTGCTTTCCACTCTGGCGCTGCATGTCTCTCCCGGTCCAAGCGTGTGACCGAGTTGACCTGCGATACGCGCCGTGCGCGGGCAAACCACCTGGAGCGAAGAGTCCACCCAAGTCCGCGCGTGCCGGTTGGGGAAGGTGAAAGATTGCCGATCGCAGCGTCTGCGCGGCTTGCGCGGCCCGCTAAGGCGGGGATGGAGGTCGGTTCGTAACGCGGGTGACGATCATGCCGGCGCGACGGTGCCTTTCCCCCGCTCATCTGCTATCTTCCTGTCGCCTTTGCGTCCGTGCGGCGCAGCATTGCATCCCAACCGGAGAGAAGGAGCACACGACATGACCCGTCCCCGCAACCTCGCCCTGCTCGGCGGCCTGACGCTGAGCCTCGCCTTCGGCGCGACCGCTCTGGCCCACCCCGAATCCGATCTGCCGGCGCCGCCCGACGGACTGGCCGTCACGTCGGTCATCAAGACCGGCGCCGGCGACAACACCTACCAGAGCGTCCCCAACTGGTGCCAGATTCCCGAAGGCCGCAAGAACCTGGGCCACACCCACGGCGGCGTGGTGATCGACAAGCAGGGCCTCATCTACTTCAGCATGGACCAGGGGCCGCACGGGATCCTCGTCTACTCGCCGGATGGGAAGCTCGTCCGCGGCTTCGCCGACAAGTTCGTCGGCATCCACGGCATGTGCCTCAACGAGGAGAATGGAGAGGAATTCCTCTACTGCGCCCACCTAACCGGGCATCAGGCCCTCAAGATGAAGCTCGACGGCACGGTCGTCTGGAAGATTGGCCTGCCGACCGAGTCGGGTAAGTACACGGACGTCAAAGAATATAAACCGACCGCAATCGCTGTCGGGCCTAACGGACACGTTTACATCTGCGACGGGTACGGTACGAGCTGGATCCACGAGTACGACGAGAATCAAAAGTACGTCCGCAGCTTCGGCGGCAAGGGGACCGAGCCGGGCCAGTTCCAGATCTGCCATGGCATCGCGCTCGACACCCGCGGCCCCAAGCCGCTGTTGCTGATCTGTGACCGGGAGAACCATCGCCTGCAGCACTTCGACCTGGATGGTAAGTTCGTCGCCGTCATCACCGACGACACGCCCCACCGCCCCTGTTCCGTCTCCTTCCATGGGAAGAACGTCGCCGTCGCGGAACTGGACGGCCGCGTGGTCATCCTTGACGAGAACAACAAGGTCGTTTCAGTCCTGGGTGAAAACGACAATCCCAAGCAGCAGGCCAACTACAACGTCCCGCCGAAGGACTGGAAGGAAGGCATCTTCAACGCCCCCCACGGCGTCGCCTTCGACAAACAGGCCAACCTCTACGTCGAGGACTGGAACGTGTCGGGGCGGATCACGAAGATGGAGCATATCATAGCGCAGGCGCGGGCGCAGTAGCCGCGCCCGCACGAGTCGGTCGTGTGAAACATCGGTCCGTGGAACATAGAGCGTAGAGCGTAAAGGAACCCCTTACGTTGTACGCTCTGCGTTCTATGCATCATCCTTCCCTCCCCGTAGAATCCGCGCCCGAATCAACGGAGACGTGTCACACGGATGGGTTTCGTTCAACGACGACTGGTCATCGGGGTTCTGGGGGTGGTCGCGCGGCCCAAGCTGACATTGGGCATCGCGGCGGTCGTGCTCATCGTCTGCGCAGGAAGCGCCTACAAGTGGCTCACGATCTCCAGCGACCAGAACAAGCTCTTTTCACCAAAGGTCAAGTTCTTTGCGGATTGGCTCGATTTCGACCGCAAATTCCCGGAGAACCAGGCGACGTACGTCGTGATCGAGCCGGCCAGCCTGGACGTGAAGCCCCTGGCGAAGCAATGGGTGGAAGTGGCCGACGCGATCACGGCCCGGCTGCGCGCGATGCCGGAGCACGTCGGGCGGGTGGTCGAGCGGGTGCCGCCGAATGATCGCGACGCCCCGGGCATTTTGTTTCAGGAACCGAAGCTGCTGCCGGAGTCGTTCGACGGGCTTAAGGGGCTGGCGCAACTGGCCAACGAGTTCGGCGGCAAACCTTCGGGCGTGGTGAGCCTGCTCGACCGCGGCCCGCCGCTGGGGCGGTATCTTGGCGGGATGAACATCGCGCCGTCGCGGCAGCGGCAGGAGGGGTTGCCGCTGCTGAGCGCAGTGGTCGATGGGCTGCTGACGACCGTTCGGGAACCCAACGCGCCGATGCAGATCGGCCGGCAGGTGCCGGACGTGATCGTGGCCAATGCCACGTCGCCCGACGAAATGGGATATTTCTTCGTCTCCGACTCGGATCCCAATGACCCGCCGCACGACCTGTTGCTGATCCGCGTGTTCGAGCGGGAGCATCGCTCGGGCCTGACAACGGCGGCGGACACGATCGAGGCGATCCGCAAGGCCGTCGAGCAGGAGGGAGCGAAGTTTCCGCTGTTCAAGGTCGGCCTCACCGGCCGGCCGGTGCTTGATGCGGACGAGGACCGCATGACCGACCGGGACGGCCGCAAGGCGGAGATCCTGGCGCTGAGTGTCGTCTTCATTGGGCTGGTCGTCGCGTTCCGGTCGATCTGGCTGGCGCTGGTGGCGGAGATCACGCTGGCGGTCGCAATAGGCTGGACGTTCGGGTGGGCGACGCTGAGCATCGGGCAGCTCAACCTGCTGTCGACCGTCTTCCTGATCGCGCTGATCGGGATCGGGATGGATTACCTGATCCAGATCATGGCGGCGTACCGTCGCGAGGCGCGGCGGTACGTGCGGCCGGAGGCGGTCTTCGCCCGCGTCTTCCGGTATGTCGGCCCGCCGGTGAACACGGCGTGCCTGGGGGCGGCCGGCGCGTTCCTCGTCTCGGCCCTGACCGACTTCAAAGGCGCCGCCGAGCTGGGCATCATCGCCGGCGGCGGGCTGCTGCTGTGCCTCGTCGCGGGGTACACGGTGCTGCCGGCGATCCTCGTGCTCTTCCCGCCCAAGCTCAAGCCGTACCCTGCTTCCGCGCGATACGGCGAGGCGCCGCCCCGCTCGGCTTGGCGACTGTGGATGCCGCTGACGTGGATCGTCCTCGTATTGGCCGGCATCCCGTTCATGATGCGGGCTGAGTTCAACCCGAACCTGCTCGACCTGCAGTCGCCCGGCCTTCCGTCTGTGAAGCTCGTCCGAAAGCTGCAGACGTGGGAGGCCGTGGTGCTGTCAAAGGATTTGGACACACTGCGGCGTGTGCGGGATGCCGTTGAAGGCGCGCCCACCGTGGCGGGGACCGAGAGCATCCTGCGGGCGATCGACAACCGCGAGTGGCTCGCGCAACACGCACACGAGCTGCCGAACATCGAGTGGACGTCGCCTACGCCCGTCACGCCGGGCGATCTGAACAACCTGGCCGCGCGGGCCCGCGCGCTGGCGAACACAATTGCCGCCGAATCGGCGGCGACGCGCCCGGCGAACCTGCCTGTCGGCATCTCTCCCGCTCGCGTCGCCGGCCAGCTCATGGAATTTGCTGACGCGATCACCTCGCCCAACACTGACGCGGCGAAGGTCGCCGCGGCGCTGTCTGCGTGGCAGGTCGCGTTCGTGGACGAGCTGAAATCTCTGATGGCAATGGCGACGCCCCCGCCGGTGGACGTGGCAAAGCTCCCCGAGGCGCTCCGCGAGCACCTCGCCAGCAGCGTCGGCCAGCCGCCGGGGCAGTATGTGTACGCGCTTTACATCCAGCCGAAGGCGGATTTGTGGCAGCGGGAAAACCTGCGGGCGTTCGTGAGGGACGTGGAATCGCGGGTCGCCGCCGTGCCCGGCGCGCCGGACGTCACCGGGATCGCGTCAGACATCTACCACTCGACCGCGTCGATCGAGCGGGCGTTCTACCACGCGACCGCCTACGCGCTGATCCTGATCTTCATCCTCGTGCTGATCGACCTGCGGAGCATCGCCCACACACTGATCGCGGTGAGCGTGCTGGCGCTGGGGCTGCCGATGCTGGTGGCGCTCATGGGACTGATGGGGGCGAGCTGGAACTTCGCCAACTTCTTCGGCCTGCCAATCCTGATCGGGGCCGGGCACGAGTACGGCGTGTTCCTCATGCACCGCTACCGCGAGGCGCTGCACAACCCCCGCCGCGTCTGGCGGCGGTGGGACCCGTCCGACCGCGCGCTGCTGCTGTGCGCGTTCGTCACCTGCAGCAGCTTCGGGTTCTTCTGGCTCGTCAGCCACCACCTGGGCCTCCGCAGCCTCGGCATGGTGATGACGGTCGGCACGCTGTGCATCTACCTGGCCGCCTACGCGGTCGTCCGCTCCCTGCTCACCTGGCGGCTGGAGACCCGCCGCCAACGCGAGCAGCAGGCGGGATTCGACCTAAGCACCCCGGAAAGCTCGAGGCAAGAATCCCGCGCCCCGTAGGGGCACACGGCGTGTGCCCGAATCCTTACTCCTGCTGGTGCCGCCTCCCCGTGACACAGGGAGGCCATTACGACGAACCTTCAAGCTCGGCGACCGGCCGACTGTCCTCGAATTGCGTTTTGAGTAATGGCAAGCACAACGTGCCCGGCGGGACGCTGATCATGAGGTTTCATGGGAGGAGCCGTAATCTGACCAACCCCGCGGAGCAGGGCGCCGGAAATCTCGAGCGAGGGTCTCTGGAAGCCGGTGTGGCAACGCACACCACTGGGCCATGAATGAGTTCCCCGATGTGGTGGCCCCTCCACTTGCATCCGCGCTATCTGCGTAATCCGCGGTCCTCCCTTCTGAGCAAAGAGAAGGAACCGCGGATTGCACGGATAGCGAGGATAAGGAATCCCGGGCTGACGGGATGCGATGAGTTTGCCGGCCGTTCACGTCATCACGATCGTCGGCGACGTCGCGCGAAAACGAATTGTTCGTCTTTCACTTCAGCTCCGCGGACTTCCCTGCGGCGTCGCGTTGGGCGAGGAGCTTGGGGATCAGCACTTCGAGCTGGCCCCGGGCCTTGACGGAGGCGAGCTTGCCGTCGGCGTCGACGATGAAGACGCAGGGGATCGCGTTGATGCCCCACGACTTGGAGAACTCGCTCTCCCAGAAGTTGCCCTGGTAGTACTGCGGCCACTGGATGTCGTTCTTGGCGACGAAGTCCTTGAGCTTCTTCAGCCCGCCGGCGGACTCGGGCTGGTCGAGGCTGACGCCGATGAACTCGACGCCCTTGTCCTTGTATTTGCTGTAGATTTCCTTGTTGCGGGGCATTTCGGCGACGCACGGGCCGCACCAGGTGGCCCAGAAGTCAACGACGACGACCTTCCCCTTGAGGTCGGCCATGTCGATCTTCTTTCCGCTGATCGCGTCGGTGAACGAGAGGACGAACGGCTTGCCCACGCCCTCGGCCTGCCGGATCGGGCCGGCGGCGACCTTGGCGGCGTCGCTGTCGGGGTAGTTCTTGACGATCCGCTGATAGACCTCCATCCGCTTGTCGTCATCCTGGGTCGACTGGGCGACGACCAGCAGCATCTTCGCCGCCTCGGGCCGGTCGGGGTAGGTGTCGGCGAACTTGCGGGCCAGGTCGGCCCGCTTCTGACGGATCTCATTGTATTGCGCAATGTATTGCCGCACGTACTGCGGGTCGGTCCGCTTCGACGCGTCCACCGCCGGCGGGCGCAGCGCGTTGAACTCCTTCAGCATCTGGTCCGCGCTGGGCGTCGCCGCGGTCACGTCCTGCGACGCGCCTACCCCGGCGGGCGAGTCCGCCGCCTGGGCGGAGATGGCTGTGAAACCCGCTGCCGCAATCAACATCGCCCACGCCGCGATCGTTCCCAGTTTGCACATGACGTTGCTCCTTAACCCGAGTGCCTATCGGTCCCAACGATTGAATGCGCAAACAGGGTAGCAAGTTTCAAGAAATAACTCACGTGGTCGCGACTCGAGAGAGGGGCGGGCGCTATTCGACCAACAGCGTTGTGGGCGGCACGTCGCCCAAGGGATCGGCGGGCTCGGGGAGCGGCTCGAGGTACTTGCGGATCCGCTCCCGAAGCGCGGGCAGCGAAAACCCTGCCTTCAGCAGATAGTCCTTCACCCCCAGCGCACCGACGTTGCGGATGTGAGTCTCGCTGGCCACGGCCGACATGATCACCACCGGCACGTGGGCCCAGTCGGAATGGCGGCGCATGAGCCGCAGGAATGTGGTCCCGTCCATCGTCGGCATGAGCAGGTCGAGCATGATCAGGTCCGGCACGCGCTCGCGCATCACCTCCAGCGCGTCACGGCCGTTGGCGGCGGTCAGCACAAGATGGCCGTCGTGCTCCAGCACGTTCTGGAACAACTGCCGGAGGATGGGCTCGTCATCGACGATCAGGATGGTTGCCATACGACATCCCCTGCGAACCTACCGTACCATTCGGGTCCCATAGGCGGTGGCTTGAGTTGAGTGCAAGCGACGCACGCGCCTGGGGTTACCCGATCGCCCGCGGATTATCGGACGCGATCGTGCCTGCGGGGGGAGACATTAAGGTTTGCCTGACTTGATGGGACCGGAGTGCCCCACCCAAGCCGGGGCAGAGCGGCGCCGAAAACGAATCGGGCTCGAACAACGGATATCGCCGCGCCGCCCCGGGTCTGGGAGCGCTCTTCGTTCTGCGGATCGGGATCGCGCGTCCGGGCCCGGGGCGGCGCCGGGGCGGGGGTTCGTCAATGGCACGGCCCCTTCCGTGCTCTGCCCCGGCTTGGGCCGGAGTTCGCGGATTGACGGCGCGCATTACCTCGCAGCGCCAATTCCGCGCGGGAACGCGGTCAGGACGTGGCGGAAGCGCGACTCACATTGCAATCATTTCGGTCAACGGCCGCGTGGCGTTGCCGATCGGGCGATCCTGCGGGACGCCGGCGCAGGTGAGGAGCGTGCCGAGCAGGTCGCCCTGGTTGGCCTTGACGTCCGGCAGGAAGCGGCCGGTTTTCAGCGTGCCGCCGCCCTTGCCGGCGATGACGAACGGCAGGTGCTCGCGGGCGTGCTTGTTCCCGTCCTCCAGGCCGGATCCCCACATCATGATGCAGTTGTCGAGCAGCGTGCCGTCGCCCTCCTTCAGGCTGGCCATCCGCTTGACCATGTAGGCGAACTGGGCGACGTTGAACGCGTTGATCTTCGTGACCTTGTCGAGCTTCACCGGGTCGTAGTTGTGGTGGGTGACGGAGTGGTGCTCGTCGGCGAAGCCGAGCTCGGGGTAGGAAACGCCGTTGGGCGTCGAACCAATGTAGGTGCTTACCCGCGTGAGATCAGTCTGGAAGGCCAGCACGTTCAGGTCGCACATCACCTGCATGTACTCGCTGCGCTTGTCGCCCTCGGGGATCCTGATCTCGATCGGCGCCGAATCGTGGAAGGCGCGGCTGCCGGTGCGGACGCCCGCCTTCGCCTTGGCGGCATCGATTTGTCGCTGCTGAATGGCGGCGATCCGCCGCTCGACGGACCGGACGCTGTCGAGGTATTCGTCGAGCTTGTGCTGATCGGCGGCGCCGAGCGTCCCGCGCAGGTCCCTGGCGCCGCCGAGCACGAGGTCGAGCATCGAGCGGTCGAGGGCGTCGGAGGCGGTTGCCGTCTTCGCGCCCGCGGGGCCGGCCTCGCGGCACTGGAACAGCCGCTTGAGCACCACGCGCGGGTTGATCTCGGCCGGCATGGGCTGGGTTGGCCCGCGGAAGCTGCAGTGCGAGTAATAGGCTTCGTTCAGGCCCTCCTGGTGTTCCATGTGCGTCTGCGGCATCGTCGCCAGTTCGAGCGACGGCAGCGGCGTGAACCCGCCGACGTAGTTGGCCGCGACCTGGTCGGCCGAGATCGCGATGTTGACCACGTCCCGCCGTTCCGTGTCCGGCAGCGTGGCGGTGAGCCAGGTCGACAGTTCCAGTGCGTGCGGCGCACCGTTCAGCGGGGCGATCGGCACGCCGCTGATTCCCTTCACCAGCAGGCATTGGTCGAGCACCGGCCGCAACGGTTCGAGGATCGGCGGGGGCGACGACAGGTAGGAGGCCGGATCGGCGGGCCAGAACCGCTCCATGATTACGCCGTGCGGCATGTACATGAATCCGAGGCGCACCGGCGGCTTATACGCGGCCCCTTTGGACGGATCGGCCCACGCCTTGCTCTCCATCCAGGGCAGCGCGAGGGCGACGCCGAGCCCCCGCAAGCAGGTCCGACGACTGATTCGCAGGTTATTTCGCATGGGCTGTCTCTCCCCGGCTCGCAAGCCGACGATGGGTGAAAGGATAGCTGGTGACGACGCCAACCACCAACGTTTGCATTCGGTAGCCGTCGCCGGCGGTGGCGTCGGCGAGCCGGTCGGCGACGACCTCGTCGTAGCCTTCCAACTGGCGGCACAACGCGTAGGCCAGCAGCTTGCCGGTCAGGTTCCGGCAGAACTCGTCCGAATGCGCGGCGATGATCCGCTTGAGCTCCCGCGGCGTGCCGAATCGCTTGCCGCCCGGGAGTTCGCCCGTCGCGTCGATGGCGCCGCCCGAATCATCGTGGTCGCGCCAGCGGCCGATCGCGTCGAAGTTCTCGAGCCCGAAGCCGATCGGATCGAGGACTTTGTGGCAGTTCGCGCACACCGGGTTGGCACGATGCATTTCCGTGCGTTGGCGCACCGTCAGGGTCGCCACGGACTGCTCGCTCTGCTTATCCAGTGCCGGGACATTCGGTGGCGGCGGGGGAATGTGTTCGCCCAGAATCTGTTCCAGCACCCATACGCCGCGATTCACCGGGCTGGTGCGATTGGGGAACGAGCTGGTCGCCAGCACGCCCGGCATCGTGAGGATGCCGCCGCGATTGGCGTCGCTCAGCTTGACCCGTCGCATCGCCGGGCCGCTGACCGTGCCTTCCATCCCGTAAATCGGCGCCAGCGTGCCGTTGAGGAACGTATAGTCGCCGTCGATGAAGGTCGTCAGGCTGCGGTTCTCGCGCAGGATGCTGTCGAAGAAGAGGCGCGCTTCGTCGTACATCGCCGCGCGCAGGTCGCGGTTCATTTGCGGGAATTTCCCCGGGTCGAAAGCCTTGCCGACAAGCTTGTCCAGGCCGAGCCATTGCGCGCCGAAGCCTTCGAACAACTCCTGCGACCGCGGATCGGCCATCATTCGACGGGCCTGGCCGGCGAGCACGTCGGGTTCGTGCAGCTTCCCCGCATCGGCCAGGGCCGACAACTCCGCGTCCGGCATCGTCGCCCACAACAGGTACGAGAGGCGGGAGGCCAACTGATAGTCGTCGAGCGGGACGACGTTCCCCGCCGCATGCGCTTCCTCGGCCTGATCGGACGGGCCCGGCGTGATGAACAGAAACTGCGGCGAAACAAGGATCGCCTTCAGCATCAGGCGCAACGCCTCCGGGTACGTCTTCCCCTGGCCGGCCGCCAAGTCGAACACCCGCACCAGCAGGTCGACCTCCGCTTCCGAAGGCGGCCGACGGTAGGCACGGCGGGCGAGCGACTCGGCGATCTTCTGCGCCGCTACTTTGCGATCGGCCTCCGTGCCGGGATCATCGCCGAACAGGCGTTGCTGCACCGCGGTCGGCGGCGCTCCCGGCGGCGCGAGGGCCCGGTCCAGCACCTCGTTGGCGACCGCAAGGTACTGCTCCATCAGCATCGGGGACAGCGTGTTGGTGTAACCGGCGCCGAACACGTCGTCCGGCAGGTCCCGCGCGACCTGCGGGTCGACGCCCAACAGGTCGTGCAGCGTGTTGCCGTATTCGACCTTGCTCAACCGGCGAATGACGAACAGGCCCGGGTCTTTGGGGCTCAGCCGCTTGATCCCCGCGATCCATTCGACCACCGCGGCGCGCTCCGAGTCGCTGGGCTGGTCGTCCTCATCGTCCGGCGGCATGTTGTGCGTCTTGATTTGCCCGGCTGCTCGCTCCCACACCAATTTGAAGGACGCCCCTGCGGGATTCTTCAACGCGGTTTGGAAGCTCACCCCGCCCTTTCGGTGGTTTCCCGCGTGGCAGCGCCCGCAGTACGTCGAGACGAACGGGGCGACCTGGCTCTTATACGCCTTCATCGCCTCGGCGCGCGTCCGGGCCCATTGGGCGTCGTCGTTGGCGTCGCCCTCCGCGCCTCGGGCGACGGACGAGCACAAAGCCGCCGCACAGATGAGCGGCACGAGCAATCGTGATATGGGAACGCGCTTCGGCAACGGATCTCTCCCCATGACAAAGGGCAGACCGTTAGAACTACGTCTGCTGCCGTTGCGCCGTTTAATGCAAATGGGCGGAGGGGGCGGCTTTACACCTCGAGGGTTCTCACCCCGCCCCGGAACTCCTCCAGCACGGGTTCTACCCGGCCGCTTGCACTTGCGCCGACGCGGTCCGCTTCGCCAGCCCCGCGACCGTCTCCCATGCCGCGCCGGGGAAACGCTGGGTTTCGGCCAGCACGTCGCTGAGGCCGGCCAGGAACCAGTCCATGTCCTGCTTGGTCACCACCATCGCGGGCAGGAACTTGATCACCTCGATGTGGTACCCGGCCACCTGCGAGAGGATGTGGTGCTTCTGCATCAGCGGGATGACGACCATCTGGCCGAAGACGCTGTAGTTCAGCTTGTGGACCATGTCCCAGGCCATCTTCAGCTTGAACGACGTCTTGGGCCGGGCGAAGTCGAGGGCGAACATCAGCCCCTTGCCGCGAACCGACGAGACGAACGGGCAGCTCTCGGCGATCGGCTTGAGCTTCTCGAAGACGTAGTTCCCCACCTCGGCGGCGTTCTCGACCAGCTTGTCTTCCTCGATCACGTACAGACTCGCCAGGGCCGCGGCCATGGCCATGTCGTTCTGGCCGTAGGTGTTGGAGTGGACGACGCACCGCTCCATCGAGTCGAAGACGCAGTCCATGATCCGCGGCCGCGTGATCACGGCGCCGACGGGGACGTAGCCACCGGAGAGCGCCTTGGCGGTGCAGATGATGTCCGGCTCGACCTCGGGCCAGTGCTGGAAGGCGAACCACTTGCCCGTGCGGCCCAGGCCGCACTGTACCTCGTCCACGATCAGCATCGTCCCGTACTTGCGGCACAGGCGCTGCGCCTCGGCCAAATACCCGTCGGCGACGACTTCGCACGTCTTGCCCTGCACCGGCTCGACGATGAACGCCGCGGCCTTCTTGCTCGACAGCGCCTCCTCGAGGGCCGGCAGGTCGTTGAACGGGATCATCCGCGTGCCCGGCATCAGCTCGCCGAACCGCTCGCGGAAAAAATTGGAGCCGTTGACGGCCAGCGATCCCGTGGTGAGGCCGTGGAAGGCGTGGTCACAGTAGATGATGCCGCTGCGGCCCGTGGCGCAGCGGGCGAACTTCATCGCCGTCTCCACCGTCTCCGTCCCGCTGTTGGTGAAGAAGACGCGCGAAAGGGAGTCGGGCGTGTGCCTGGTCAGCATCTCGGCGACCAGCCCGCTCAGCAGGCTGCAGTCCATCCGAACCAGGTTCGGCAGGTCCTTGGCCATGAGCTGCTGCAGGATCGCGCGGACCTTGGGGTGATTGCGGCCCAAGGCAAACACGCCCCATCCGGTGAGCAGGTCAAGGTACTTGGTCCCGTCGGCGTCCCACAGGTACGGCCCTTCGCCGCGGACGTATTTCTTGTCGAACCCGATCGCCCGCAGCATCTTCACGAACGACGGGTTGATGTGCTTCATGTGCAGGTCGTACTGACGACCCTGGTGCTGCTGCAGCCACGCGAAAAAGTCAGTGTGCATCACTCGCTCACTCACGGCCCTGTGGGATCGAACCCGTCCGTTGGCACTGGCCCGCCGCCAAACAACACTGCGGCGCGCGGCCGGGGCGGCGGGTTCCCGGTCAAAATCGTTCAAACGTCTTCGCCTGCCGATTTGCGGCGGCATTATAGCTACATCCGCCGGAGGGGCTATGGGGCTTGAAGGTTTCTTAAGGCAGCAGGAATTGCCGAGGTCGCTATCCGCCGGTCCTGACGAAGGGGCGGGTTCTCCGATACAATTCCGGGATCATGCTTCCCTCAACCGGTCGTCCACCGCTCGCGCGCGTCGCGCCAGTCGATCCCAGGCTACTGGAAGGCGACAAGAGATCCAGCCGGGGCATCCGCTCTTTGGGCTAATCTGGATCAACCCAAAGCGCGTCAGCGGCGCCCCCTGCTTCTACGGCACGCGTGTGCCGATCAAGAACCTGTTCGACTCGATCGCCGCCGGAGAGTCCGTAGACGAGTTCCTTGATGGATTTGAAGGCGTGACGCGAACAAGTCCTTGCAGTGCTGGAACTGGCGGGCGATGACCTGCTCAGCGATCTGGAGACCCTCTGAGAATTTCGTTCGGCGCCAGAGTTGGATCCCTTATCGTCGCGATGACATGATTCGGTGGATCCTTCTCCCGCTCCCGGTACTCCGGGGGAGGGCTGGGGAGGGGGCCGTGCGTGTGGCAACAACGTATTGAGAATCGACGGCCGAAACCCCCTCCCTAACCCTCCCCCGGAGTACCGGGGGCGGGAACTTGAGGCACACCGCCCGAACCCCGCGCCCCCCATCCATCCTTAGAGGGCTCGGCATCGGCCACAATTGCCTCCCGTCCGTAGCGGTGGGATAATCCTTCCGTGACGACTCACGCCTCCCATCCCTGCCGGTTCGTGCCCGGGACAACCGGGTGGACCGAGGAGGACCTGGACGATCCGGCGATCGAGCCGATCTGGGATGGCGGCGGGTACGAGATCGTCGAGGGGGTGCTCACCCGCATGCCCGCCGCAGATCTCGAAGGCAGCCTGCCGCTCCGAAGACTGGTGCGACAGGTCGAACGACAGCTGGAACAGAACAACCTGCCCGGCGAATTCGCGTTCGAGGTGGACATGGTCATCAACCGCATCCGCGTGCCGAGGGTGGATGCGATGTTCCTCACCCCCGCGCAGCTTCAGCAACAGGCCGCGATCGAGGCGGCGCGCAAGCGCCGCAAGGGCGTGAAGTTCGGCCGGCTGCGGGTGCCGCCGACGTTGGTGGTCGAGTCGCTCAGCCTCGATCACGAGGACCACGACGAGATCACCAAGCGCGAGTGGTACCGCGGCTTCGGCATCCCCCACTACTGGCTGCTCGACCCGTTCCGCCATTCGCTGGAGTGCCTGAAGCTCGAACAGGACGAGTACAAGACGAATGCTGCGGGGCGGGATTCCGACGCGGTCACTCCGTCATTGTTCCCGGAGCTGACGGTTCAGTTGGCGCCCATCTGGATGTGATAGAGCACCGCACAAGGATTCGCTTGCGCCGACGTAATTGCCAACGTCAGAGTTCCTGTCCCGCCCAAGGCGGCAATACTATGCGCGGGAGATAAGGTTGGGAACATGCATGGCCTTTTGGATCGCCTGATGCTCAGCGTGGGCCTGTTATTCATGTGGGGTTGCGGGGTCGGCATCGTGGTGATCGCAGGCCTCGAATTCCGAAGAGGTCAAACGTTTAAGGGCTTACGCAAGAGCGAACATCCCGTGAGATTCTGGGCGAGGATGGTCTTTACCGCCACTGTTGTTGTAGCCTGGTTTTACTTTTGCGGCCTGTGGACGAAAACAATGTTTTGATATCCCTTTAGCCTATGACGCTACCAAATCAGCGTGCGATCAGAAGCATGCCGGATACCCAGAATCTATGCGGTTGGCTGCGATGTGGGTAGCCGCTTCATCTCCCCCGCCTTATCTTCCGCCGCCCTCCCTCTTGGAGAATTCACCCCTTCCCGCCCCAAAACACGAAGTAGAATGCAGGTACCGATGCGCGCCGCAGTTGCCTCCCGGGGCCGCTGGCGGTAGGGTGCTGGCCTTCACTCATCGCGACTGGTGCGGGTCATATCGACCGTTTTCGAAGTCAAAGACGGTTGACGTTGTGGAACGACGGGTGGAGAGTCTGCCTGCGATCGGTTTGTTTCGCACGCGGAGAGCACCTCTTGCCCCCTCTCCCTCCGGGAGAGGGCTGGGGTGAGGGGAAACCGCGAAAGAGGTTCGAACAGCAAGCGAGGCGCTCGCAATTCCCCCTCACCCCTACCCTCTCCCGGAGGGAGAGGGGGCAAACGCGGGCGCTTGCAATAACTCGTCGAGGGATAGGAGTTCTTTACCGTGACGGTTTCGATCAGTGCGTCCTCGGTTCGCGCCCGCGGTGTTCCAAACGAACCGGTGGTTCGGACGCTGCCGGTGCCGCCGGCGCCGGAAGCCCAAATTGCGATCGATCGCGCCTTTGAGAAGGCCAAGGCCGCCCTGCTTTCCATCCAAAAGGCCGATGGCCACTGGTGCGGCGAGCTCCAGGGCGACAGCATCCTCGAATCCGAATACATCCTCCTCAAGTGGATCCTCGGCCAGGAGAACGACGAGGCATTGCCGAAGGTGACGAATTACCTCCGCCGGATCCAGATGGACAACGGCGGGTGGAACCTCTTTCCAGGCGGCCCCGCCGACATCTCGGCGACGGTCAAAGGCTACTTCGCCCTCAAGCTGATGGGCGACGACCCCAACGCCCCGCACATGCTGCGCTCTCGCGAGCTGGTCCGCTCGATGGGCGGCGCGGAGAAGTGCAACAGCTTCACCAAGTTCTACTTCGCCTGCCTGGGTCAGATCAGCTTCGACGCCTGCCCGGCGATCCCGCCGGAGATCGTCCTGCTGCCCAAGTGGTTCTACTTCAACCTGTACAACGTCTCCGCCTGGACGCGGACGATGATTCTGCCGCTGGGGATCGTCACGACTTATAAGTCGGTGCGGCACGTCCCCGAGAACCTGCGGATCGACGAGCTGTACCTCGACCGCGGGGCCGCCAACCGCCTCGGCTCGGCCGCCGGCATCGTGCCCAAGAGCTGGGGCGATCTGTTTCTCCGCATTGACCAGCTTTTGAAGATCTACAACAAGCGGCCGCTGCTCCGCCTGCGGGCCCGCGCGATGAAGATGGCCGAGCAGTGGCTGCTGGATCACCTGGAAGGCTCGGAGGGCCTGGGCGCGATCTTCCCGCCGATGGTCTACATCCTGATCGTCTTCCGCATCCTGGGTTATCCCGACGATCACCCGCGCGTGAAGCTCGCCCACAAGCACCTGCGCGACTTCTTCGTGGATCTGGGCAACGACGAGATCCGCATCCAGCCCTGCTTCTCGCCCGTGTGGGACACGGGCCTGGCGCTGCATGCCCTCGCTGAGGCGGGCATCGATCCCGAGAGCGACGCCGCCCAGCGCGCCTCGGTGTGGCTGTTGGCGAAGGAGTGCAAGATCACCAGCGACTGGGTGAAGAACGTCCCCGGCGCCGAGCCGGGCGGGTGGTTCTTCGAGTACGAGAACCCGCATTACCCCGACGTGGATGACACCGCCGCCGTGACGATGGCCTTGAAGCGGGCCGGCGGCCCGGTCGCAAGTGCTGCGGTGCGGCGCGGCATCAACTGGCTCTTGGCGATGCAGAACGACGACGGCGGGTGGGCTGCGTTCGATCACACGGAAGACCGGCCGATCCTCGAGAAAGTCCCTTTCGCCGACCACAACGCGATGCAGGACCCGAGCTGCCCCGACATCGCCGGCCGCGTGCTCGAATCGCTCGGGCACAACGGGTTCCGCGCCAACGCGCCGTTCATCCGCAGGGCGATCGACTTCATCCGCGCCGGCCAGGACGCGTGCGGCGGCTGGTGGGGCCGCTGGGGCGTCAACTTCATCTACGGCACCTGGCAGATCCTCACCGGCCTGCGCTCGGTGGGCGAGGACATGACCCAGCCCTACATCCAGAAGGCCGCGGCCTGGCTCAAGAGCGTGCAGAAGCCGGATGGCTCCTTCGGCGAAACCTGCGAGAGCTACGACGACCCGAGCCTCAAGGGGCAGGGCGAATCAACGCCTTCGCAGACCGCCTGGGCCGCCATGGCCCTCATGGCCGCGTGCGGGCCGGATGAGGAGGCGGTGCAGCGGGCGTTGCACTGGCTGGCCGAGCACCAACGTCCTGATGGGAATTGGAACGAAGACTTCTACACCGGCACTGGCTTCCCCAAGGTCTTCTACCTCAACTACCACCTCTACCGCCTCTACTTCCCCCTGACCGCCATCGCACGCTACAAGCGCATGAAAGGCCAAATCCCCTGACAACCCGGGCAGCCCTGCCCCACGGCCTTACATCGACCCCCGACGATGTCTCAAAATGTCCCATAATGTCCCGCCGTGGCGAGGCACTTATCTGGTTCTTGCGTGGGACATTCCCCAGCTTCACAGCCGCACCCCATCCATCAAACCGCCGGTCTTCACCCCCCCCATTCCGCAATCGGCATTCGCCATTTCCCTATGTTCGTTAGGGCTCCCGTCGGACCGTCGGACAGTGGTAAAGTTCAGGTGCCAAGATGCACCTTCTTGGCGTTGTCCTTCAAGTATTGCGCGTCCCATGTTTCCAGGACCGGAAGATGTTTTTGCATCTCATACTGCAAGACCGCGCCGACCTGGTCAAAGGGCTTACCGGAAAAGCACTGGATGACCTTCCCAAAACGGGTGCCATACTTCGAACCGTCTTGCACATCAACATATGCCCCAGCGCTCAACTCGTAGGGAAGATCACGCCTGAACCGTTCAAAGCGTCGTCCGTCCTTATCATATTCCATCCACAAATCGAACCAAATTTTGGTTGTGCCGGTTCTTTCGATACGAATCCTCGGGTATCGTCCCAACGATTTCCTGTTCACGTACACAAACCCGTTGCGGGCGCAGAAATCGTCCAGAATCGGCTGCAATTCCTTCAAATGCTCGTTTAGTACAGCAAAGTCAGCTTCGTCCATACCATCACCTTATGGGTTGTGCGTGGGCGCCTCCGGCAGGGCAGGAGCCGCGATCGAGCGAAGGTCGTTCGCCCGACCCCTGCCGTATGGTAACCGGCCGGCGCTCGGGTCGCACTCCTGCGGAGCCGTATCCTCCGACCGTGGATAGATCGGGTAGCGACGAAGTGGATCAGCAAACGCCCAGAAGCCGCGCGAGACCCGCGCGGCTTTTGTCTTTCACGGGATGTGCGAGGCGGGAATCGCTGTCGCTTCGATGAACCTCTGCTCGCCGCTGGGCGGTTTCGCAATCAGTCCGCTGATGTCGAGCGGCGGTTCGCTCGCGAAGCGGTAAGCGGCGAAAGACCTCACGCCCGATGCACCCGACCTTCCTCAGGTTTCCGATTGACGTCCGGAATCCGCAGCGGGATAAGGAGAGTGAGGACACGCAGATGGGTCCTCGATTCAGCACGACGAAACCGTGCAGCACAGAGGGTCGATCGCGGTGACGAACCCTGATGCGAGCGTGTCCCCTCCCCGGCCCCGGCCGGCGCTGATCTACGACGGGGGCTGCGCGTTTTGCCGACGGTGGGTCGCACGGTGGCAACGGATCACCGGGGACGCGGTCGAGTATGTTGCGAGCCGGGAGGCGACCGGCCGATTCCCGCAGATCCCGCGGACGGCGTTTGATCGCTCCGTTTGGCTCGTCGAGCCGGACGGACGAACCACCGAGGCGGCCGAAGCGGTCTTTCGCGCTCTTGCGCTGTCGGGGCGAAACCGCGGGTGGCTTTGGGCGTACGAGCACGTGCCGGGGTTCGCGGGGGCATCGAACGCGCTCTACCGGTTCATCGCGGCGCGCCGCACGAGCCTCGATCGGTTCGATCGGTGGCTGTTCCCGGAGGCGTCAGATCCGCGTCACGAATACGCGATCACCCGGGCGATTCTCCTGCGGGCACTCGGCGTGATCTATCTGATCGCGTTCGTCTCCCTGTGGGTGCAGGTGGACGGGCTGTTCGGCAGCCGGGGGATCGCGCCGATCCGGATGACGATGGAGTTCGCCCGAAATCAGATTGACAGTTGGGGGCCTTGGGGCATTGGGCGGTGCCTGCACCTGCCGACGCTCTGCTGGTGGAACACGAGCGATTCGTTCCTTCATGCCCTCTGCGGGGGCGGAGTCGCGGCCGCATGCTTGGTGATCCTGGGCATCCTGCCGCTGCCCGCGCTGATCGTCCTTTGGGTGTTTTATTTGTCGCTGGTCAGCGTGGGGCAGCCGTTTTTGGGGTTTCAGTGGGATGCGCTGCTGCTGGAGTCGGGGTTGCTCGCAATCCTGGTGGCGCCGTGGTCGTGGCGGGTGAAGCCCGGGCTGCTGCTCGGACGGCGCGCACGGCCGTCCCGGCCGTCGCGGATCGGGGTGTTTCTGCTGCGATGGTTGGTTTTTCGACTGATGTTCTTGTCGGGGCTGGTGAAGTGGATTGCGGACAACCCGCCCGCCTGGCGAGACCTGACCGCGATGCGGTATCACTACGAGACGCAGCCGCTGCCCACGTGGACGAGCTGGTACGCGTTCCAGTTGCCGGCGTGGTTCCAGTCGTGCTCGACCGCGGGCGTGCTGGTGATCGAGGGGCTGATCCCGTTCCTGTTCTTCTTCCCGCGCCGCGCCCGATTATTCGCCTGCGCGGCGACCGCATTCCTGCAGATCCTCATCCTGGCGACCGGGAACTACGGGTTCTTCAACCTGCTGGCGCTCGTGCTCTGCATCCCGCTGCTGGACGACGACGTCTTCATGCGATTGCGACGAAGGCGAAAGGCGGTGCCAAACGAGCCGGAGCCCCACGGCAGCGCCGTGGGCCTTTGGGGCCGCGCCATCAGAGGGGCAGTGCTCTTGCCCGTCGCGGTCGCGATCGTGGTGCTCTCGATCGTCGCGGGGTTGATTCAAATCGGTCAGATCCAATCAGTCCCGGCTCCGCTGCTCAGGGCATATCTGACGGTGCTGCCATTCGAGTCGATCAACGGGTACGGGCTGTTCCAGGACATGACCACCCGCCGGCCCGAGGTGATCGTGGAGGGGAGCGACGACGGGACGCGGTGGCTCGAGTATGCGTTCAAGTACAAGCCGGGCGACGTCTACCGGCGGCCGGGGTTCTGCACGCCGCACATGCCACGGCTCGACTGGCAACTGTGGTTCGCGGCCCTCGGCCTGTACGACTCGCGGCAGGCCGACCCATGGGTGTGGAACTTCCTCGAACGCCTCCGCGAAGGCGACCCGGCGGTGCTCGCGCTGATGGCCCGAAACCCGTTCCCCGATCACCCGCCGAAATACGTGCGGATCGCGCTCTACGACTACCACTTCACCACGCCCGCCCAGCGCCGCGCGACCGGCGCGTGGTGGGTGCGGACGCGGATCGACGAGCCGCCGGTGGCGGTCGGGCCGCCGGGACAATGATCGCGGAATGATGCAGCGCAAACCGACAGCCGAGCGGGGCCTTTCCCCCTCTCCCTCCGGGAGAGGGTAGGGGTGAGGGGGAATTGCGAGCGCCTCCGGTAGGGGCGAACCTTGTGTTCGCCCTCTTCGTTGATGTGCGGCAAGGCGGGCGAATACGAGATTCGCCCCTGCAGGGGAGGGCGAACACAAGGTTCGCCCCTACAGATCGCCCTCACCCGATCCCTCTCCTGGAGGGAGCGGGAGCAAGAAGGGGGCGCGTTCTAGCTCCGGGTGCTATGTCTTCGCCCCGTTCGTGTTCCTGCGCCAGACGTACCACGTCCCGACCGTGCGGTAAGGCCGCCAAGGCTCGGCCAGCGCCGTCACTTCCGCGGCGGTCGGGCGCTTTTCCAGTCCGTAGATCTCCCGCACGCCTTCGCGCAGCCCCAGGTCGTCCACGGGCAGCACGTCAGGCCGGTTGAGGACGAACATGAGGAACATCTCCGCCGTCCACCGGCCGATGCCCTTCACCGCGATCAATGCTTCGATGATTTCCTCGTCCTCCATTCGCAACAGCTTGCGCGTCGGGATGCGTCCGTCGACGAAGTGTTGGGCGAGGTCGCGCAGGTAGGCCGCCTTCTGGCGCGAGAGGCCGACGCGGCGGACCCGCTCAGGGTCTCCGTCAAGGAACTTCAGCACCGCCTGCGGCGTGGGCCGCTTTTGCGGGAACTGGTCGCGGAACCGGGCGAACAGCACCGCCGCGACCTTCACCGAGAGCTGCTGGTTAAAGATCGCCTTGCAGAGCAGGACGAAATAATCTCGCCGGGGCGCCAGCCCGCACGACCCGACCCGCCGGACGATCGCGCCCAGCATCGGATCCGACTTCGCCAGGTGCCTTGCCGCGGCCGACCAATCGGGTTTCCCATTCACCGGTTCGAACCACATATGGGAGGCATCATTTCGGGAAGAGCGGGTCGATGTCAAAGGCGGAATGCATTGCCGATTTCGGATTGCGGAATGAAAGGCCGGTAATCGGGAGGGCGAGGCTCCCGCCGAGCCGGACGTTGCGCGAAAACCGCGGCTCGGCAGGAGGGTCGCCCTCCCCTAATCCGCAATCCGAAATCAGCAATGCCGTTTTTCGTCCCGCGCCCGTTGGCAGCGGATCGGGAAAACCCCTACAATTCAAGGATTCGAGATCTACCGGCGCCGCAAGGAGCGAACCATGGCCGTCCCGTTGAAACTGAACGCGATCGATGTCGAGCACCTGCAGGAACTCTACAACGCGGCGGGCATCGCGCGGGACGAGTTGCCCTACACGCCGCAGTTCGATGAACTGTGGCAGGGGTTCCAGGACCGCACGTTCAAGAACGCCGACCGCGAGCAGGTGTTCGGCGCGATCATCAAGTACGTCCGCAGCAGCGGCAACGTCAGCGGGCAGATCACGCTGCCGCCCGGCGTGACCGACGAGCAGATCAAGCAACTCAAGGCGATCCTCTCGCGCCACCTGACCGGCGGGAAGATCCTCCCCTACGGCGAGGCGTTCGAGACCGCCCGCGCCGAGTTCAACAAGGCCGCCGGCACCTCCCTTAACGAGCAGGAGTTCTGGCACGCGATCCTCCGGAGCCAAGGCCCGAAGCGCACGCCGCCGAAGCGCACGAAAGTCGCGGCGAGCAAAAAGGATGAGGATGACGAGGAATAGCGACACGCGAGCGTGCCGCGGGATTTGCTGAGATGCTCGTGTGGCAAAGGTCTATCTCGAAACCAGTTTCTTCAGTGAGTGCGTGACGATTCGCACCGGTGCGATCGATCTGGGACGCCGTGCGACGAGTTTGAACTGGTGGCAAACGCAGGCGAAGGCGTTCGAGCTTTTCATCTCGGATGAGGTGATCCGCGAATTGTCAGATCCGGACTTCCCCGACACGGTGCGGGAACCCGCCCTCGCCATGATGAGCGGATTGGCTGCGGTGGCTCTCGGCCCCGAGGTCGGAATCTTGGCGGACTTGCTCGTCCGCGAGCGAGTGATGCCGGGTCCTTCCGTGGCCGGTGACGCAATCCATGTTGCGGCAGCGGTAATCCACCAGATGGATTACCTGCTTACATGGAACCAAAAGCATTTGGCCAACCCGAACAAGCGGACCCATCTTGCGGTCATTTGCGCCAGACTTAATCTGGCGGCTCCGCAGATCGTCACGCCGGACCTGTTGATCGTGGAGAACGATGATGAGTGACACCGAACAAAATCCGCCGGAGGCGACCGCGGTCGATGACGTCCGTCGGGTCCGCGAGAAGATCGCACGCCAGCATCGCGGCGACCTGCATCAGCACATCCAGGAGACGAACCGCATCGCGGCGGCACTGCGTGCGAAACTGAACGTACATGTCGTACCCGCGCCAAAGGTGGACAAGCGACGAAGCGGGACGCAAGGATAGCAGCGGTCGTGTTTCGTCACCCTCTCTCCTTGAACCGCCTCCATTACTCGCGTTCCCCGCCGTTGAGGGGCCGCGAGCGGGCCAGACGCTCGGCGGGCGTTTCGGCATCAATCTGATTGACGATCCGGGCCTTTTCCGACATATCACTCAACCATATCCAGTTCACCGCGAAGATCCTGCAGCATCTGTTCGGGCTCGACAACGGTGCCGCGGTTGGCGTCCGCCGTTCGCGTGGGGAATACGGCAACCGCACGCCCGTCGCGAGTGATGCCGGGTATCCATCGGTCGATCCAGGCCGAGAGCTCGATGGCGCGGGGCTCTCGGTCAGCCCAATCGCCAACAGCGTACGCGGCGGCGAATCGAGCGTGCGGCCACACGGGGACCATTTCGCGCCCGTCGTCGGCTCCGAGGAGAACCCAGCCATTTTCCCAGAGGCTCCATACCTCTTGGCGATCCGCAATCCGCTTGATCGCATATTCGTAGCGAGCAGGCGCGCCGAGCTTTATCACGGACTCGAACTCTTTATCTCGCAATTCCCATGACATGAGCGCTCCCCGGTTAAACCGTTTCGACTCTCACGTTCGTGTTCGTGTAAATACAAACTTCCCCCGCGATCTTCAGTGCCGTTTCGACAATTTGTTTCGCGTCCAGCGACGAATGTTCCAGCAGCGCTTTAGCGGCCGAGAGCGCATAGGGGCCGCCGGAGCCGATCGCGACGACGCCGTCGCTCGGCTCGATCACGTCGCCGGCCCCGCTGATCATGAGGCTGACGGATTTGTCGGCGACGGCGAGCATCGCCTCCAGCCTTCGGAGGACGCGGTCCGTCCGCCATTCCTTGGCCAGCTCGATCGCGGCCCGGCGGGTGTTGTCGGGGAACTCGGCGAGCTTCTTCTCGAACCGCTCCAGCAGCGCGAACGCGTCGGCCGCGGAGCCGGCGAAGCCGGTCAACACCTTCCCGCCAGGGCCCACCCGGCGGATCTTGATCGCGTCGTGCTTCGCCACCGTGTTCCCCAGCGTCACCTGACCGTCGCCCCCCAAGGCAACCTGATCATCCCGGCGGACGCTGAGGATCGTCGTCGATCGTGCGGGTCTCATGGGCAAGGGTCTACCGCGGGCGGGAGGATGGAGCAAGGGAGGTGGCAGCCAACCGAAGGGAGTTGCGAATTACCGGATTCGCCGTGCGGACGCCGTTCAACTGCTGGCGCGTATCAAGACCGCTGTGCGGTTTCGCAATCACGGCGCGATCAGATCGCAGTCGGATTGCGGTCTTCCGGCGGTCCCGACGGCGCGAAACCCCTCCGCGTTCGGGCAAAGTTTGCTCTCGGCGGACGCGCGACACCGCATCGGATATGCTGCTCCCGTGGCACGGGCGCCCCGCCCGTGCATCCGCGCATGGAACGCACGGGCGAGGCGCCCGTGTCACGCGGATGACCCTCGGCCCGATGACGCACCGCGCCTTCTCATCCCTGACCTTCGACGCGAGTTGGGCTTCTGGGACCGTGCTCGCGCTGGCGGCAATCGCCGCCCTGATCACATACGTCCGTCGCCCCGTCGCCCCGCGCGGGACGTTTATCCTCTGCGCCGCGGGACTGCTCCTGTTCGCGCTCGCCGCCGCGAACCCGATCTGGCGCCGCCCCGCCCGGCAGGAGGTCGCCGTGATGGTGGACTTATCGCCCAGCACGCGAACCGCGCGGTACCGCGATCGCGCGACGCTCGAGCGTCGGATCGCCGAACTGCTCCGCGACACGCCCTACCGCATCCAATACTTTGCGGACGGCACCCGCCCGGCCGACGCGAGCGGGCCTCGACTCCCCGACCTCCACGCAGACTGCACGCGGTATTCGCCCCCCGCCGCGGCGGCGGTGCTGCTGTTCAGCGACTGCCGGTTCGCGTTGCCCGAGCAGTCGCCGCCGACGTACGTGTGCGTGGACGTCGGCCTCGACGACCCGCCCGACGCGGCGGTGGCGAGCCTGGAGATCCGCGGGACCGAAGCCGCCGTCTCGCTCCGCAACGGCGGCGACCCGCGCCGGCTGACGCTCAATGGGACGAGTCCCGCGAACCCAACCACGCTCCCGGGTGGATCGCTCGTCATCACCCGGCCGCTGGCGAGAGGCGCGTCACAAATTGCCGCGGAATTATCGCCCGGCGACCCTTGGCCGGAGAACGACGCGCTGGCGACGGTGGTCCCGCCGCCTCAGGAATTCGAGCGGTGGTGGGTGGGCCGATCGGGTCCGGGCAGCGGGTGGCGCGTGATGAATCCAGGCGAATTGCCGACGGAACCCGATGCGTACCTGAGCGCCGCCGTCATCGTTCTCGACAACGTCGCCGCCTCCGACCTGAGCGACCTGCAGCAGCAACGGCTGCAGCAATACGTCCGCGACTTGGGCGGGGGCCTGCTGATCCTCGGCGGCAACCGCGCGTTCGCTCCCGGCGGGTACGAGGGGACGCCGATCGACGCGCTCTCGCCGCTGGCCTCGAGCCCGCCGGCCCCGACGAACCATTGGGTGCTGCTGGCCGACGCCAGCGGGTCAATGTCCGAGGCGGTGCCCGGCGGCACGCGGTGGCAGTCCGCGACCGGAGCGATCGCCCTGGTGCTCCCGCACCTCCCGCCCCAGGACGTGGCGAGCGTCGGCTGCTTCGCCGAGACGCTGCAGTGGTGGATCGACGCGATACCGGCACGTGAAGCGGCCAAGCAGCCGATCCCGCTCGGCAATGCCTACCCGCACGGCCCCACGAACCTCCAGCCCGCGCTCGAAGCGATCGCTCGATCCGCCGACGGGAAGATGCCGGTTCAGCTCCTGGTGCTCAGCGACTTCGAGACGCAGATCAGCGGCGCACCGCAACTCGCGGATCTGCTGAAATCGAAAAACATTCACCTTCACCTTCTCGCGATTGGGGAGGGAACCGCCCTGCCGATGCTGCGGCAGATCGCCGCGCTTACGGGCGGGCGCGTGCTGACGGAGATTGACCCGTCGCGGTGGTCGGCCGCGGTTCGCGAACTGGCGCGGGCCGCGGGGAATCCGCAGGTTCAGCGAACGCCGGTCAAGGTCACATTCGAAAGTCCATTGCAGGGAATGCCGCCGCAATCGACCGATCTCTGGAACCGCACTTGGATGAAGGACGGCGCGTCGAAGCTTGCCGAGGCCCGGCCGGACGCGGCGGAGCCGGTCCCGATGGCGGCCCGGTGGAACGCCGGGGAAGGCCGCGTGCTGGCGGCCGCGTTCGTGCCCGACGCGGGCGTGGTCGAGCGACTCGCGTCGCTGGTTGCGCGTCCCCCGCGCGACCCACGCTTTCACGTGACCTGGGAAAGCGGTCCCCGGCTGCGCGTGACGATCGACGCGGTCGACGGCCGCCAGTACCTGAATGGGCAAAACCTGTCGCTCGAACTCAACGCCCCCCGGCATCCGATCCCGCAGACCGGGCCGGGGCGATATGAGCTGACGATGCAAGCCCCGCGCTCGCCGGCGATCGCGACAGTCCGCGCCGGCGATCAGGTGCTGGACCGGATCGCGCTTGCGGGCCGGTATGCGCCGGAGTTCGATGAGGTTGGCAACGACCTGGCCGCGATGCGCGAGCTGGCGCGCCGGTCCGGCGGCGTGGTCGTCCCGCCAGGCCAGGCCAAGCCGCTCGACATCCATTGGCCGGTGCGGGAGGTTTCGATCGCGTCGCTGCTGGCAGTCGCGGGCGCGGCTTGCGTCGTGGCGGGGTTACTCTGGTGGCAGAGGGGATGAATACATTGCAAATTGCAAATTGATAATTGCAAATTGGCGGGCGGCCGCGTTTCCTTCCAATTTGCAATGCACCGCACCTCAAAGGAGCTTTGCTTCCAGCTCAATCGGCGTCGCCGACAGCGCCTGCGACACGGGGCAGCCCGACTTGGTTGCGATGGCGATCTCCTGGAATTTGGTCGGGTCGATCCCGGGGACCTTGGCCTGGCTCTGCAGGCGGATCCGGGTGATCTTGAAGCCTTCGCCCACTTTGTCGATCGTGACCGCCGCCGTCGTGTGGACGCTTTGTGGGCTGAAGCCCGCCTTGCCGAGGCCCGCCGACAGGGCCATCGAGTAGCAGGCCGCGTGGGCGGCGCCGATCAGCTCCTCGGGGTTCGTGCCCGTGCCGCTCTCGAAGCGGCTCGTGAACGAGTACTGCCCCTCCCACGCGCCGCTCCCGAGCTTCACGTTCCCCTTCCCGTCCTTCAGGCCCCCGTTCCACGTCGCTTCCGCATTCCGTACCGGCATGTCTGACTCCTTTCCGTAAAGCCCCGGAGCATACAACGGACGGCGCGCGGGGAGAAGACGAATTGGTCCACAAAGGGGCACGAAGGACACGAAGGGAAGACAAAGAAAAGCCGCGGATTGCACGGATTGCACGGATGGGAGAACGGGATTTCTCTTTATCCGCGTAATCCGCGGTTCAACTTCCTGTGGTTGCATTTCAGGACCGCACAACAGGCAGGAGTTCGGACCTTCGGTTACACTGCCGGCCAAACCGGAGGATCTCGATGCGCCGAGTTGCGGTCGCCCTTGCCGCTGCGTCGTTGCTGTGGATCACGTCGTCCGCCCGGGCGGGGGATTGGCCGCGGTTTCGCGGGCCGACGGGGCAGGGGATCTCGGCGGAGACGGGGCTGCCGATGGAGTGGTCGGCCGGGAAGAACGTGAGGTGGAAGACGGCCGTCCCCGGCCTCGGCTGGTCCTCGCCGATCGTCTGGGGCGATCGCGTCTTCCTCACCTCCACCTCGCCCGACGGCGTCGCGTGCCACGTGATCTGCGTGAACAAATCCGACGGGCGGATCCTGTGGGACAAACAGGTGTTCGAGCAGGAGCCCACGCGGAAGGAGGGGAAGAACTCGTACGCCACGCCCACCCCGACGACCGACGGCAAGCACGTCTTCGCCGTCTTCAGCAGTGGCGGCGTGGTGTCGCTCGACTTTGACGGAAGTGTCGCCTGGACCAACCTCGACCAGCACTTCTACAGCCGCCATGGCCTGGCGGCGTCGCCGGTCCTCTACAACGATCTGCTCATCATGCCGTACGACGGCAGCACGACCGAAGTCGGCATTGACGAGAAGATCGGCTGGCAGAAGCCGTGGGACAAGGCCTACATCCTCGCGTTCGAGAAGGAGACGGGGAAGGTCCGCTGGCGCGCCAACCGCGGCCTCTCGCGGCAGGCGCACGTCACGCCGCAGGTGATCGACGTCGCGGGCCGGCCGACGCTCATCAGCCCCGCCGGGGACGTGGTGCAAGGCTTCAACCCCGACACGGGCGAGCGCCTCTGGTCCGCCCACAGCCAGGGCGAGGGCGTCGTCCCCACGTTCGTCACCGGAGGCGCCCTGCTTTTCACCTCCTCCGGCTTCGAGGCCGAGACGATCCGCGCCTTCCGCCTCGACGCCGGCATGCATGGCAACGTCACGAAATCCCACCTTGCCTGGGAACAGAAGAAGGCCGTTCCGATCATGCCCTCGTTCCTCTACCACGACGGGCTGCTATTCACGATCAAGGAAAGCGGGATCGCCCAATGCCTCGACGCCAAGACCGGCCAAATCCTCTGGCACCAGCGGCTGCAGGGGACGTATTCCGCGTCGCCGGTCTATTCCGAGGGACGGATTTACATGCTGAGCGAACAAGGCGAGACGACCGTCTTCGCGGCGTCGCGCGAGGGTTATAAGGAACTGGCGCGCAACCCGCTGGAGGGGCCGTGCCAGGCTTCGCCGGCGGTCAGCGATGGGAACATTCTGGTCCGGTCGGAGCATGATCTGTTCTGCATCTCGAATGGGCGATGAGTGTCGGGCGGAAACACACGGGCAGAAGTGCTAAGAAAAAGGCTGACGCTGCGATCCGCGGCGCGACGCTTCAAGCCCGAGTACGGGCTGCGCGGTCGCGGTGGTGGCGCAGCACCCTCGTGCGCCTGACGCTTGGGCCTGAAGGGATCCGCTCCGCGGATGCAGCGAACGTTTGGACAAATGCCTGGTTCGAGAGCGTCCCCGCCGGGTCCCGCTGCGCGTCGGCCTGCTCCGCGGGGCGAGGTCCACGCCGCGAGTGGGAGGGCGAGGCTCCGGCCGAGCCGGGGCTTGGTCGAAGGACTCGGCTCGGCAGCCTGCGGTAAGTCCCATCGAACCGGCTCCTTTCCCTCCCGATTGGTGCCTTTACGGCCCGGAAGTTTCCCTTGCTCCCTCTGCTGGAGCAGGGAGCGAGGGAAACGATCGAGACCCGATCGCGTGAGCGAAGCGCAGGCCGTCGCGCAGCGGCAGCGACCGGCGTGACGCGGGCCAATCGATCTCCCGCGTCGCCCGGCCCGCGGCGTGACGGTTGTCCCGCGGAGCAGGCCAGAGCGGAGCGGTCGCACACGGGGCACCCACCTGACCCGGGCAACTCCTCTGCCGTCCGCCGCATCCGCGCAGCGGATCCCTTCACGCCCAAGCCCCGCCGGCACGAGGGGGATTCGCTGCCACCGCGACCGCGCAGCCGGTACTCCGGCTTGAAGCGTCGCGCAGCCGATCGCCGCGTCAGCCCTTCCGCCAGTTCTTGTTCTTCTTCCTCCCGATCGACCTCCCGATCGACGCGTCGGCGCATTATCTCGGCACGATTCCCGGGAAGAGGTACGCCTGCGCGAGCACGAGCAGCCCGACCAGGACCGCCAGCGCCAGGCTGTGGAAGAAGACGTCTCGCAGGATCGTCCCCTCCTGCCCTTCCTGCCCGGTCGCGACGCCGGCGACGACGATGCTTTGGGCGTCGATCATCTTGCCCATCACGCCGCCGGAGCTGTTGGCGGCGGCAGCGAGGATCGGCGGGATGCCGACCCGGCCGGCGGTGATCTGTTGGAGGTTGCCGAACAGGACGTTGCTGGACGTGTCGCTGCCGGTCAGCGCGACGCCCAGCCAGCCGAGCAGCGGGGAGAAGAACGGGAAGAGCTTGCCGGTGGCGGCGAAGGCGAGGCCCATCGTCGCGTCGAGGCCGCCGAAACGCGTGACGAACCCCAGGGCCAGCATTGCGGCGATCGTGAGCAGCGACAGGCGGACCCGCCAGAGCGTGCGGGCGAAGATCTTGAGGATCAGCGCGGGGCTCAGGCCCAGCAGCAGGCCGGAGGCGATGCCGGCGATCAGCAGCGCGGTGCCGGTGGCGGAGAGCCAGTTGAACGAGAAGACCGCCTCCTCCGCGTGAACCTTCGGCACCACGGGCGGCGCGCGGAAGACCTTCTGGTCGAGCGCGACGAGCTTCACGGAGGGCGAGGCGAGCCGATTCAGCGCGTTCTTCACCTGCGGCACGCCCCAGGCGAAGACGACCAGCGAGAGGATCACCCACGGCATCCACGCGACCGCCGCCTGGCGGGGGGTGGGACGGAGGCGGGTGCCGTAATCGGGAAGGGTTGCGACCGCGGGCGCGGTATCGCTAATCACTGGTTCACTTCCTTCTGGGAGGGCGAGGCTCCTGCCGAGCCGAGGCTCGCTCGAAAAACGCGGCTCGGCAGGAGCCTCGCCCTCCCGATCAGGGGCATCATGCTCGAACCGCCACACCTCCCGCGGTTGCCAGAAGCGCAGGAGCACGAGCGTCGCGAGGATCGAGGCGACGGAGGCCAGGATGTCGACCAGCGCCGGGCCGAGCGTGTTGCTGACGAGGCACTGCACGACGCCGAAACTGAGGCCCGCCGTCAGGCACACGGGCCAGACCTCGCGCATCCGGCGGAAGCCGCACATCGCGGCGATCAGCCAGAACGGGACGATCAGCGAAAACAGCGGCAACTGCCGCCCCACCATCATCGCCAACTGCTCGGCGGGAATGTTCGTCACCTTCGCAAGGGCGAGGATCGGCGTCCCCAGCGCGCCGAACGCGACCGGCGCGGTGTTGCCGATCAGCGCCAGCCCGGCCGCCGAGCGCGGCTTGAACCCCAGCCCGATGAGCATCGCGGCCGAGATCGCGACCGGCGTCCCAAACCCCGCGGCTCCCTCCATGAACGCGCCGAAGCTGAACGCGATCAGCACCGCCTGAATCCGCCGATCATCCGCGAGGCCCGCGATGGAATGCTTGAGGACGTCGAACTGGCCGGTGTGGACGGTGATGTCGTAGACGAAGATCGCGCACAGGACGATCCACCCGATCGGCAGGAGTCCGTACATCGCCCCGAACCCCGCCGCGGCCCACGCGAGTTTCGCGGGCATGTGGAAGACGAGGATCGCGATCAGCAGCGACGTCGCCAGCCCCGCGAGCGCGGCGAGATGGGCGCGGACGTGGAAAATGCCCAGCAGCCCCAGGAGGACGACGACGGGCGCGGCGGCAATGAGGGCGGAGAGCGCGACGCTGCCGGCGGGGGCGTAGGTTTGGGTCCAGGGCATTAGAAGTCCCGAAAGGATGCCCGATTTCGATCCCGGGCAATCGCACGTGCTTCGGGTGGCATGGGCATGTACTCATGCCCGTGTCCTCCTATCAACGACTGCACGGGCATGAGTACATGCCCATGCCACCCAATCCATGCTCCGTCAATTTGGGGAGCAACATGCGATTGCCCGTCGGCTTTAATGCGGCGTATCGTACCCGCCCCTGTCCGATGCGCCATGCGGTCCCTACAATAGTTGACAATGGCAGCGTCATCCGCCGGTTCGTCGGTCTTCCCTTCGGCGCCTCCCGAGCCTCCTGAGAAGGAGGAGGCGGAGCGTCTCGACGCGACGACAACGGTCGCGGCGGCC
>DASXMX010000148.1:0-10274 GCA_036495445.1 Tepidisphaeraceae bacterium
ATCGCCAGCGCATCGATCACCCACCGGCCCGGGACGTCGCTCCGCACGATCACCACCGCCGCGGCAAACCCGACGACCAGCGCGAGGGCCGTCGCCCACGCGGCGTACTGGAGCGACCGCTTCACGCTCGGCAACGCCAGCGGGTCCGTCAACGCCTGGCGATAATGGTCGAGCGTGAAGTGCGTGGGAATGATCGACTTGTACCAAGCTCCGGTCGCACTCAGGCTCGTCAGGATCACCGAGATGTGCGGCAATACCGCCAGGAGGAACACAATTCCGAACGCGCCGACCGCGAGCATTCCCTGCCAGCCCCTCAATCGCACCGGCGCAGCGGCGATCGACGCCTTGCTCGTCGCCGCGTCAAACCCGCGGCCGAGCAGCACCTTTCCGACGAGGTAAAGCGCCGCCGACGCCAGGAGCATCACGACGACCAGCGCGTACGGCACCGGGTTGGCCGCCACTTCGTTGATCTGCTCGAAAACCTGAACCGGCGTCACCTCGTAAAAGTTGAACATCAGCGGCGTGCCGAGTTCCGTGAAGCTCCATATCAGCACCAGCGTGCACCCCGCAAAGAGGCCGGGCTGGATCATCGGCAGCGTGATTCGCCGGAAGACGGTCGATCGACTCGCGCCCAGGTTCCGGGCCGCCTGCTCCATCGCGGGGTCGATGTTCGCCAGCGCCGCCTGCAGGTTGAGCAGCATCACCGGGTAGAGGTGCAGCGCCTCGATGACGACGACGCCGATCGCCCGGTATTTGCCGATCCAGTCGATCCCCAATGGCCCCCCGCCGACGAGCTGCGTGAGCGGGCCGTACCGGCCCAGCACGATCTGCATCCCGATCGCCCCAACAAAGGGCGGCAGCACGAGCGGGACGAGCAGCAGCCCATTCAGGATCCCGCGGCCCGGGAACGTATACCGCACACTCAGGACCGCCAGCGGCAGCGAGACGATCAGCGTCAGCAGCGTGACGCAGATCGCGACCGCCGCCGCGTTGACCAGCCCGCGCACGAGCACCGGGTCGCGGAAGATCAGCAGCAGGTAATCCAGCGTGAGCGACCCGTTCGGCCGGGTGAACCCCGTCTTCACGATCTGCACGATCGGCCAGATCAGCAGCACCGCGAAGAAGAGGTAAAGGAAACCCGCGATGACCGAGTGGCTCAGCTTCGGCCGGCTGAACCGGCGCGCCCGCACCGGCCGGACGTCGGTGAGGAGAGGTTCTTGTGCGATCGACGTCATAAGTCACCGAGCGGCCATCGACAGGTTTTTACCGCGAAGGCGGGAAGACGCGAAGAAAATGCAAGAAGGGGTTGCGCGCGGTGCGGGGTGGCATGGGCATGTACTCATGCCCGTGGAGCCCGCTTGCAAAGAATCACAGAGGACACGGAGGGCACAGAGAACACGGAGGGAAGAACCGAAATGCGTTTCTCTCTGTGTGCTCTGTGGCCTCGGTGCTCTCTGTGAGTGCCTTTCAAGCAACGCCACGGGCATGAGTACATGCCCATGCCACCCAACCACTCCTTCCCGTTGAATATGTCGTCACTTTCTTCGCGCCTTCGCGGTTGTCCTTTCTGAACGATTTCACCTGGCCTGCTTGGCCACATTGGCGTAATGATCGCGAAAGCGGTTGCCCCAGAAGATCCGCTGTCGTGCGGTCCAGTCGAACGTGTCGGCGTGAGATTCCTCGAGCCGGGTCCGCTCGGCCCGGCGGTTCTCGACGTCTTTCATCGTGACGGGCACGTCGGCCAGTTGCGCGAGGAGTTCCTCGCGACGACGCTCGTCCGCAACCCGCAGGATCTTCGCGTACGCATCGAGCAGCGCCTCGCGGCTGTCGATCCACGCGGCGTCCCAGATCGGGCGGGTGTCGCTCATCAGGGCCATCCACTCGCCCCGCTGGTTGAAGTTGCCCGCCTCGTCGAATGGGTCGAAGTGGTCGGCCCAGCCGGACTGGTTCGCGTAAACGTCGCGACGGACCGGCATGCGGCGCGGGCTCCGCTCAACTGGCCCGCCGGGCTGGCCGGGCTCCAGGATCCACAACCGCTGCGCTTCAGGGGTGAGCAGGTACTCGACGAACCGCGTCGCCAGTTGCAGTTTGGCGCCGCTCACGCCTTTTAAGATCGCAACCGCGTCCGGCGTGATCGCGGTCGCCGCCCGCGGCGCGACGTATTGCGCCCGATCGGAGCCGACCGTCCCTTCCGTCACGCGGGCGTAAAAGTCGATCGCCATGCCCGCCGCCGCCTCGCCCCGGCCGACGTCCGTGGGAACCACCTCGGACGAATCGGTGAAGTACCGGGCGTTGGCCGCGATCAGGAGCAACTGGCCCATGCCCCGATGCCACCCCGCGGCGATCGCCTGCTGGTAATCGGGTCGTTTCCTCAGGTCCACCTTGGGCAGCTTCTTCAACTCCGGATGATGGTCGAACAGTTCCGCCTCGGCATCGGCCATCGCGCGCTGGATCACCATCATGTAGCTGACCGCGGCCGACCCGCTGTGGGCCGGGTCGGCCAGGGCGACGAGGCCGAAGAGCTTCGGGTTCGTGAGGTCGGACCACGCCGCGGGCGGCGGGAGTTGCAGCACGCGATAAAGCTGGCTGTTGTAGACGATGCCGAAGCTGCTCAGCGCGACGCCGACCCACTGCGGCGTGGGGTGGCCCTGCGCGTCTTTCGTGCCGTCGTAGAGCCGCACCCCCGCGAGCGAATCGTGCGGAAACGCTGCCTTGAGCAGCGCCGGGTCGAGGTGCATCGGCTGCAACAGTCCGAGCGGCTGCAGGTCGTGGTAGTACGTGTAATCGCCGCCGCCCCAGACGACGTCGATGTCGCCCGGCTGGCCGCGGAGGAAGCGGACCATGTCGGACGTGCCGCCGGGGACGCGGTAGTCGAGGTCGACGCCCTGCCCGTAGTGCTCGCGATACCAGCGGTCGAACGCCCGGCCGAACTCGCGGCGGATGTCACCGTTGTGGACGGTGACGACGATCAGGCGATCGCCGCTCGTCGCGTCCGAGCTGGACGTCGTCGCCTCGTGTACGGTCGCCCGGCGAACCGCGAAGGGCAAGCCAAGGACAAGGGCGAAGAGGATGAGGTAGACATATCGCATCGGATCACACGCTCGCGGTGCTGGGCGCTTGCGCGAAGCGCGCTTCGCTCAATTCGTCCAGGTTGAGCCCGTCGGGCCAGCGGCCGGTGATGAGGCGTTCGGCCATCGCCCGCGCCATCGCGGGGGCGGTGGAGGTCTGGCGGGCGCTGAGGCCGTTGAAGTTGAACAGGCCCGGCAGCCCGGGCACCGGGCCGACGATCGCCCGCCGGTCCGCGGAATAGTCGTCATATGCAACCCAGGCGCGATACACGTCGGCCCCGGCCATGTTCGGCGCGCGCTTGATCAGCTTGGGTTCGACGGCGCTCTGATACGTCTGCTGGGCGTAATCGATCCGGCCCGCCGAGCTGCTGCCGGTGACGAGGAGCGCGGGCTTGCGGTCGAACTCGCCATACCGGAACGCGATGTCCTGCGGGGCGTCGATGAAGACGGGCAGCGGCCGCAGATCGACGCCGGGCTTTGCCGCGACCAGAAACATCTGCCGCGACTCGGGCGCGATCGGCAACCGCCGGCCGTAGATCTCCGCGATGCGGGACGACCACGGCCCGGCAGCGTTGATGATCCGCTCGGCAGCGATCGGCAGCTCGTCCCCCTTCTCCGCACCGTCGGTCAGCGCCCGCTTGACCGACCGAGGCCCGACCTGCCGGAGCGTCACGCGATACGGCGGCGCATTGCCCTCGATCCGCACCACCTGCCAATGGTCCATCAACTCCACCCCGCCGGCCTGGGCACGGTTCAGGTAATGGATCCGCAGCCGGTGCGGCGAGACGAACCCGCCCGCGTGCGTGAGGACGGCGCCCGCGACGTCCGACAAGTCGTCCAGCAACGGGAACCGCTCGCGCGTTGCGGCCGGCGCGAGCACGTCCGCTTCCACCCCGAGCGGCCGCGCCGTCTCGACCCACTGCCGGGCGCGGCCAAGCGTCTCCGGCCCGCACAGCCACAGCGAGCCCTGCTCGTGATAATCGATCTTCGACGCGAGCGAGCGAAAGAAGGCGATCGACTCGACGGCAAGCCGCACGTCGAGCGAATCGGCAAACAGGCAGTTCACGCCCCCCGCCGACGAGGCGCTCGATCCCAACCGGCCGAACAGGTCGACGTCGACGATCGTGACGCCCACCCCGGCCCCGAGCTCCGCTAACGCGCACGCCACCGACGCGCCCGCGGTGCCGCCGCCGATGATGAGGGTGGGGATCGAATGCATTCGAGATTTGCGATTTTAGATTTGTGATTTGCGATTGGAAGCCGGCCGCGGCGGTATATTCCTTCAGCAGAAGAAACCCGGGGAGGGAGAGACAATGGTGGGGCAGACATTCCTGTCTGCCCTGAACTGCCGCAGGGACATTCCTGTCCCTTCCTTCTTGTCTTCGACGGAGGCCACATGGGAGCGAGGATTCGCTGGTTCGTCGGCATGCTGGTCGTGACTCTCGGGCCTCTTGCATGGGCCGCGCTGCCCGAGCCGCCGAAGGAGATGGCGCCGTGGGCGATGCCGTGGGGGAATGATGTCCCTGGCCTGGTCTCGGCGGACGGGTTGATTGACAAGCCGGCCGCGAAGAACGGGCCGGTCGTGGCGCGGGACGGGCACTTCTATTCGGGCGATCAGCGTGTCCGGTTCTGGGGGTTCAGCATCGCCTTCTCCGGCGCGTTCCCCACGCACGAGCAAGCCGATGAAGTGGCCCGGCGGCTCGCCCATTTCGGCGTCAACGCGATCCGGTTCCACCACATCGACAATCAGCCCTACCCCAACGGCATTTTCGCCGACCGGACGCTCGAGACGCTCTCCCCCGAGGCGCTCGACCGGCTCGATTACTTCATCGCCGCCCTGAAATCCCAGGGTATCTACAGCGACCTGAACCTGCACGTCTCGCGCTGGTGGAGCAAGGCGCACCATTGGGCAAACGCCGACAAGCTCCCCGAATACGACAAGATGGTCGACCTGTTCGACCCGCGGCTGATCGCCGCCCAGAAGCAGTACGCCCGCGACCTGCTGACGCATGTGAACCCATACACCCACACGCGCTACGCGGACGAGCCGGCGGTCTGTTTCCTGGAGATCAACAACGAGAACACGCTGTTCCTCTGGGGCGGGGAGCAGAAGCTGGCGGATTTGCCGGAGCCGTACGGGGCGGAGTTGACGAAGCTGTGGAACGAGTGGCTCACGAAGAAATACGCCGGACGGGACGCGCTGCAGTCCGCGTGGTCAAAGGGTTCGGAGCCGCTCGGCCCGAACCTGCTGCCAAAGCTTGTGAGCGAAACGAACGGCTGGACGAAGGAGCAGCACGAGTCGGCGAAGATGTCCCTTCAGCCGCTGCAGGGAGACGAGCCCGGACTCACGTTCAACATCGATTCCATCGACTCGACGTCATGGCACCTGCAGTACGGCTGCGCGGGCCTGAAGCTGCGCAAGGGCCAGTTCTACACCGTGCTGCTCGCCGCCCGGGCCGAGTCGCCCCGCGAAATCAGCGTCTCCGTTGGCCAGGCGCACGCGCCATGGGGCAACCTCGGGCTCGCCACGAACCTCCAGCTCACACCCGAGCAGAAGACGTTCCGCCTCGGCTTCGTTTGCGGAGCGGATGACGATAACGCGCGCGTCTCTCTCATCCTCGGCCAGTCCAAAGCGCGGGTGAGCCTGAGCCGGATCGAACTGCACGAAGGCGGCCGCGAGGGACTGGGTCAAGACGAAGACCCGGCCCATGGCACCGTCGCCCGCGGCTACCCGGATCACGGCTACACCGAAGCCCGGCGCGCCGACTGGTACGACTTTCTCCAGCAAACCGACCAAGCCTACTTCACCGGGATGACCCGCTTCCTGAAGCAGGACCTCGGCGTGAAATGCCCGATCACCGGCACGATCGGCCTCGGCCCGCTCGGGACGCTCTCGCAATCGCACATGGATTTCGTCGATGCCCACGCCTACTGGGACCATCCGCGGTTCCCCCGCCGGCCTTGGGACGGGTCGGACTGGGTGGAGAAGAATCAGCCGATGGTGGACGACCCGGCCGGCGCGACGCTCTGGCAACTGGCGGCAACGCGCGTAGCGGGCAAGCCGTTCACCGTGACGGAGTACAACCACGCCGCCCCCAATGAATGGCAGGCCGAGTGCGTCCCGATGATCGCCGCCTATGCGGCCCTGCAGGACTGGGACGGCGTGTTCCTGTTCGACTACGTCGCCTCGAACCGCTACCGCGAGATGGACCACATGCGGAACTACTTCGATTTCGAAGGCAACCCGCAAAAGATGGACCTGATGCCGTTCGGCGCCCGGCTCTTCCTGGGCGGGCAGCTCCAGCCGCTGTCCGGCCGGAAGCTCGTTTCCGCTTCGCGCCTGCAGATGCTGGAGACGGGTTCGAAATACTACTACACGCTTTGGCCGTTCGTGCGGGACGTGCTGCACGTGACGCTACAGGACGCGCTTGCGTGCCGGTTGCAAATGGCATTTGAGCCAACGTCCGAGACCGGGCCATGTGTCCCCGACCCGCGCGTGAGTTGGACGAGTTCCGGCGCCGACAGCGGCACCGGCCGGTTCATTGTGCGCGACCCGAACGCCGCGGTGTTCGTCGGCTTCGCGAGCGGCGGCCCAATGCCGATCGATCTGGGATCGGTTCGGATCGAAAGGCTCGACACGCCGTTCGCCACGATCCTCATTACGCCCGCAATGTCGGGTGAGTCGATCGACCGCGCCAGGCGGCTGCTCGTCGCCGCCGTCGCCCGCGGCGGGAATGCCGGCATGAAATGGGACGCGGCCCGCCACACCGTCTCCAATCACTGGGGCAAGCCGACGCCGCTCATCGAAGTCGTCCACGGCAAACTTAGCATCGCGACCTCGGGGCCAACCACCGCCTTTGCCTTGAAGCCGGACGGGACGAGGGGCGAGCCGATTCCGGTAAAGACCGATCAGGGTCGCACCACGATCGACCTCGGGACCCAGCATACGCTCTGGTACGAGTTGGATCACACGAACCCGTAACTCAACACCAGCAGGGGATGGGGAGAAGTGTCCTCATTGGGTTCATTCTCTACCGGTTTCGTGTGGGCTGCCAGAAGGGAGGGTTGTTGCTACCTCTGATACCGCCGGATTGCCGCTTGCGGTTCGCGCCGGGTGCGCCGTGTGGTCCGCGCGACCGGCGCGAAACCGCCAAGCGGTCATCCGGCGGCGACGTGCGGCGAACCGCCCCACCGTGGCCTGACCGATTCGCCTCGGAAGGAGAGGCGTCCCGCGTTCACTGCGTCGGGCGCCCATCGGGTCTGAAATTGTCGGGCACATCTCCGGTGAGCACGCCCCGCACGTCGCCCGGGTCGTCGAATTGCCAGACTTTGACGGAGGCGAAGGACGCGGTGGCGGTGCGCCACAGCGCCTGCCCGGCCCAGCGGGGCAGCCACACGCCCAAGGTCAGTTGTGCGGCCATGGCCGGCACGTATTTCGTGTTCTCGGCGACCTTCTTCCCGTCGATCCAGTGGTCGGCCCGCACACCGGCGTAGGCCGCGTAGCGGTCCTTGCCGAGCCGCTTGAGCGGGTTGCCCCAGTACCGCTCGAACGGCACGGCCTTGTCCCGCACCCACCAGAACCCCTCGGCCTCGATCACCTGCGCGTCGGTCACGCCGTCGATCGGCCGCAGGTCTGTGCGCCACTCAGTTGTCAGCGTGTGGTAGTGGCCGTCAATGGCCGCGGAGACGTCGAACTCTTTCGACTCGTGCTGGTCCAGGCAGAAGGCGTTGTACAGTCCGACGGCGAAGTTCCCGCCCCGGCCGAACTCGGGGAAATCCAGTTCCGACGAATACTCGTTCGCCCCGGCCCCGCGCCGTTTCATCAGCGGGTTGTACAGCGGCGTGCCGGGCACGAACTCGTCCGACCGTTGACGCGGGACCGAAACGTATCGGTACGCATACGTCCAGACCGCCGGCACCGCGCCGATCGGCCGGCGCGGGTCGGCGGGGCCGCCGTCGTGCGGCTCGGCGGACCCGACCTTCATCACCACCTCGAACCGCCCGGAGGCGAAGAATGCCTTGGAAACAACCATGCCGCCGACGCGCGCCGCCTTGCCGCCGTAGCCGCCGACCGGCCCGTCGTATTGGTCCCCATGTGCCTCGCAGACCAGCACGTTCCGCGCCCGCCCCTCGACCACGTCCCGCCCCACATGGACGTTCTCCGGCGTGACGCCATCGTTCCCGCCGTCCTCCCACCGCCGCCGCGGCATGTACCACCGAGCCGGGTCGATCCGGCCGCCGGACCAGTCCTCCTCCAGCACGAGGCGAGCCTTTTCCGGAACGGGTCCCAAGCGACTGCCCAGGTCCGGCAAGTCGGTGGCGAAGGCCGACGTCGACCCCAAAACGAGGGCAATCGCCATGAGCATCGCGCGAGTCATGGGCGAGAAGATACGCTTGAAAGCCGAACCTGTCCTGCGTTGTGTCAGCGCTTCCTCGTGGCATGGCCGTCTCGGCCATGTAGACGACATGGCGTTTGCGAAGCGGCCAAAAAGCAGGCGCGGCTTGTAATTCTGGCGCGTTTTCGCACGGGCGGGACGCCCGTGCCACGTGAGCGTCAGGAGACTACCGGACTTCCGGCCCCCTCTCCCCGTCGAAGGTGTACGTCTTCATTCGCCCGACGAGTTCTACTCGGGTCGAAGGGAGGACATCCAAGTGCAGTTGCGACATGATGAGGTTAACGAGGTGTCGTGGAAACGAAAACGCGGAGCGGCTGACGGCTGGCGTAGTCCGTGCTCATGCATCGATTCCTCGTGAGACGCCCCCGTTCAATTGGCATCCGCGCTCGGCGCCGGCTTGGCCATAGGGCGCGGGAGCTTGGCGGGCGCGTCCTCCTGGATCTGGGTCAGATGCAATTCGTTGGCGGCGGGGTCGAGGCGGACGATGAAATGGTTCAGGAACGACCCGCCGAGGATGAGCGGAGCGTCCTTCAGATCCTTTTGCAGGACGACGCAGGTGACGTCCTTGATGGTGAAGCGGCCGACGCGGACGGTCTTGAGGGTCATCTGCTTGCCTTCGATGAGATTGCCATCGGCGAGCTGCATTTTGATGGTAGGGTCCTGGTCGCCGGGGACCATTTTGAGCTTTTCGGCGATCTCCGCGGGCAGCGTGACGGCGCTGGCGCCGGTGTCGAGGCCGAGGACGAAATGCTCGCCATTGAGCAGGGCATCGACCAGGTGGATGCCGTTGCGTTCGGTCAGCGGGATCGCTTCGGACTCGACGGTCGACTGCCATTTCTTAAGTTCGGCAACGGCGGCGGTGAATTCGAGCGTTGGGCCGAGCGCCACCTTCGTCGGCGTGGAATTGATCGCCGCTAGGGCCGCCTTAACGGTGGGGTCGTTGGCCAGCGTCTTATATCGCTCGGCGACGGCGTCGGCCTTGGCGTTCAGCGCCGCCACGTCATCGACGAACTTCGTCTTGGCCGTCGTGCTGGACTTGCCGGCCTGCTCTTCCAGGTCCTTCTGGGCCTGCAAGGCCTCCTTCTGATCGGCCACGAGGCGGTTCATCCGCAGCACGATTCGGTTGTGGACGCCGGTGTCCGTCACGAGCGAGAGCTTGCTCTGCAGCCCCTCCCACTGCTTGGCGTCGTTCTCGACGGACCTGCGCTTGGCGGCAAGTTGCAGGTCGATGGCGTGCCGGGCACGGGTCTCCTGATCGGCCTCCAATTTGGTCTTCCGCAGCGCGGCGACGCCGCTGACGACCGCAGCGTCGTCGGGCAGCACATACAAATTGCCGGAGCGCACCAGCCCCGCGTCCTTGAGAGGGTCCTTGGCTGCGACCTCGGCGGCCGAAACCACCTGCGGCAGGGCCAGCGCAACGCAGACGACAGCCCATGCCAACGAATTACAACGCATGGCAGATCCTCCAATGGAAAGCAGTAGGTTTTTTGCCCAAAATCGCTTGAAGAGGCTCTGGAGCCCCCCAAATGGCGACCTGCCGATGGATTGTACGGATTGGATCAGAGGTGACAAGAACAGGGACCCATCCATTAAGCGGTCCGCAAAATTGCGGAGTGCGATATCCTACCTGTGGCACGGGCGCCTCGCCCGTGCGGTAGTACGAAAACCCATGGGCGAGGCGCCCATGCCACTTGGGTCTGGAAGATCGGCCGGCCGGGAGGGGAGGCCTCGTTCCGACGCCGCTGTTCATGCAACAAGTGCCCGCCCCTCAAATCTGAACACTACATCTCGTATCCCCCTTCCCCTCCCC
>DASXMX010000149.1:0-1501 GCA_036495445.1 Tepidisphaeraceae bacterium
CCACGGACAAGAGTACTTGTCCGTGCCACCCGAATCGGGGAAGACACGGGCGTGAGTCCATGCCCATGCCACCCATTGAGCCCGTATTCGTTCTTGCGAGCCAATCCCGCCCGCCCACAACGCACACCGCGCAGCGGACTAAACTAGGATGACATCGTGGAGGACATTGGATGATTCGTTCGATCGGCATTGGTCTGTGTGCGTCCGCGTTGACGGTCCTGGGGCTCGCGCCGATGGCGCCCGCGGCGGCGTCGGAGGGCGCGACGGTCAGCACGGGGACGACGGTTTCGCCCAACCCTTGGCCACAGTGGCAGGGGCCAAGGCGGGATAACATCTCGACCGAAACCGGCCTGCTGAAGCAGTGGCCGCCCGGCGGCCCGCCGTTGCTGTGGAAGGCGCAGGGGCTCGGCACCGGGTTCTCCACCGTCTCGATCGCCGATGGGCGGATCTACACGATGGGAGACTTGCAGGACGCCTCCTACCTGATCGCCCTCGACCTGGATGGCAAGCCGGTCTGGAAGGCGAAGGTGGGCCAGACGGGCGGCGGGCAGGGGTATCCGGGCCCGCGGTGCGAGCCGACCGTCGCCGGCGATGCGGTCGTCGCGCTCGGGCAGTTCGGCGACCTGGTCTGCGCTGACGCCAAGAGCGGCGCCGTGCGTTGGCATAAGAACATGAAGGAGGACTTCGATGGCCAGATGATGTCCGGTTGGGGTTACGCCGAGAGCCCGCTTGTCGATGGGAACAACGTGATCTGCACGCCCGGCGGCTCGAAAGGCACAATGATCGCGCTCGACCTGAAGAGCGGCGAGCCGGTCTGGCGGTGCAAGGAGATGACCGACCCCGCGTCCTACTCATCGATCGTCGAGGCGACGATCCGCGGGCGCAATCAGTACATCCAGCTCACCGGCGGGCACGTGTTCGGCGTCGCCGCCGATGACGGCAGGCTCCTCTGGCAGGCCAAGCGCGAGGGCAAGACCGCGGTCATCCCCACGCCGATCGTGAAGGATGACGAGGTGTTCGTCACCTCCGGCTACAACGCCGGGTGCAACCTGTTCAAGATCACCGGGTCGGGCGACAAGCTCGAGGCGAAGGAAGTCTACGCCAACAAGAACATGACCAACCACCACGGCGGGGTCGTGTTGGTCAACGGATACATCTACGGCGCGAAGGATCCCGGCATCCTCACCTGCCTCGATTTCCAAACGGGGGAAATCAAGTGGAAGGACCGGAGCGTCGGCAAGGGAGCGGTGTCGTACGCTGACGGCAAGCTCTATCTTCGCGAGGAAAACAGCGGCCAAATGGGGCTGATCGACGCGACGCCGGAGGGCTATCACCTGATCAGCACCTTCGACCAGCCGGACCGCGATAAAAAGTACAAGGCGTGGCCGCATCCCGTGATCGCGAACGGTCGGCTCTATCTCCGTGATCAGGACGTATTGCTCTGCTACGACATTCGGCAGAAATAATGTCGATCAGCCCCGGGAGTGGCATGGGCATGTAC
>DASXMX010000150.1:0-17151 GCA_036495445.1 Tepidisphaeraceae bacterium
AGAACCCGAGGCTGAAGCAGACGGAAGACTACATCACCGGGAGGTTCGGGTAGAGGCAGAGAAAGAAGAGTTCGGGGTTCAGGGTTCAGGGTGGCAAGGAAACGTTCCTCTCCAACCTGAACCCTGAACCCCGAACCCTGAACCCGTCACCATGAGACACTTTCACGAACAACTCGACGACCTGTTCCAGCGGCTCGTGCTCATGGGTTCGATCACCGAGGGGATGATCCGGACCGCGGTGCGGGTGCTGACGGAGCAGGACGAGGCGCTGGCGACCGAGGTCTTCGCCCGTGAGCAGGAGGTCAACGCGCTGCAGGTGGAGGTGGACGACAAGTGCGTCCGGCTCACCAGCCTCCAGCAGCCGGTCGCGCAGGATGCGCGGTTCCTGTTCATGGCGTCGCGGATCGGCGGCGAGCTGGAACGCATTGGCGACCTGACCGTCAACATCTGCCAGAACACGCACTTCGTGCTCGACGGACCGCCGATCAAGCCGCTGGTCGACCTTACGATCATGTGCGACCTGGTGCAGAAGATGGTCCGCGACAGCGTCACCGCGATGGTGAACCGCGACTGCGCGATGGCCGATGCCGTGCTCGAGGAGGACGACAAGGTCGACGCGTTCCGCGACCAGGTCTTCCGCGTGCTGCTGACGCACATGATGTCCGACCCGCGGATGATCGGGCAGAGCCTTTCGCTGATCCTGATCGCGCGGAACCTGGAGCGGATTGGCGATCATGCGACGAACATTGCCGAAGAGGTGATTTACTGGATCCAGGGGCGTGACATCCGCCACCAGACGGGCCGGATGCGCCAACAGGCGATGTTGCGGGAGGGCTTGCAACCCGCCGGAGCGGGCGGGCGCGAGGAACGAGTGGAAGGGGACTCCAACGGGGCGGGGAAAAGCGTATGAAAAAAGGCACGATCCTCGTTATCGACGATGAGAAGGACCTGATCGAGTTGGTTCGCTACAACCTCGAGAAGGAAGGGTACGACGTCATCGCCGCGGCCGACGGGCAGTCGGGCCTGGAGGTGGTCAAGCGGCACCGGCCGGACCTGGTGATGCTCGATCTGATGATGCCGGGGCTCGATGGGTTGCAGGTCTGCCAGCAACTGCGCTCCGACCCGCGGGCCGGGCGGATCCCGGTGATCATGCTGACCGCCAAGGCGACGGAAGCCGACCGGATCGTCGGGCTGGAACTGGGCGCCGACGACTACATCACCAAGCCGTTCAGTCCGCGGGAGGTGGTGGCACGGGTGAAGGCGGTCCTCCGCCGCAGCGTCCCGCACCAGGACCAGCGGCAGGTCATCCGCAGCGGCGACCTGACGATCGACCTGAGCGGGCACGAGGTCAGCTACAAGGGGCAGCGCATCGCGCTGACGGCGACCGAATTCCGCATCCTCGAGTTTCTCGCCGCCCGGCCCGGCCGTGTCTTCTCGCGCGACGAGATCATCGACGCCGCCTTGGGTAACGAGACGGCCGTGTTCGACCGGACGGTCGATGTTCACATCACGGCGATTCGTCGCAAGCTCGGCGGTGGGGCGGATCAGATCGAGACGGTTCGGGGCTTCGGATACAAGTTCCGTCACGCGGGGGATGCCGTGACGGCACAGTAGGGGCGAACCTTGTGTTCGCCCGGTTTAGGGGTGAACCTCGTGTTCACCCTCGTCCCTTTCGTCGCGACAGGGCGAACACAAGGTTCGCCCCTGCAGGCTTCACCCGCCCGCGGGGTTGTTCTGGCGCAGGTCCCAACTATCCAGGTTGTTCTGGTTCCCATCGATCGCCTCGCGGACGCAGTAGTCGAACAGCCCCTCCCACTCCAGCCGCTGCAGGCGGACGGCCAGTTCGTATCGCGGGTCGTCGGGCTTGTTCTGCACGGCTTCAACCAGGTCTACGAACCCGATTGGATTCCACCCCTCGTGGAGGGCGTGCGCGACCAGGCGGTCGGAGATCAGGTTGCCCACCACTTCCGAAACGATCGCCCCCATCTGCTTGATCACGTGATGGGAGAGGCAGCGGTGGTACCAGTATTTGGAATTGGAGAAATCCCCCTCCAGCCGGTGCATGATCGCGTGCCAGAAGCTGGCGGTGGGGGAGGCGAGGTTCTGGGAGATCTCATGCGACTCGTGCAATGCCCCGTGCCAGAGCCACAGGCCCGCGAGCGCCGCTTGGGCGTCATCCGGCATGGTGATCGGCCGTTGCAGCAGTTGCTGGGGCTTGACGCCGTTGAGTGCCTGGTGTGCCGCCGCGGGGGTTGGGCCGGTGACGGCGAGTTTCCCGTAGGCCAAGTCGCCGGCCTGCCTCAAAATGTCGCCAACCAGCGGTGTCACAATGTCATCGGGCAACTCGGGCAGCGGCAACACGGGCATGCAACGGCTCCTCTCATGGTTTTTGCGGAAGTACAGGCGGGGCGGGCTCTTCAGCACCGTCGGCCTGGGCACCCACAACTCTAGGCGCCCGGGGCGCGGACGCTCGGCATGAAATTTACATGAAACATCTCACCGGAACTACCGCGAAAGGAGCAGTTATGATCAAGCACGCCTTAGCCCTCGTGACGCTGGCCGGGCTGGCGGGTTGCGCCGCGCAGAGCGGATCCCAGCCGCAGGCCGCCGGCAACTCGCCGCAATCCTCTCAAACGATGACAGCCGGAGAATCGCAGGCCGCCAACCAGCAGGCGGAGTTGGCCGCGTACGCCGGGGCCCACCAATACCCCGCCACCCAACCGGCCAGAAACGACCTCCGCGCCGCGGCGATCGTCGATGCCAGTCAAGGCGCCATCAAGATCTACAACTTCGGTACGGAGCCGATCCGCGACGCGGACGTGTGGGTCAACCAGGCCTACGTCCGTCACATCGACGCGATTGCGCCGGGATCGAGCATCTCGATCCATATGTCGAACCTGTACAACGGCGTGGGCCAGCAGTTCTCCACCCGCGGGGAGCACGTGAACCTGGTGCAGATCCAGCAGGACCACGCGCTCCACACGCTGTTGGGTCCCGTACCGCAGTGATCAGGGTGGTTTGTCCGCTGATAAGCCGCTTGCGGCTTCGCAAACGAATGGCCGTTCCATACTCAGGCCAACCCTTCGTTCGCTAACCCGCAAGCGGCGGAGGGAAGACAAACTTAACCTCCCGCCCCGTGTCGTCCGATAATAAGATTGACCGCGCGGCAGGCGCCTGTCGGGATCTGCGCCGCGGCCGAATCCGGACGTACCCGAGGACTCCCATGTACACGTTTCCGCGTCTCGTCGTTTGCTGCTTGGGCGCCATCACCTGCGGCCTGCTCGCCGGCTGTGAGGGCCGGCCGCAACTGATCCCCAATTCCGACCCCGCGCTGAACAAGACGTCGACGCAGTTCGCGGCCGACGCCGCCAAGCGGTTCCCCTATCCGGCCGGCCTCCCGCACGCCGGCACCGCCAACGGCGTCGCCGAGGTCGACCTGATGCTCACCCGGCTTCAGATCCTCAACGCCAGCGACGAGGACTGGAACAACATCGAGATCTGGGTGAACCAGAACTACGTCTGCCACGTACCCAGCATCCCCAAGGGCAAGCAGAAGGTGGAGACGATCGGCTTCGAGATGCTCTATAACGCCAACGGCGACTACTTCTCCACCGCCGGCGGCAAGAACCCCGTCTCCCTCGTCGAGATGCGCCGAAACGGGAAGGTCTACCAATTGCCGATCGTCCTGGCGGACTAAAGACCCGGGCCGGGAATCGGGAACGTCGACGTCCTCGTCGGCTCTCCCTGCACAGCGTGCCGACGTGGACGTCGGCGTTCACAGGTGTGCCGACACGGACGTCGGCGGTCCCGTTCCGGTTAAGGTTCCGTCAATTTGGCTCGAAAACCATTCCAGACCAGCGCAAACGCTTGTCGTTTTGCGCCAATGCAGCACATAATGAGATCGCTTCACCCCGGCGAAGGTGATGGCGTTCGCCCGCCCGCTGCGGAACTCCGTTGAGGGAGACCGGTCCGTTGTTCTCAAGCCACTTTTTCCGGCGCATCTTCCTGCCTTACCTGCTGCTGATCTGCGTGGCGACGGCCGCGGTGGGCGTCTTCGCTGCGCTGCGGCTGCGCGATTCCTACCTGGCCGGGACGCGGGCGAAACTGCACAACGAGGCGGTGCTGGTCGCCGATCTGCTCGGCCCCGACTTGGCCGCCGGCCGCGGTGCCGCGGTCGAAGAGCAGGCCCGCCACATGGGCGAGTCGCTGCGGTGCCGCGTGACCGTCGTCGACGACGACGGCCGCGTGATGGGCGACAATGAGGCCGACCCGGTCTCGATGGAAAACCACCGCGACCGGCCGGAAATCGCCGAGGCCCTGGGCGAAGGGGACGGGTCCGCGATCCGCCACAGCGCGACGCTCAACACCGATCTGCTCTACTTCGCCCACCGTTTTCAGACCGCCGACGGCAAGACGCACATCGTCCGCATGGCGGTCCACCTGGCCGACCTCGATCGCGAGCTCAGGCTGCTCTACTGGGCGCTGGCGCTGGTCGTGCTGGGGGCGGTCTTCGCCGGGGCGCTGATCAGCTTTTACTTCGCCCGCCGCAGCGCCGCGCCGGTCTTGGAACTGAGCAATTTCGCCGGCGCCCTGGCCCGCGGCGAGCTGAACCGCCGGCTGATCCCGTCGGAGAACGGGGAAATCAAGCATCTGGCCGGCGCGCTCAATACGATGGCCGATTCGCTCGGCCGCTTGCTGGCCCAGACCAACAAGGACCGCGCCGAACTGCTGGCGATGCTGACCAGCATGAGCGAGGGCGTGATTGCCACCGACGTCAAGCAGCGGATCCTCGTCGTCAACGGCCGGGCCGGGGAACTGCTCTCGTTCCCGGCCGAGCAGGCGCAGGGCCGGCCGCTTTGGGAAGTCGTCCGCAACGAGGCGATCCTGAAGGCCGCCCCGGAAGTCCTCGCCACGCACGAGCGCAAGGCCTTCCAGGTCAGCCCCAGCGCGGGCCGGTACCTCGAAATCACCGCCTGCACTTATCCGACCGAGGGCATTCCGGAAGGCCTGATCCTCGTCGCGCACGACACGACCCAGAGCGTGCGATACCAGGAGCTGCGCAAGGAATTCGTCGCCAACGTCTCGCACGAGCTGCGTACGCCGTTGACGGTAATCAAGGGATTCACCGAGACGCTGCGGGACGGCGCGATCGGCGATCCGGTCACCGGCCCCAAGTTCCTGGCGACGATCGAGAAGCACGTCGATCAGCTCACGAACCTCGTGAGCGACCTGCTCGAGCTCTCGAAGCTCGAGGCGACGCCGGAGCTTCCGCGGCGGGTGAGCTTCGACCTGTGCGGCGTCGTCCGCCGGGCGGCCGACCTGCTCCTGCCCGCCGCCCAGCGCAAGGACCAGGCGCTTGATGTCGAACTGCCCCGCGGCCTCCCGCGCCTGCAGGGCAATCCCGACTACATCGAGCGCGCGATCTCCAACCTGATCGACAACGCGATCAAGTACACGCCCGAGCACGGTCGGATCCGCGTCGGGGCCGGGGTCGAGGCGGACTGGCTCTTCGTCGAGGTCTGCGACAACGGCATCGGCATCCCGCCCGAGGACCTGAGCCGCGTCTTCGAGCGGTTCTACCGCGTCGACCGCTCCCGCTCCCGCGAGATGGGCGGCACGGGCCTGGGCCTCTCCATCGTCAAGCACGTCCTCCAGGTCCACGGCGGCACGATCGACGTCACCAGCACGCCGGGCAAAGGCTCGAAGTTCAGGATGAAGCTGCCGGTTCCGCCGACTACGTGATCGACCGCCCCCCGTCCAGGCGAATGATTTGACCCGTGAGATAGGTGCCGGTCGTGCAGAGGAAATGCACGGTTTCGGCGACGTCACGGGGTGTTCCTGCTCGGGCCAGTGGGACGCGCTTGAGGTATTTGGCGCGTTCGGATTCGGGGTAGTCGTCCGGCCACTCGACGACGCCGGGGGCGATGCCGTTGACGGTGACGTCGGGGGCCAGTTCGCGCGCCAGGCCGAGCGTGAGGTTCATCAGGCCGGCCTTGGTCGTCGAATAAGCCAGGTATTGTGGCCAGGGCCGCTCGGCCAGCAGATCGACCATGTTGACGATATGACCCCGCGCCGACCGAAGCATCGGGGCGAAGCGCTGGGCGAGCAGCATTGGGGCCTCGACGTGAATCGCCCACATCGCTCGGGCTTGCTTCAGATCGAGTGAGCTGAGTTGGCCGGGCAGATACAGGGAGGCGTTGTTGATCAGCACATCCAGTCGCCCGAAGTGCCCGCGTACCGTCTCATGAACCGATGAGGCTGCTGACTCAGGATTCGTGAGGTCTGCGCGAATGGCCATTGCGTCCCGCCCCCGTTCCCGCAGCGAGCTTGCGAGTTGCTCTGCCTCTGCCTCGCTGCGTAGGTAAGTAAACGCGATATCGAACCCCGCCTCGGCGAGGCGTTCCACGATCGCCCGGCCGACGCGTTTCGCGCCGCCGGTCACCAACGCCACGCGGGCAGATCCAGGAGAGGCCATGCCCCGGATTGTACTGGCTTGCGGGTTGCCTTCGACTGGGGCGACGGGACTTTACGGTCCGTCCGGGCGATGTGATCGAGCAAATTGACGTCGCCCGTTCCGCCGCCCGCCCACAGGGCCGCGTGCGTTTTCCTGGCAAAACCTCCCGAACTTTAACCCCTTCTTGTCGTTGCATTTTCGGGTGCTTGTCATCCGCCCGTCATTCGCTATACTTTCCGATTCTTCAAATTTTGAGACTGCGGAGATTTGGAATGGCTGTCAAGTTAAGACTGAAGCGTCTGGGGCGGAAGAATCACGCGTTCTATCGATTGAACGCGATCGACTCCCGCTCGCCGCGTGACGGGCGAGTGATCGAGGAGCTCGGGTTCTACGACCCCACCAATAAGGACACGGGCAAGCAATTCGTTGCCAGGCTGGACCGCTGCCGGTACTGGCTCGACACGGGCGCGATCCCGTCCCCGACGGTATCCAGCCTGTTGAAGAAGAACGGCGTGGAGCACAAGCAGTTGCGCCTGCCGAAGCCCGGCAAGCCCAAGGCTGCGCCCGCCGCCGAAGGCGAGAAAAAGGAAGGCGCGGCCGCCGCGTCGTAACCCGTAGGGGCGAACCCCGCGTTCGCCCTGTGTGCAGGGGCGAATCTTGCATTCGCCCCTTTGCCATGGTGGCACGGGAAGGGCGAACACAAGGTTCGCCCCTACAGTAGACGATCGTGCCGGCCATGCGCATCGACATCCTGACGCTGTTCCCGGAAATGTTCGGCCCCATCTTGGGCACGAGCATCCCGAAGCGGGCGGCGGAAAAGGGATTGGTTAGCTACCACCTGACCAACATCCGCGATTTTGCGACGGATGCGCATAAATCGGTGGACGACCGCCCGTTCGGCGGCGGGCCGGGCATGGTCATGATGTGCCCGACCCTCTTCGACGCGGTCGAAACCGCCGAACGACAGGATCCCCGGCCCGCGACGCGAATCCTGCTCAGCCCGCAGGGCCGGTTGTTCGATCAACAATTAGCCGTCGAACTGGCCGCGAAAGAACGATTGTTGCTGATCGCCGGCCACTACGAGGGCTTTGACGAGCGGATCATTGACGGCCTGCAGCCGCTGGAACTGAGCATCGGCGATTACGTGCTCAGCGGGGGCGAACTGGCCGCGATGGTCGTCGTAGACGCGGTCGTCCGCCTGTTGCCCGGGGCCTTGGGTCACGAGCACGGGGCGGTCGATGAAAGCTTCGCGGAAGGGTTGCTGGAGTTTCCCCAGTACACGCGTCCGCGAGAGTTTCGCGGGATGAGCGTCCCGGACATCCTGCTCAGCGGGAACCACGCGGCAATCGCCAAGTGGCGCCTCGAGCAGCGGAAATTGCGAACGAAACAACGCCGGCCCGACCTGTGGCAAAAGTTCACCGGCGGGCGCGAGCGCGAGTGAATCGTATAATGTGCGACCCGGCCCGTGTGGCCGTGCTGAGTCGGCTAACCGGATCGGAGGCACCTGCCATGATCAACCGCATCATTGAAACCGTCGAACAAGAGTACCTCAAGAAAGAAGCCCCGCAGTTCGAGATCGGCGACACGATCGACGTGCACACCCGCATCATCGAAGGCGAAAAGGAGCGCATCCAGGTTTTCACCGGCACCGTGATCATGCGCAAGGGTCGCGGCATCAATGAGACGTTCACCGTCCGCCGGATTGTCAACAACGAAGGCGTCGAGCGCATTTTTCCGCTCCATTCGCCCTTCATCTCGAAAGTAGTGGTGCGCCGCAGCGGCGAGGCGCGTCGCGCCAAGCTCTTCTACCTGCGGAACCGCGTCGGCAAGGCGGTGCGCCTGACCGAGAAGCGCAAGGTCAAGAAGGACGAGGCCCAGGCCGGGCAGGGGGAGCAGACGACCGCTGCCCAGGCCCAGGAGTTGGCTGCGTCTGCAACGTAATCGCGCGGGCCCCGCGCGACCGGGCATTGAGATTTCGAAAGGCCCACCGCAGCGCGGTGGGCTTTTCTTTGGGATTTGAGGTTGCCTCGTGCGGAATTCGCGTCGCGGGACTCTTGCGACGCATCCGGCGCACGAGATAATCTGCGGTCACATGGTGAGCTGGTTTCAGTCGCTGTTTAAGGGTAACGCGCCGGAGCGGGATGCGCTGGGGCAGCGGGGCGAGAACGTCGCCGCCCGGTATCTGCGCAACCTGGGGTACACGATCATCGTGCGCAATTTCCGCTGCAACCTCGGGGAGATCGACATCGTCGCCAAGGACGGCAAGACGCTGGTCTTCGTCGAGGTGAAGACCCGCACCGCCGACGACCCGACTCCCGAGGAACAGGTGAACACCCCCAAGCGGCACCAGATCACCAAGGCCGCCAAGCTCTACCTCTCGCGCTACGGCACCCCCCAGCCGCCGGCTCGCTTCGACGTCGTCGCCATCATCTGGCCCGATGGCCGCGAGCCCCAAATCCGCCACACGCCGCACGCCTTTGAGGCGACGTTCTGAGAATACGGTTTAACCACAGAGAACACAGAGAACACGGAGAGAAGAGGGGAGGAAGGATGCGCTACCGATGCGCATAGATGCACACAGATAAGAACGCGCGATCCTTGCTAATCTCTCACCATCAGTGACTCTTCTCCCTGATTTTCTCGGTGCTCTCTGTGCTCTCCGTGGTTAATCTTTTCTCCGGATGATCGACACCCACTGCCATCTGACCGATCCGCGCCTTGAGGAACAGCTCGATTCGGTGCTGCACCGCGCCTCGGCGGCGGGGGTGAGCCGGATGGTGACGATCGGCACCGACCTCGACGACGCGCTCAACTGCATCGAGCTGTGTCGCGCCATCCCCAACGTCCGCTGCGCGATCGGCATCCACCCCAACCACTGCGGTCACGTCCCCGAGGAGGACCTGCCGCGACTTCGCCATTTGCAGTCCGACCCGACCGTCGTCGCGCTGGGCGAAATGGGGCTCGACTATCACCACGACTTCGCCCCGCGCGACCGCCAGAAGAACGTCTTCGAATTCCAACTCGAACTGGCGGCCGAACTCAAACGCCCTGTCGTCATCCACTCCCGCGAGGCGACTGACGACACGCTCGCAATCCTGCGCGGCTTCCCGCACGTCCGCGCCGTCTTCCACTGCTTCACCGGAACAGTGGAGGAAGCTCGCAAGATCCTCGATGCCGGCTATCTGCTCGGCTTCACCGGTGCCGCGACGTTCAAGAAGAACGACGAGATCCGTGCCGCCGTGGCGCTGGCGCCACTCGACCGGATCCTCGTCGAGACCGACGCGCCCTATCTCTCGCCCGAACCGGTGCGCAGCCAGCGAACGAACGAACCGGCGTTCGTGATGCACGTCGCGGCCGTCGTCGCCCGGGTGAAAGGCGTCAGCCTCGAAGAACTCGATCGGATCACCACGACGAATGCCCTGAGTTTCTATCAGTGGACTTGAGTCGCAGCCTTGCCGGGTGGCATGGGCATGTACTCATGCCCGTGGCATTTCTTAGGAATGCAAGCACAGGGGGCACTGAGGTCACAGCGAGCAAGAGCGAAAACGAGAGATGGAGTGGTTCAATAATCTCCACCCGAGCGGCCGATAAATGAGAGGTGGTATTCCGCCTGCTAAACCGGTTCCGCTCCGCGCCCAGCGTCACCCGGGCCCCTGCGCGCCAACCCCTCGATCTTGCCGGCCTGCTCGGCCGGCCGCCGATCAATCTGGATACGCCCGAACTTCAGCGGTTTCTGGCCGGCAAGCGCGTCCTCGTGACCGGCGCCGGCGGGAGCATCGGATCGGAGATCTGCCGGCAGACGATGCGGTTCTGCCCCGAGCGGCTCGTCCTGCTCGAGCGGGCCGAGAACGCGCTTTTCGAGATCGACCGCGAGCTGCGGCACACCTGGGTCGGGGCCGACGTCCGCCCGTGCATCGGCGACGTCTGCGACGCGGCCCGCGTGCGGCAGGTGTTCGAGGCCGAGCGGCCCCAGGTTGTCTTCCACTGTGCGGCCCACAAGCACGTGCCGATGATGGAAGCCCACCCGTGCGAGGCGATCAAGAACAACGTATTCGGCACCAAGACCGTCGCCGACGCCTGCCTTGATGCGGGCGTCGCCGCGTTCGTCCTCGTCAGCACTGACAAGGCCGTCAACCCCACGAGCGTGATGGGGGCGACCAAACGGGTGGCGGAGTTGTATGTGCAGTCGTTGAACGAAGCGACGCGGGGACGCGGGGACGCGGAGACGCGGAGACGGAGAACCGATGTTACCGTCGCCTCGTTCTCCTCCCTCCCCGCGTCTCCGCGTCTCCGCGTCCCCGCGTCTTCCTCCTGCCGCTTCCTCGCGGTGCGGTTCGGGAACGTGCTGGGCAGCAGCGGGAGCGTGGTGCCGATCTTTCAGAAGCAGATCGAGGCGGGCGGGCCCGTGACGGTGACGCACCCGGAGATGAAGCGGTATTTCATGATGATCCCGGAGGCCAGTCAGCTCGTCATGCAGGCCGGGGCGATCGGGCGCGGCGGAGAGATCTTCGTGCTGGACATGGGCGAGCAGGTGCGGATCGTGGACCTGGCGACGGCGCTGATCCGCCGCAATGGCCTGCGGCCCAACGACGACATCGAAATCCGCTTCACCGGCATCCGCCCGGGCGAGAAGCTGTATGAGGAACTGGCCAACGACGACGAGCAGACGGGCGCGACCGCGCACGAGAAGATCCGCGTCTGGAAGCTCCCGCCGGCCGACCCGCGGGAGGTGGCGCGGGGGTTGGAATTGCTGAGCGATGCGGCTGCCACCGGGAATTCGGTCGAGGCGATCGCGGCGCTGGCGCGCTGCGTGCCGGAGTATCAACCCGCGATCGAGCTGCCGAAACGGGGCGACGCGATCGATGCGGAGCAGCCTGTCTTGCGGTTGACCAGTCCCGAAGTCGAAGCTGCATAAACGCGCGGCGCGGTGCCGCCGTGGGGGACGTCGAAAGACCGCTTGACTTCGACGAGCTCAGTCGACTCGCGGTTTCGCGCCGGGCGTGCTGAGGAGGGACGTCCCTTCGTTCGCGAAGCCGCAAGCGGCGTAACCGAACGTCCGTCGCGCTTGCGCACTCCTCTGGATGCACCGGGCCAACTCGGTAGAATCGCGGAAACCCCACGCGAAAGGACCTGCCCATGCTCACGGAGTCGACTCCCGGTATTTCCCGTCGTGACATGCTCGCCGGCGCCGCGGCGCTTGCCGCCGCGGGCGTCGCGACCCATTCATCTCGCGCCGCCCAGTCGACTGGGGAGAAATCCTCGGAAGGCCCGGTGATCCGCAACGGCCGCATCAACCAGACGCTCTGCAAGTGGTGCTACACGAAGCTCTCGCTCGAGCAGCTCTGCCAGGCGGCGGTCAGGCTCGGGTACAAGGGGATCGACCTGGTCGGCCCCGAGGCGTTCCCCACGCTCAAGAAATACAAGCTCGTCGGCACGATGACGACGACCCACAGCATCCCCAAGGGGCTCAACCGCAAGGAGAACTGGGACGAGTGCCTGGGGAAGATCCGCACGGCGATCGACGCCACGTCGGAGGCCGGGTTTCCCAACGTCATCACCTTCTCCGGCAACTGCGGCGGCATGGACCTGGACGAGGGGATGAAGAACTGCGCTGAGGGCCTCAAGCAGGTCGTCGGCTACGCGGAGGAGAAGAAGGTCACGATCTGCATGGAACTGCTCAACAGCAAGGTCAACCACCCCGACTACATGTGCGATCACAGCCCCTGGGGCGTCGCGCTGGTGAAGAGGGTCGGCTCCGAGCGGTTCAAGCTGCTCTATGACATCTATCACATGCAGATCATGGAAGGGGACGTGATCCACACGATCAAGGACAACAAAGACTACTTCGGCCACTACCACACGGCCGGGGTTCCGGGTCGTCACGAGATCGACGACACGCAGGAACTGTTCTACCCCGCCGTCATGCGGGCGATCGTCGAAACCGGATACAAGGGGTACGTCGGCCAGGAATTCCTGCCCAAGCACGACACGATCGCGTCGATTACGCAGGCGGCGAGGATCTGCGATGTCTGAGTCGATCGATTGCGGACTTCGGATTGAAATGCCGGGCGTGAAACGTGATGAGTGAGACGTGATAAAGAGCGGCCCCGTCACGTTTCACTCATCACGTTTCACGCTGTCCTACAATCGCGGCGTATGGCAAATCCGGAACATCTCCCGCCGCCGGTGATCGCGGCGAGGTTTGGGGTGGGGAAGCTGGCGCGGCACCTGTTCGTCTGCCTCGGGCCCGATTGCGTGGACCTGGCGGCCGGGGAGCGGACGTGGGATTATCTGAAGAAGCGGATGAAGCAGTTGAACATCGCCGGCCCGGACGGGCCGTGCTACCGCACCAAGTGCCAGTGCCTGCGGATCTGCACCGCCGGGCCGATTTGCGTCGTCTACCCGGAAGGGGCCTGGTACCAGAACGTCACGCCCGAGAACGCCGAGCGGATCATCCAGGAACACCTCATCGGCGGCCGGATCGTTGAAGACCTGTGCTTTGCCCGAAATCCGCTGCCGGCTCCGAAGGGGGAGTGATCGGATTCTCCGTTGCGCACTCCGGAATCGGAGCATGCCGATGCCGGTCGCGGCGGATGCGGACGACCAGGTAAATCAACACCAGGATATTCAGCACCAGAATCAGCACGCGCAGCCAGGTCGGGCGCAGGACGATCTCGCGCACTTCGAACGGGATGAGGGCGAAGGTGGTGACGACGGTCAGCCATTCGGCCCAGACTTTGCGCAGGATCAGGCCGATGCCTTCGGCGCAGGCCAGCGGGATGTATCCGAAGAGCCCCGCGGCAATCCAGGCGATGTTGCGGTCATGGATCGATAGGAGCCGGTGCAGGATGAGCTTTCCCAGCGCGCTGTGCGGCCGGACGCCCACCTTTTCCATCCAATGCACGGCCATCGCCGGCAGGTCACGGTGCATCAGGCGCAGCAGGAGCAGCCCGCCGATCAAGGCGAGCAGGCCCTTGAAGATCTTGTACGCCCCGATCCACCGCAGCGGCTCAATTGGCTTCTCGAGCGGGGCGGTGGAATCGTGGGCCGGACGGTTGGTCATGCGACCCGCGATCCTCGCAAAACGCCGGCCATCGGGGAAGTGGAAGCCGGAGGGCGGTTTCTAATCGCGCCAAACAAGTTTTACGTTGGAGGGGCGCAAGCGGGGCGCTAAAATAGGCGTGTCGCGGTCGGCCGTTGGCGAGGTGATCGATGGACCCGCTGATCCGTTGTCCCCGGTGTTGGAAGCATGTGACCGAACAGGCCCGGTTCTGCCCGCGGTGCGGATCGGCGCTGACCGGAAGCACTGCCGCTTACATTCCAAAGCAACCTGATTACAGGCGGGATTGGTGGTGGTGGTCTCTTCAGTCAGGCAAAGCGGGCTCCATTCCGAGCCGCCCCGAACCGCCGCGGCCGCCTGAGCGGGGCGGAAGCGGCGGGGCGACGTTTCTGTTGTTCCTGCTTCTAAGTGCCTTGGGGACGGCTGGGATGTTGGTCTTCGGATTAACGACCCGCGCCCCGGTGATGGTCCGGCCGGTGCCGCCACCGCCACAGTTCACGCCGCCTCAGCAATGGAACGTTCCGGGCGGGCAGACGGACGATTCAAACCGTTATCCCTACCGGTCCGAACAGGACGAGCCTGCCACACCCTATCCGGTCTATCCGGTGCCGCCTCCACCCCGATTTCATCAGGTCCACCCGAGGATGGTCTACCCCCAGCCTCCGAATCCGCCTGTCCCTCCGCAGGGATGGGAACACCGGCGCGACCAGCGGGACGAATGGGGACGGTAGCTTGGTTGACGCGGAAGCGGTACACGCGGCCCTCCGGGCGCGCCGCGGAAGGCGCTGCAACGGTTGAGGCGTTGCCCTCCCGTTATTCCGCAGAGTCGGGCGGGTTGGGTCCCACGTCCTCGATTTCGCCCTCTTCGCGGGCGCCCTCGAAGTCCATCAGGAAGTGGATCCGCTTCATCGCCTCGTCCCCGATGCGCTTGCGGAGCGCCCGGCGGGCTCGGCCGATCCCACTTCGGCGGGTGATGTGGATCAGCACGATCTCCTTGTTCTTCAGCTTCGCGAGGATCGGCAGAAACTGCTCCACGTGCATGTGCCGGCCGAGCTTGGCCTTGCTCCGGTGGTCGGGGTCGAAGAACGTCACCTCGGTCAGCAGGATTTCGGCATTCTGCACGTCGGGATTGTCAAACACCGGCCCGGCGGTCGTATCCCCCAAATAGGCGACCAGCGGCACCTCCAGCCGATATTGGATCTCCACCCCGCGGCGTTTCATAGCCGCCAATTCCGGTCCCGGGATGCCGTGGTATTCCTGCTTGAGCTTCTCGCGGACATTGATCAGCACGTATCCGAGGCTCACCCCGCCGTGGTGGGTGGCCACCGCCCGAATGGCAAAATCCTTGCGCACTTCGTACGTTTCGCCCGGCTTCATCGGGACGAGCGTGTAAGGTGTGCCCTGGCGCTCCACATCCCGCCAGCAGCGAAGGAGCTGGTCCACCGGCCTCTCCAGTTCTGCCGGGAGGAGCACGGTTCCCGGCTTCATGCCTTGGAAATACCGCTGCGACAGGTAATACGCCAGCCCGGCGATGTGGTCCATGTGGGCATGGCTGATGCACACGTAGTCGCTCGTGAGGGCAAAATAGGGCGAGCGGCCGATGTCGAAGCAGACGTTCAACTCCGGAATCTGACAAACCGTCTCCTCCCCGGCGACGCTGTACCCGATGACGTGGTACGCCCCCAGCGCGAGCTTCGCGAATCGCTGAACCAGGAAAGACTTGTCAGCCATGACGGTGCCGAGTGTAGGGTTCGCGCCCGATAACTGGCAACTTCCCTTGAAATTCGGTACTTTTCCCGCCAATGCGCTGCCCCTTCTGCGACGCCGACAAAGAGAGCCTGAAAGTGATCGACTCGCGCGCCTGCGAGGGCGGTCGGGCGATCCGTCGGCGGCGCGAGTGCGAGAAGTGTTCCAAACGCTTCACCACCTACGAGCGCCTCGAACAACAGATCAAACTGACCGTTGTGAAGAAGGACGGCCGCCGCGTCCCTTGGGACCGCTCGAGCATCCTCAGTGGCCTGGAGCGGGCCTGCTTCAAACGGCCGGTCCCCGAAAGTGAGATCACGCGGATCGTCGACGAGGTGGAGGAAGAGGTTTTCGCCACGTTCGATCGCGAGGTGCCGACCAGTGCGATCGGGCAACTGGTGATCGATCACCTTCGCCGGGTCGATCAGGTCGCATACGTGCGGTTCGCCAGCGTCTATCGGCAGTTCAAGACGCTGGAAGAACTCGTCGACGAGGCCCGCGCGGTGCTCGACGCCCGGCGATATGAAGACCCCGGCCAGGGCCGGCTCTTCATCGATGGCTCGGCGAAGGCCGCCAACGCCGGCAACGGTCACGAGTCGGCTGGCCCCGCGCCCGCCGCCCAACCAACCCCCGCCTCGCGCAAGCGGCGGGGCAAGGCGGCTCCCGCGGAGGCGTGATAATCTTGGGTCCGCGTGGTCCCGGGGTTTCCCCCGCCCCCGGTACTCCGGGGGAGGGCTGGGGAGGGGCGGTGTGGAGCAGGAGATGATCTGTCGGCTGATGAATAATGAAACCCCCTCCCCGACCCTCCCCCGGAGTACCGGGGGAGGGGATTAAGGGCTGTGCGGTTTGCTCGCTTGAACGACGTAGTCCGACCCCGAAGCATCCGATGCCCAACTCCGACGCCCGCGTCTGCCTCATCATCCTCTTCAACCACAAGTTCGAGCGGAACTTGCCGGTCCTTCGTGAACTGTACGGCCCGCGGTTTTCCAAGGTCCGCTTCGTCATGCCGTTCTACCGCGGCAGCGACGCCGACGTGATCGGCGTCTATGAAAGCTAGGCCCAGTTCCAAGGGTATCTCACCCAGGCGCGCAACGCGCTGCCGCGGGACGGGATCACGCACTACGTCGTCGCCGGCGACGACCTGCTATTGAACCCTACATTCGACGAGACGAACCTCTGCCGGAAACTGGGGCTCGACGACCGCACGGGCTTCATCAAGAGCCTGATCCCCGCCTCGGAGTTGAGCCTCCATTGGCCGCACCTGAACAAGGCGCGCGAATCGCTCTATGGTTCGTTCTTCGTCAATCACAAGACAGAGTTGCCCGCGCCCGAGGAAGCGGCCCGGCTCCTCAAGCGGCACGGGATCGACGTGGGCCCGCTCCGGGTGAAGAACCTGCGCGGCTGGGGCAGCAAGAACCCGCCGACGCGGTATCAGCCGGTCAAATGGCACCTGTATCCCGGGTTCTGGAAGTGGCTGTACCTGTTTTACCGGTTCCGCGGGCCGATCCCGCTGGCCTACCCGCTGCTGATGACCTACTCCGACTTCTTCGTCGTGCCGGCGATGGCGATGGACGGGTTCCTGCACTACTGCGGCGTCTTCGCCGCGATGCGGACGTTCGTCGAAACCGCCATCCCCACCTCGCTAGCGATGGCCTGCGAGCGGATCCGCGTTGAAACTGAGACCGAGTTCCGCGGCGGCGAATACTGGACGAAGGAAGAGGGCAGGGCCATTGAGGAGCGATACGGGCTGGATCTCAAGCAGTTGCTCGACGAGTTCCCGCCCGACCTGCTCCACCTGCACCCGATCAAGCTGACGCGCTGGAAAGCGGACGGCTTGCTTACCCCGGCCCAAAATCCTTCTCCCGCCCCCGGTACTCCGGGGGAGGGCTGG
>DASXMX010000151.1:0-3911 GCA_036495445.1 Tepidisphaeraceae bacterium
GCATCGGAATCTGCCTGGTCGGCAATTTCGACGAATACAACCCGACCCCCGCCCAGATGCGAAGCCTCGTCCGCCTGTGCCGCTTCCTTTGCGAGCGATTCCACATCCCGCCGTCCCATATCTACACCCACGGCGGGATCACCGGGAAAACGGATTGTCCCGGCAAGAACTTCGACGTGGATCAAGTACGCAAACAAGTCCGTGGGTAGCCGGCGACGAACACTCCCGCGACCTACTTGACGGGCGTTTCCGGCTGCGGCCCGATCGGTTCGGCAGAGACAGCCGGGTCCACCGGCACGCCCGGGCGGATGTCGCCCCGCGGGCGTTCGGTCCCGCCCGGCCGGGTAAGGTCGGCGTTCTTCCAAATGGACAGGAGCGTCTTTGCGTCCGTCGGAATCATGACCAGGTGCGTTTCCTTATTCTCGCTGCCCAGGTAAACCCCACCGGGGGTCATGTAGTGGACGGTCACCGAACCGTGCCAGCCGATCCGGTCTTCAATGGGTACGGCCCGGACCGTGCGACCGGCGAAGGTGACGTCCTGCTCGTCTTTCACGTCGATGTATCGCTCCATCACCTCGCGGATGTCGGGCACGTAGACGGCAAACATGTAGCTGCGCTGCTTGAGCTGGCCGAACTCATCCATCTGCGGGTGCAGCGGCACGAGCCGGGGCAGCAGATGGGCGATGGCCTGCGGGATGTACCAGGGCGGCAACTGCCGGTCCACCGGGTCGCCCTGGCCGCTCTGGCTGACGGTGTCGACGTTGAGCGTGTACTCCTCGGTGATGCTGACCGGGGGCTGCTTCGGGTCGAGTGCCGTGCCGGGCAGCTTGTTCTTGTCGAGCCGTGTCCGGGTGGTTTTGTTGCTCGCGCCGAATTCCTCGGTCTGGCTCTTGATCGGCTTCCCGTCCTTATCGGCGCTGTGCGTGTCGACCACGATGATGCGGGACCAGTCCTCCAGCCGCCGATCGGCCGCGCTGAAGAGCCAACTGGCGCTGTCGACCTGGATGGGCCCCTTCCTTTTCAGGTTCGGATCGATGTCGGCGGCGGGATCGATGGATCGGGCGCGGACGCCGATTAGCATGCCGTCGCCCGGCTTCACCAGGTCGCGGTCGGACATGCCGCGGCGGACCTCATCCACCCGCAGCGGCCGGGGCACGCCGGCCGCGGTCTGCTCGGTGATATAGCTGTACCCGATGTCCTTCCGGTTCCGAAGAATCCGCACCCACTGCTCGTCAACCAGGACCGAGTGGAGCTTGGCCGTCGACCAACCGAGCATGAGGGTCCGAGTCCGCCAAAGCCGCTCCTGCTGTTCCTGGGCGATTCGCGAGGTGTCCAAAATGCGGACGGAGTCCAGCATCTGCTGGAAGGTTTCCACCGCCGTCCGCTCGTCCTTGTCGGGCGTGGTAAGGGCGACGAAGTAGAACAGGCGGCTGTTGGCCTGGATGATCGCCTGCTGGGTCAGGAAGTGCGAGCCGGCGGCCGCGTACATGACGGCGATCATCCCGACGTTATCCTTCACTTTGGGATCGCCGTCGCGGACATTGGTCAGGTCCGACCGCAGGACTTTGCACCCGGGCAGGTCGCGCTTGAGCCGGGCGACCGTCTCGTCGAGCAGTCCCTGTTGCGGCTGGTTGAAGTTATTCGATGTCGAGGCGAGCGCGGTCGGCTGGTCGCGGAGGCTCCGGTTCAGCTTTAACTGCCAATCGCGCTTGCCGTCGGCGAACTGCCCGAGATCATCGCCGGAGCCGTTCGTGCGGATGCGGTGGCAACCCGCGGGGATTCGCAACGAGATACCGGCGGACTGGTTCTCGTAGGGGGTCCCGAGCAATTCAGTGGAAGCCGCGTCGTCCTGTGCGGCTGATTGCGTGGCCGCCGGGACCAGCGGTGCGGCCATGGAGACGGGCCATCCGGCCGATGCCAGTGCGAAGCTCGACGTGAGACAAAGAGCCAGTGAGGTGCGGTTCATGTCAATCCTCGCTGCGAAGTTCCATGATGTTGCCCGGAATCCACCCTCGGCGCTTACGTCCGCCGGAGGCCTGTAAGGTACGTTCGGGGCGACGCTGGGGTTTCCGTGATTAGTCCACTTCGGTCTGGTCTGGCGGCAGGACCGGGCCAGGTCGCTTGGGCGGGGGCTCGCCGGCCCAGGTAATCGCATTGGCGACGGCTTTCACTAGTTCCGCGTCCGCGGTGCCGAGCCGGGCGCCCATTTGCGTGAGCCGAATCTCCACCAGGTAGCCCGAAGGCAATTGTGTGAACGCGAGCAGGATGTCCACCTGCTCCCAGTTGCCGCCCTGCGGCCGAATCTTGCGGTGCCAGGCCATCAGCACGCCAGTCTGTTTCAGGCCCTTAAAATCGATCGGCTGGGTGCCCGCGCCTGGGTGATTCAGTTGGCTGCCCAGATCCTGTCCGACCGGGTTTCGCTCGACGCCGATTGCCAACTGGCGCGACGGGTTGTTGTCGTCGACGAGCGATAAATCGCCGGCCTCCGGGTTGGATCCGGTCGCAAACGACCAGTCGACGGGTGTTCGCACCCACAGCGGCCCGACCTGCACGGGTGCCTCCAAAGCAATTGGCGCCCGCCGCCGCTCGACCACGACGAGCTGCGCAAGCCCGACGGTTCCGGCAAGGATCACCCACATGACCGCCTGCATCAGCGTCCGCCGCCAGCGAGGGTATTCCCAGGGTCGCCCCATCGGGGCGGGATTGTAACGGATTGCCCGCTCCATTGCGCGGCCCGGATGGAACTTCTTGCCTCCATTTGCCATCGTCCTTACGATCCGCTTCAACCATCGAAAGGGATGACCGCAATGAAGATCCTGGTCGCAGACGAGTTGGCCGCAGAGGGGTTGGAGGTCCTGAAACGGGAACAGATCACCTATGACGTGAAAGTCGGGCTGAAAGAGGACGAATTGGCGGCGGCCGTCGGGGCGTACGACGCCCTGATCGTTAGGTCGCAAGCGAAGGTGACCGCCAAGGTGCTGGCGAACCCTGGGAACCTGAAGGCGATCGCCCGCGCCGGGGTTGGGGTCGACACGATCGATCTGGAGGCGGCCACGGCCAAGGGCATTCTCGTGCTCAACACGGCCGAGGCATCCACGCTCTCCACCGCCGAACATGCCTTGGCATTGATGATGAGCCTGGCCCGGAAGATCCCCCAGGCGGACGCACACGTCCGGACGGCCGCGGGCAAGTGGAAGAAGAGCAACTATCAGGGAACGCAACTCGCCGGCAAGACGCTGGGCGTGGTCGGCTTGGGCCGGATCGGGCGGACCGTGGCAACGCGGGCGCTGGCGATGGAGATGAACGTCCTGGGCTACGACCCGTTCTTCACCGCCCCCACCGCGATGGATGGGCGGGTGAAGCTGATCCGCGACTTCGACGAGTTCTTGTCGCAGCTCGACGTGATCACGTTCCACGTGCCGGGCGGCGAGCAGACCCGACACCTGCTGAACCGGGAGCGCCTCTTCAATAACTGCCGTCCGAACCTGCTGGTGATCAACGACGCCCGCGGCGAGGTGCTGGACGAGTACGCCTTGGCCGAGGCGCTGAAGGAAAAGAAGATCGCCGGGGCGGCGGTGGACGTGTTTGCCAAGGAGCCGACGCCGCCTGACCACCCGCTGCTCAAGCTGGATAACGTGGTGCTGACGCCGCACCTTGGCGCCAGCACGGACGAGGCGCAGACGGCCGTCTCCGTGCAGGCGTGCGACGCGATTATCGCCTACTTGAACCGGGGCGAGCTCCGCGGCGCGGTGAATGCCGGCGGGATCAAGCTCGACCTGCCGCCGGACGAAATGCCCTACGCGAAGCTGGCGAGCCGGATGGGCGCGCTGCTGGCCGGCATGTGCGAAGGGGGCTACAAGACGATCACGCTGCGGGCCAGCGGACAACGAGCGCCGAAGCTGATGAACACG
>DASXMX010000152.1:0-13958 GCA_036495445.1 Tepidisphaeraceae bacterium
ATGCTCCCGGCGGCGGATCGCAGCGCCAAGTCCGGCGCGTGGGACCGCAAGCGGTTCATGTCGGGCATCGAGTTGTACGGCAAGACCCTGGGCGTCGTCGGCATGGGACGGATCGGGTTTCTCACCGCGATGCGGGCGCGGGCGTTCGGGATGGATATCGCCTGCTTCGACCCGCTGGTGAGCCCCGACGCCGCGACGATTACGGAAACGCGGGCGCAACTCATGGGCCTCGACGAACTGCTGGCTACCGCCGATTTCGTCTCCTGCCACGTCCCCGAGACGCCGGCAACGGTGAACCTGTTCAACTACGAGCGGTTCTGCCGGATGAAGCCGTCGGCCTACTTCGTCAACACCTCCCGCGGCAAGGTGGTCGATGAGCCGGGCCTGTCGCGGGCGTTGACGGAAAAGCGAATTGCCGGGGCGGCGCTGGACGTGCGGGCGACCGAGCCGCCCGCCGGGCCGCTCTCGACTGCCGACAACGTAATCCTGGCGCCGCACATCGGCGCGTTTACCGTCGAGGGGCAGGCGCGGGTGGTCGCCAGCGTCTGCCACGACGTCGCCGCCGTCCTGCAAGGACGGCCCGCGCGGAACTTCTTCAACTTCGCCACGCCTCGTAACAAGGAGCGTCCGGCATGAGCGACAATCGCACATCGGTTAAGCGAAAGGGAACGCCCGACGATCCCAACGGAGCCGGCGCCCACGCCACCACGGCCCGCCAGCGGGTCCGCGAAGAGGTGCGGCGGCTCATCCTCGGCGGGCAACTGCGGCCGGGCGAGCGGCTCACCCAGCAGCAACTGGCCAAGCGGTTCGGCGTCGCCCAGAGCGTCGTCCGCGAGTCCCTGCTCGAACTGCAGTTCAGCGGGCTGGTCCAGATGGTCGACAACCTGGGCATCTTCGTCGGCGACCTCAACACCGACACGCTCATCCAAGCCTACGAGGTGCGCGAGGTGCTTGAGGGCCTCTCCGCCCGCGCCTGCTGCGACCGCGCCAGCCGGGCCGATTTGCGCGAGCTGACCGAAATCGCCGAGGAGATCCACCGCCTGGGCGCCGGCGGGCAGGACGCCGAGCGCGGCGCGCTCGACCGCAAGTTCCACGTGCGAATCATCGAGATCTCCCGCAACGAGGTGCTGGTGCGGCTGATCGACGCGTGCCACGCGCTGGGGATGACCGTGCAGGCCAGCCGCCCACACGGCCTGATCCGCCGCGAGCATCTGGGCATCGTCGCCGCGATCGAATCCGGCAAGGGCGACGAAGCCGAACGGCGGGCCCGCGAGCACGTCGCCGGCGCCCGCGAGGCGATCCGCCGGCAGATCACCGAGGGCACGTTCGTCCCCAAGTGGGTCGAGGGGGCTTAGGCGGTTGATCGCCGGCTGCGGACAGGCTCCTCTTGCCCCCTCTCCCCCCGGAGAGGGCTGGGGTGAGGGAGATTCGTAGGGGCGAACCTTGTGTTCGCCCTCTGCGGTAGGGGCGAATCTTGTATTCGCCCTCTTTGCCTCGGATCGCGAAGAGGGTGAACACAAGGTTCGCCCCTACGAGAATCATTCATAATTCCCCCCTCACCCCCTGGCCTTTCCCGGAGGGAGAGAGGGAAACAACGGCGCGGCAGCGAGGTCGACGGATGGATCGCGTGAAGTTCGGCTTGATCGGGTACGGGGCGTGGGGCGGCCACCACGCCCGGGCGATCGAGGAAAACCCCCGCGCGCAGCTCCGCGCCGTCGCCGCCCGGACCAACTCGACGCTCGAGCGCGCCTGCAACGAGGTGCCGTCGGCGGCGCTCTACACCGACTACCACGCGATGCTCGCCCGCGAGGACCTCGACGCGGTCGTCATCGTCCTGCCGACCGACTTGCACTTCGAGGCGTCGCGGGCGGTGCTCGAATCCGGCCGCCACCTGCTGCTGGAAAAGCCGATGGCCCTGACGCTCGAGCATTGCGACGCGCTGACGGCCCTCGCCGCCGAGACGGGCAAAATCCTGGCCGTCGGGCACGAGTTCCGCCTCTCCTCGCTGTGGGGCAAAATCAAACAGATCATCGACGAGGGCGGCGTCGGCGAGCCGCTGTACGAGCTGATCGAACTATGGCGCCGCCCCTACCGCCTCGGCGCGGACGGCTGGCGGTACGACATCAACCGCGTCGGGAACTGGATCCTCGAGGAGCCGATCCACTTCTTCGACCTGGCCCGCTGGTATTTCCAGCGCCTGGGCGACCCAGTCTCCGTCTTCGCGCAGGCCAGCGCCTCGCGGCCCGACCGCCCGGAACTTCAGGACAACTTCAGCGCGATGCTCCGCTTCCCAAGCGGCGCCTATGCCGTGATCTCGCAGACGCTGGTCGGGTGGGAGCACCACCAGGTGGTGAAGGTGACCGGCCGCGAGGGCGCCCTGTGGGCCGGGTGGAGCGGCGCGATGGACCGGACCTTCGAGCCGACATTCTTCCTCAAGCACCGTCGCGGCGACAGGGTCGCCGACGTGCCCCTGACCAAGGTGACCGGCGAGGTCTTCGAGCTGCGCGACCAGGTGGAGATGATGATCCGCGCCATCGCCGACGGCACGCCCCCCGCCGCCACCGGCGCCGACGGGCGATGGTCGGTCGCAATGTGCCTCAAGGCGCAGGAGTCGGTGGATCGCGGGGCGGAGGTGAAGTTCTAATCGTGGCATTTTGTAGGGGCACACTGCTGTGTGCCCGACCGTGTAGGGGCACACTGCGTGTGCCCGGGCGTACGGCCGTACGCCCCTACAACCGGAGGGCACGCGCCGTGTGCCCCTACTGTCTTGAGGCCCTGACCGTGTCGCAGACCCAAACCCCGCCCCAACTCGACGACGGGTCGCTCGACCGCCCCTGGTACCGGCAGATCACCGGCTACCAGTGGCTCGTGCTCGCCGTCGCCTCGGCGGGCTGGGTCTTCGACACCTACGAAAACCAGATCTTCAACATCACCAGCGGCCCCCTGCTGCAGGACCTGCTTCACACCGCCGCCAACTCGCCCGCGGTGAAATACTATCGCGACCTGCTGCTGGGCGTGTTCCTGGTGGGCGGCGCCGCCGGCGGCATCGGGTTCGGCGTGCTGGCCGACCGCTGGGGCCGCGGCATGAGCATGATCCTCTCGATCCTGGTCTATGCCGTCTTCTCCGCCCTGACCGCCGCGGCTCATTCGATCACTCAAGTTGCGGTCCTGCGGTTCCTGGTTGCGGTCGGCACGGGTGGTGAATGGGCCGTGGCGGCGTCGCTGGTCGCCGAAGTCTTCCCCGAGCGGGCGCGGGCCCACGCGTCTGGCATCTTCCACGCCACCAGCGTAATCGGCGTCGGCGCCGCCGCCCTGGCCGGCATGGCGGTGGGCAGTAACTGGCACGTGGCCTACCTGATCGGCATCGCGCCCGCCGCACTCGTGCTGGTCGTCCGCATTTACATCCGCGAGCCGGAGCGCTGGCAGAAGGTGCACGATCAGAAGGAGCCGGCGGCCGATTCACCCGGCCGGGCGCGGCTGGGCGAGGTGTGGCGCGATCCGATCTATCGTCGCCGTGCGATCCTCGGGCTCCTGCTCGCCGCCATCGGTTTGGCCGGGTATTGGGGCGTCTTCGTCGCCGGCCAGAATCTCGTCGAATCGATGCTCCGCGCGCACGGCGTTGCAGCCGACACCGCGCGAAGCAAAGCGCAATTCGTCTATGGCACGGTGCAGAATATTGGCGGTGCCGTCGGCATGATTGCCATGGGGCGGCTTTGCGCATGGCTCGGCCGCCGGCGGGCGTTCGTGGTGATGCAACTGGGCGCGCTGATCATCACGCCACTGACGTGCTTCGCCCCATCGACCTACGGGCAGCTCCTGCTCCTCCTGCCGGTGTTCAGCTTCTTCCTGCTTGGCATGCACGCGGGGTACGCGGTCTACTTCCCCGAACTGTTCCCGACGCGCCAGCGGGCGACCGGCGCCGGGCTGTGCTTCAACGGCGGGCGGCTCGTCGCCGCCCCCATGCTCTGGTTTTCCGCCTGGCTCAAGGCGCGGCCCGGGATGGACCTTCGAACCGCGGTTTCGCTGCTCGGATTGATCTACATCGTCGGAATCATGCTGGTCCTGATGATGCCCGAGACGAAAGGCGTCGCGCTGCAGGATTGAACGAAACGGTGCCCGCTGACGGATCCACCGCCGGACCGCTTGCGGTTTCGCGCCGGGCGCGCGGGCACCGCGACAGGTGAGCGGCGGCGATCGCGAAGCCGCAAGCGGCGAAAACGAATCATTCGAACCGGAGTTCCGAGATGCCCTTAGTCGATGCCGCCAAACTCGTCCGTCACGCTCACAAGAACCGATACGCGGTCGTCCAGATCAACACCAACGGCGGCACGTACGACATCACCCGCGCGATCATCGAGGTGGCCGACGAACTGGGCGCGCCGGTGATCCTCGGCGCCTACGAGAGCAACCTGAAATACCGCGGGTACGAGTACGCCGCGATGCAGATGAAGTTCTTCGCGGAACGCGCAAACGTCCCAGTCGCGATTCATCTCGATCACGGCAGCAGCCTCGATGCCTGCCGCAAGGCGATCGACGCGGGGTTCACTTCGGTGATGATCGACGGGTCGCACCTGCCGATCGAAAAGAACATCGAACAGACCAAGGCCGTCGCCGCGCTCGCCAAGCCGCGCGGCATCAGCGTCGAAGCGGAAGTGGGCGAGCTGCAGAAGCTGAGCCCCGACGGCTCGATGCCCGAGGTGAAGAACCTGTCCGACCCGGAAGAGGTCCGGCGGATCTCCCGCGAGAGCGGCTGCGACATGCTGGCCGTCGGCATCGGCAACGCCCACGGGTTCTACAAGGACACGCCCAACATCCGCTTCGACCTGCTGCAGACGCTCGCCGCCGCGTCGGCGGTCCCGCTGGTGCTGCACGGCAGCACCGGGCTGGCCGACGACGTGATCGCCCGCTGCGTCGCCATGGGCATGGCCAAGGCCAACCTCGGCACCCTGATCCGCACCCGCTGCGTCGAGTTCACCGCCCAGGTGATCGCCGAGAACCAGCACCTGAACCACCCGTGGCGCGTCGGCCAGGCGGTGAAAGACCGCCTCAAGCCCGACATCCGCCACATCCTGGAAGTGACGGGTTCGGCCGGACGCGCGAAGGATCTGAACATGTGATGCCGAGATTTCTCCCTCTCCCGGTACTCCGGGAGAGGGTTGGGGTGAGGGTTTACCGCGCGAGCATCCTCATTCGAGAAAGCAGAGCCACGCGGCCAACCCCCACCCTGCCCTCCCCCGGAGTACCGGGAGAGGGTAAGAGGCGACCGTTTTTGGTCAGGTGAGATGCCTTTATCCCCCGGAAAACTCCTCGTCCTTCAAGGCGGTGGCCCCACGCCTGTCTTGAACGCGACGCTCTACGGAGTGATCGACGAAGCGCGCGCCCATTTCGCCTCCATCCTCGGGGCCCGCTTCGGCATCGAAGGCCTGCTCAAGGGCGACTGGATCGACCTCGCGACCCTTGCCTCATCGGAGTTAAACCTCCTGCGCCTCACCCCCGGCGCCTCGCTCGGCACCACGCGTCACAAGCCCCCTGAAACCGATTACGACCGCCTGATCGAACAATTCCGCCGTCATGATGTGCGGGCTCTGCTTCTCATCGGCGGCAACGGTTCCCTCCGCGGCGCCGATGCCATTGCCCGAGCCGCCGACCGGGCGGGCTACGAGATGTCTGTCCTCGGCCTCCCCAAGACGATCGACAACGACATCCCCTCCACTGACCGCTGCCCCGGCTTCGGCAGCGCCGCGCGGTACATCGCCCAGTCGGTCCGCGATCTGGGCCTCGATATCCGCGCCCTCCCGCAACCGGTCTCGATCCTCGAAACGATGGGCCGCGGCGTCGGCTGGCTCGCCGCGGCGTCCGTGCTCGCGAAACTCGACGACGATTCCGCCCCGCACCTGGTTTACCTGCCCGAGGTCCCGTTCGATACCACCCGGTTCGTCGCCTCGGTCGATTGCGTCGTGAAGCGGCTCGGCTGGGCCGTCGTCGTCGTCTCGGAGGGCCTTTGCACCGCGGATGGCCGCCCCGTCTTCGAATCGGCTGATGCTGCCCAGCGGGATGCGCTGGGCCGGGCGCTGCCCGGTGGCGTCGGCGCACACCTGGCCAACGTCGTCACCCGCGAATTGAAGATCCGCTGTCGCCACGAGAAGCCCGGCCTCTGCGGCCGGGCGTCGATGCTGCACCTTTCCCAGCAGGACCTGGCCGACGCCGTGCTTGTCGGCCGGGCCGGCGTCCGCGGCGCGATGGAGGGCCGGCACGCACAAGCCGTTTCGCTCCTCCCGCTCGATTCCGGTCCGGCGACTTACAAATTCATCCCGCTCGACCACGCCGCCGGCGAGCGGCACGTGCCCGATGGCTGGCTGACCGACGCGGATCTGCCCGTGTCTAGCGAATTTGTGCGTTACGCCGGCCGGATCGTCGGCGACCTGGAGCCCTACGCGCTGCCGCTCTCCGCCCGGCCCAAGGCCGTTCTTGATACGAGGTAATTTCACCATGGCATCGAATCAACCCACGCCCTCGCAACCCCGCAAGCTCGGCCTGCTCACGATCGGCCGCAAACGCCCCGGCTTCGACCAGCAGTGGAACGAGATCATGCGCACCAAGGCCGACGAGGCGCTGGCCGCGATCGGGTTTCAGATCGTTCGCCCGGACGTACCGGTGATCGACGACCAGACGACGCGGGCGGCCCTCGACCGGATCCGCGCCGCCGGGTGCGAGGCGCTGCTCGTGTTGCAGCCCTCGCTGGGCAACGGGCAGCTCGCGCTGACCGTCTCGCAGGAGTGGGACGCGCCGCTGGTCCTTTGGGCGACGCCCGAGCGGCTCGATTCGCCGAAGGTCAGCTCCTGCTCGCTGGTGGCGCAGCACCTGTGGGCGTCGGTGCTCCGCCAGGCCGGCCGGCCGTTCGAGTTGGTGTATGGCGACCCGCAGGACGCCGGCACGCGCGCCGCACTCGCCTCGGCGGCCGCGATCTGCCGGACGGTCAAGTCGCTGCGACATGCGAAGGTGGGCCTCGTCGGCCAGCACGCCCCCGGCTTCCTGAACATGGCCGCCGACGTCCCGCTGATCCGCCGGGCGCTGGGAGCTCAGCTCCACCCGCTGAGCCTCCCGCAGTTCATCGACCGCGCCCGCGCGGTGGAGGAATCGGCCGTCGCCCGCGACGTGGCGAAGGTCCGTGACCTCAAGCTTCCGCTGAACGGCGTCACTGCCGATGACGTGGCGGTCAACAGCCGCTACTACCTCGCCCTGCTCGACCTGATGGCCGAGGAACAGCTCGACGCGATCGCGGTGCAATGCTGGCCCGAGCTGCCCAACGTGATGGGCGCGTGGCCGTACCTCGCCTTCAGCCGCCTGACCGACGAGGGCCACGTCGTCGCCCTCGAGGGCGACGTCGACGGCGCGCTCACCTGCCTGCTCGCCAAGCAGATGGGCTTCGGCGTCGGCTTCATCACCGACTGGCTCGAGCACGACGAGCACACCATCAACTTCTGGCACCCCGGCAACGCCCCGCTGCAGGTGTGCAACGCCGCCGGCTCGCCCGACGGCCCGTCGCTCGGCAAGCACTTCAACATCGAGAAGCCGCTCGTCGTCGACGCGCCGCTGCGCAGCGACCTGCCCGTGACGATCGCCCGCCTCTGGCGGTGCGACGACCGCTACCACCTGACCGCCTCCGAGGGCCGCACGATCCCCGCAAGGCGGAAGCTCACCGGCAACCACGCCCTGGTCGAAGTCCCCGACCGCGACGTCCGCCGCTGGTTCGACGACCTCTGCCACGCCGGCGTCCCCCACCACGTCGTCCTCTTCACCGGCCACCACCGCGACCCCTTCCGCCGGCTGGCGCGGGCGATGAAGGTGGATTGGATGGATTAACCTTGCCTCCGGTGCGGGCGCCACGCGTGGCTATTCATTTGCCGACGAGAGCATGTGCAGCCGCGAATGCAACCGCTATGGACAGGCAGTAGATGAACAATTCCCACAAGTTCGGCACGATACCGTCGTAACATGCGTGCCCTTGGAATTCAGTTCTCGCACCGCAGTTGAGGCAGAATCCCCGGCGCAGCTTCCGTGTCGTTACCTCAACCACCAGCCAGTAGACGGCGAAGAGGCACAGAACAGCGCTTGCAATCCCGATGACCACCGAAAGCCATAGAGCAGAAACGAAGCGACCAGCGACGACTGTCCACCGAGTCACCGTTACTCCGATGACCGCCATCATCGGTATCAGCGACGTTGGCGTAACATTGGAATACGCGGCCCCGCACGCCGGGCATTTATACTGTGTGACCTGACCGCTAAAGATCATCTCCGCATCCATTGATGATGCCCGCGTTGGGGTTGCATCACCCGCCGGGTTCGAGCACCTGTCTCCATCGGGCCGGCAGTGCGGCAAACGCAGCTTGGTACGTTTGCTCGAGCGGGGCCATCACGCACGCAACCGGCTCTAGAAGCAACGGCACCTCCGGCAGCGCGTCGCTGATGGCCGAAATCCACCGGTGGTGGAAGGCGTGAAAGTTCCCGGCATCCACTTTCGTCCAATCGTGCACCGGCATGGCTATCCTTCCTGCATACCTACTATACCCGATCGAGGGGCCAGCGGCCGTACAACAACAAACAGGGGCCGATGTAATGCAAAGCGAATGAGGCGCAACAATCCATTCCTGCTGATCTCTATGTCCGCCATCGCGATTGCCGCCCTCCTCGCGTGCCCCGCGGCCGCCGTGGAGTTGGTGCGAGGTGGAAAGGCGACCGGCTCGATTGTCATCCCCGCTCAGGCGGTACCGGTCGAATCGTACGCGGCCAAAGAGTTGCAGCATCACGTTGAACTCGCCACGGGCGCGACGGTTCCGATCATCGCCGAGGGCGAGGCATTGCCCGCCGGCGGCCATGTCTACCTCGGGCACTGCAAGGCAGCCGAGGCAGCGAACGTCAATCCGTCCCCGCTGCCGGGCAATGGATACCAGGTGAAAACGGTTGACAATGATCTGTACATCGCCGGGAACGACTCGCCCGGCGATCCGCTCGACCTGGACACGCACGAGGGGACGCTCTTTGCCGTCTATGACCTGCTCGAACGCGAGGCGCACGTCCGCTGGCTTTGGCCCGGCAAGATGGGCGAGGTGATTCCGCACACCGCGGACTTCTCCCTGGCGCCGGCCGACGCCACGGTGACGCCGCGGCTTTGGTTCAAGCAGTGGCGCGGCGGGTCGTCGGTCGGCGAGCGGGTCTGGCTCAAGCGGCAGCGATTCGGCCGGAGCGTCCAACCGTCCTACGGGCACTCGTTCGGCAAGTATTGGCCGCGGTTCGGGGCGACCCATCCCGAGTTTTTCGCGATGCTGCCCGACGGCACCCGCCGCCCCGACCCGCACGGCGAGCCGGGACCCGATTGGATGCACATGTGCGTCTCCGAGCCGGGCCTCTGGAAGCAGATCATCGCCGACTGGAAGGCCCACGGCTCGCGGGAGTTCCTCAACGTCTGCGAGGACGACGGCTGGGCCGGGTGCGCCTGCCCGCGCTGTCTGTCGTGGGACGAGCCCGACCCGGACAACCCCGTGCCGTTCGACAAGCGCCTGGAGGCGGCGCGGAAGGTGTTCGACCGCGGCCGGGACGACTGGATGCTGCAATTCGGCTCGCTGTCGGACCGGTACGCGCGGTTCTGGAAGATCATCGCCGATGAAGCCGCCAAGACTCGGCCCGACGTGAAGGTGGTCAGCTACGTCTATGACAATTACCGAAAACCTCCGATTAAGGCGGCGCTCAGCCAGAACGTCCTGTGCGGCCTGGTTCCGCAGGAATCGATCTTCGGCTACAGCGATGACGACTCGCGCGTCTTCCGTCACGACTGGTCGGGCTGGGAGCGGACGGGGTGCGCGCTGTTCCTGCGGCCCAACTACACGCTGCAGGCCCAGAACGTTCCTGCGTCCTGGGCGCACACGCTGGGCGAGGACCTGGAGTTCGCCGCTGCCCACGGCCTCCGCGGCACCGATTTCGACTCGCTCACCAGCAAGTACGCAACGCAGGGGCCGACGCTCTACGTGCTGGCGGTAATCCTGAATCATCCGGACGCGTCGGTCGATGCCGTTCTCGACGATTACTACGCCGCGTTCGGCCCGGCGCGCGATACGGTCAAGGCGTACTTCGATCTGTGGGAGTCCATCTACCCGCAATACTCCGACGACGAGAAACTGAGCCGGATCAAGGCGAAGCGGAAGTACGGCTCGGGGACCTACGGCCCGTTTTACCTGCTGGCGCGCGACATCTACACGCCCGCCATCATGGCGCGAGGCCACGCGTTGCTCGAACAAGCCAGGGCGAAGGCCGCGGACGACGCGGCCGCGTCGGCGCGGGTCGAATGGCTGGCCAAGGGCCTCGCCCACGCCGACCTGATACTCGCCACCGAGTCGGCATACGAACGCGGCATCGACACCGGCGACAAGACGGCGTTCCACGACGCGTACCGCGCGCTCCAGGCGTTCCGGCAGGAGAACGCCGACTACGACCGAACCCACTTCGCCGGCCTGACCGGCATAGAGCGGGTGTGGGAACGCGTGAAGTAGAACTCAGACACTTCGTGTGGGAGGAGCACGGCTGCGAGGTCGCTTTCCGCTCAATCAAGATCCGGCCGATCCGCTGACCCCCGCGCCGTCGGACGATTCATCATGCACCCGCAATTTGCCATGAATCGGCGTGAATGGCTGGGCGCGACGGCCGCCGCGGCGTTGGGCTTTACCGTGGGCGGATGTCACACCGAGCGGCCGCCGGCCGTGGAAGGAACAACCGACCACGAGACCAGCGACCTGCGACTGCTCCCGCACCCGCAAACGGTCGTTCGCACATCGGGTTCGCTTCCGATCGGAAAGCCGCACTACGTCACCCGCGGCAACCCTTCGCCGACGGCGACGCTCGCGATGGACTGCCTGAATCGTCGGCTGGTCAATCAGAACGGTTCGATTCCAATGCGACTTGGGTCAGTCGAAGAGGGATACGACGCCTCGTGGTTGACTCCGTCCGACAACGAATTCCTCGCCGCACCCGACACCAGCGCCGAGGCTTGCGTCTTGACAATCGCCCCCGCCGGCATCACGGTCGTCGGCAAGAGCAAATGGGGCATGCTTAACGGCGTCCAGACGATCTGCCAACTCGCCGAGGGCCCAACATGCCGGGGCCGCCAACACCTGCCCTGCCTGAGCATCCGCGATTGGCCCGACCTTAAATGGCGTTGTCTGGCGCCGACGCTCGCCTGGTACTCGGGATGGAACCGGCTGGAAGGATATGACCTGTGCAATGGGACCGAGGACGAATGGCGGTGGCTCGCCGATTGGTCGCTTCTACATAAATGCAATGCGTGGGCGGTCTGCATGTACGGGTACTGGCCGTTCAGGCTCCCGCGGTATCCGAAGGAGACGCTGGACGTCGATTCGTTCTTCTGCAACCCAAAGACCGGGAAGAAGGAGCCGTGGCGGTTTACGCACCCGAACATCCGGCGGGAGTTCTTCCCCGAGGTGATCCGCTACGCCAACGAGCGCGGGATCCACGTTCACGCCTACATCGGCAAGAACTCGTTCAACGGATGCGAGTTTCGCCGTGCCACGTCCCCAACCAGAACGCCGAGTGCTACCAGACGTTCTGGAAACCGTGGTCCCAGACGTACGGATTCTCTTCCGTCACGCAGACCGACCCGAATCATCCGCCGCTCGGCGTCCACATCGAGTATTAAACGTGGCTGTACCGCACCTTCGCCCAAAAGATCCGCAACGATGCGCGCGGCCGCGGCGCCGTGCCCGAGATCTTCCTCATCTCGCACGTCCTGCTGGCCCGCATCATGGCCGAGAGCAAGACGCCCACGCACGGGCGAATCAATTGATCTACCAGTGCAACTACTATGACGACTACGACCCCACCGACGGCCTCTGCTCGTTCGTGACGGCGCGACTCGAATCCGACCGCGAGCGATTCGTCGCCCGCTGCGGCGCCCCATCGGGCGATGCCCGGCTGGCGCCTCGACAGCCCCAGTCGATGCGCGTCGTTCGCCGCCCGCTATCGCCGCCTTCACCCCGCACCTAAACAACCAATTCGGCGTGACCATCGCCGAGTTCGAGGTCACGCCTGCGCCATAGCTTCCGCACCTGCACGTGCAGAAACTCAAAAGGAGCAGTTTCCAGGGCCTTCGTTCTCCATCCCGCGTGCGTCGGCCCGAGTCTTGCTGGTCAAGCGGGTGCGCGAGCGACACACTCATGATCCATGACCTCTGGTACAAGAACGCGATCATCTACTGCCTGGACGTGGAGAAGTACCTCGACGCCGACGGCGATGGCATCGGCGATTTCGCCGGGCTGACGCAGCGGCTGGCCTACTTGGCCGGGCTGGGCGTCACGTGCGTCTGGCTCCAGCCGTTCTATCCCTCGCCCAACAAGGACAACGGGTACGACGTGGCCGATTACTACGGCGTCCACCCCAAGCTCGGCACGCTCGGGGAGTACGTCGAGTTCATGAACGTCGCCGAGCAGCTCGGCATCCGCGTCATCGTCGACCTGGTCGTCAACCACACGTCCGACCAACACCCCTGGTTCCGCGCGGCGCGAAAGGACCCGAACTCCCCCTATCGCGACTGGTACGTCTGGTCCAAAAGGCGTCCGAAAGACTACCGCTCCGGCGTGGTGTTTCCCGGAGTTCAGAAGGCGACCTGGACGCGCGACCCGGTCGCCGGCGCGTACTACTTTCACCGGTTCTACAAGTTCCAGCCCGATCTCGACACGATGAACCCCGCCGTCCGGGAGGAGATCCTGCGGATCATGGGGTTTTGGCTGCAGCTCGGCGTCTCGGGGTTTCGCATGGATGCCGTGCCGTTCCTGATCAGCGAGAAGGGCGCGGACGTCACCAAGCCGAAGCAGGACTTCGAGCTGCTGCGTCAGATGCGCGACTTCCTGCAGTGGCGGCGGCGCGACGCGATCCTGCTGGCCGAGGCGAACGTCCTGCCTGACCAGGACGCCAACTACTTCGGCCCCGAGGGGGACCGCATCGAGATGATGCTGAATTTCGCAGTAAATCAGCGGCTGTTCTACGCGCTGGCCACCGGCGACCTGCGGCCCCTGGTCAAGGCACTCGAGGAGACACGCGACCACCCGCCCACCGCGCAGTGGTGCAACTTCCTCCGCAGCCATGACGAGCTGGACCTGGGCCGCCTGACCGATGCGCAGCGGCAGCGCGTGTTCGAGGCGTTCGCGCCGTCGCCCGACATGCAGCTCTATCAGCGGGGCATCCGCCGGCGGCTCGCCCCGATGCTTGACAACGACCGCCCGCGGCTCGAGCTGGCGTTCAGCCTCCTGTTCACCCTCCCCGGCACGCCGATGCTCCAGTACGGGGACGAGATCGGCTTGGGCGACGACCTCTCGCTCCCCGAGCGCGAGTGCGCCCGCACGCCGATGCAGTGGACGCCGCAGCCCAACGGCGGGTTCACCACGTCCAAGCGGCCGGTCCGCCCGGTGATTGATGATCCGATTTACGGCTATCGCACCGTCAACGTGGAAGCCCAGCGGCGCGACCCGCACTCGCTGCTGAACTGGATGGAGCGGAAGATCCGCATGCGCCGCGAGTGCCCGGAGATTAGTTGGGGCCAGTGGCAGATCCTCCGCGCCGACGACGCGCCGGGCGTGCTGGTCATGCGTTACGACTTCGGCGGCCGGACGCTCATCACGCTGCACAACTTCATGGGAAAGCCGAAGGTGGTGCGCCTCGACGGCAAAAGCACCGGCAACCCGCTGCTGGTCGACCTGCTCGACATCCACGACAGCCGTGCCGACGCGAACGGCCGGCACACCATCGAGCTCCCGCCCCACGGCTACCGCTGGCTCCGCGCCGGCGGGATCGACCTGATGGTCCCACGGGAATAGACGCCGAGCTCAAAGAGGAAGGAAAGAGAAATGCTCGTTTAAGCCACAGATGGGGCACAGATGCACACAGATAGGAGA
>DASXMX010000153.1:0-6425 GCA_036495445.1 Tepidisphaeraceae bacterium
CCCTGCCTGCGTGAGGGTAACTGGTCGGAGGCCAGTATTAACCGCTTCTATTGACAGGAAGCTCAGGATTTCGCCGCTCGGCAGCCCCGCCATCGCCGTGCGACACGACACGACCACCGAACGGTCGGCCTCTTCTTTCGCCCTCAGTTTCGCTGCCGATTCTTCGTGAATTGCGGCCAGCATCGGCTTCAGCTTCGCCCTGAGCGCGTCAGCCAGACCTTCCTTTGCCTTCTTGACGGCTTCCGGTTCCGTCGCGTCCTTCAGCGTGTAGGTGATCGGGAAGCTGTGCGACTTCAGATCGAACGGTAGATCGTCGGGTGGACCGAACGCGTCATTCATCACCAGAATCAGACGGCCGAAGCCTCTCGCGCGGATCGCGATCCCCAGTTCGATCAGGACGTTCGGGTTCTGCGCCCGCTTCCGTCGCGGTCGCTTGTCGGCCGTCCGGTAGCTCGCGACGTGCGTCAGGTCAGCGACGAAGACGCCGCAGTCCCTGATCTTTTTCCTGATGACGGACGCGATGTGCTGATGCCCCGTCGTCCCCTTCGTGTCGTGATCCAAATCGAACGGCGGAGCGGACTTCACGGCCGCGTCGGCGTTCAGCTTCTTCACCGCCAGCTTGGCCGCATCCCGAATCAGAAAACGGCAGACGGTGGCGTCACGATCGGATTGCCATGCATAGAAAACCGTCGTTCCCATGTCGCCATTCTACCCGCCGCCGGTGACGACGCATCCGAGACGCTGGCGGTTAGCGAAGCACCTGCGGGACGGGACAAAGTTACCGGCTGATTCGCCACTCAGCATTCGGCGAATCGTGTCGCGAAGGTCAATGAGGAGCGCTCGCGTGTCGCCTTCGATAGCATCCCATGGGCGGAGGATGACGGGGAGGCGCGGTGACACGGGCACGCGGCGGAGGCGGGCGGCGGATGGAACGTCTCGGGGGGCAACTCTTGATATCGACCGGAACGTGTCAGGAGTCGATTCTGCTGAACCCCCCATCGGATCCCATCCGATCCGCGTTGTTGCTCTTAAAAGCGGGTGATTCGGGTCAGTTTGAGGGTTTTTCAGCAGAATCACGAGTCAAGAGTTGACCCCGGCGCAGCCCCCCCGGTGCTGCGCCAGCCTTGCGGGGATCGGAAGCCACGGCTGCCGGACGATTGGGTGAATCGGGATACGACAAGAACTGAGCGAGATGGGTCGGCAAGTTCCACTCGCGACACAGTTCCTCGAACGTATGTCCCATCGCCACGAGACCCTGCCACAAGGGCCGTGAGTAGAACACTCGATCTTCCACTGGTTTGGAATCGTCTTTCAGCAGCGCCTCGACTCGATCAATCTCGCACCGGTAGAACGGTACAAGCTGCCACATTTCGCACCCTTCCCAAATGTCAAGGGCCTTCAGTTTGGACAGAAAGTGAAGTGCCATCACAAGCCAGTGCTCGGGGGACAACTCGCCAAGCCCGTACGCCAGTTCACTTCGCTGAAATTCGAATTTCGTAAACGCAGCTAAGAGCTTCCCCCGTTTGGCGTAAAACCGAATCGGAACGAGCGATGTCTGGTCCCGCTTCAACTCGTTCTTCAGCGGAATGCTGATGCGCTTCGTGCCCTGATCGGCATACGTTGCGTCTTCCGGCTCGATCACCTTGTCAATAAGATCGTTCAGGCAAACGTAGAAAAGCCGGCCAAGGTCGAGGCAGGCGATCACCAGCAGTACGGGCATTCCCACGCCCATCGCCCTGACCGTAAGAAGTTCCGCAACCTCAATGTCGAATTTAATGATTTCGATATCGAGAAATTCCTTCTTGTCGTGCTCAAGTTTCCGCTTCTCGACGTTGTACCGCTTGTAGACCCTATCCGTGACGATCGTGGTCTTGGCCACCGACTTCAGTTGAACGAAAAAGGTCTCACCGAGGGTCTCAGCGACCGTCGGTTCATCCTTGAGAAACTGGAATACTTCGACTACGAAGTCGATCCCGTAGTCCGGCTTATATTCGTGGAGTACCCATTCGGCGGGAAGTGACTCGCGGAGCATTGCGATGGAGCGATCCTCCATCAAGTGCTGCTGATTGCGGCGCTTTCTAACCGGCATGCGTTTTCCTTTCCTCCCGAAGTGGCAAGTAGGTGGATTATCCCCTACGAGCGTGTAAATGCCAGAGTGCGCTCACCTGCAGAAAGACCGAAGGCGAAGCAACAAATCCGAAATCAATGGATGCGACTACCCTCGTTCGAACGATTCGACCACCCGCGCCTCACGCTTCACTCCTCACGTTTCGTGATTCACGGCGGCAGCAGTTCGCCGCGGAGGGCGGCGAGCATGTGTGGGTCGGATTGGATTTTCTTCGCGGCGGACTGACGATTGGAGGCGGTTTCATACCACTTCGGATCGGGGATGGCGCCGGCGCGGGTCAGCATCGCGACGACCTTGTAGTAGTCGAAGCGTTTGGATTCGCCCGAGTTACTCCAGGCAAAGACGGCCCACTCCAGCGGCGTGCTTTGATGTGCCTGGTCTTTGATGTCGACGCGCGTGACGCGTTCCAGCAGAAGCCGGGCGATCTCGACGTGCGCGCCGTAAGCGGCCCAGTGCAGGCCCGTTTCGCCGCGTTGCGTCAGCGTGGCGTCGGCGTCCATTCCGTTTTGCAGGAGGAACGCGGCCACCTCCGTTCGCCCGAATTCACAGGCCCAGGCGAAGCCGGCGTTCATTTGGGACTGCGTGGCGGTCGATTTGCGCCGACCCGTGGGGTCGAAGAATGTCTTGACGACATCGAGCCGGCCGACGCCCGATGCGCCTTCCAGATCCAGGCGCGCGCCGCGGCTGGCGAGGAAGTCGGCGGCCTGGCCGCGCCCGTTGCGAAGGCAGCCGTTGACGGCACTGCCGCCGTCCGAGGAGTCGATCGTGGCGCCGTGTTCGAGGAGCAGGGCCAGCAGTTCCAACTGCACGCCGGCGGCCTGGGGATGATAACTGGTGGCAGTGAGTCCGAGCGTCGTCGATCGGCCGCCGTAGGCGATTGATTCGGCGTTCACATCGGCGCCGGCGCGCAGCAGCAGCGCGGCGATGGGGACGATGTTCGGCGGCGTCTTCTGGCGGTAATCCTCGACGCCGTTGGCGGAGACGTAGTGGAGCAGCGTCGCCTCGTGTTCCCGCGTGGAGCGGGCGGTGGCCAGCGCCGGATGCTCGGCCAACAGCCGTTCGAGCGTCGGCAGGTCGCCGCTGACGATGGCGTCGACCGCGGCCTCGAACGCGCCGATCGACGAACGCGCCCGCGCCAGGGCTTCGACGTGTCGCGCGAACTGGGGCCAACTGGCGAAGCCGAATTCGCGGGCGAGCGCAAACTGGGCGCGCGTGAGCGTGCAGGCGCCGCGCGACGCCGCGTCGGTGACACCCAGGTGCTTGGTCACCCGCTCGACCCCATCCCGGACGCGCCGGGCGATCTCGCCGGGCGCGTAGGGCCGGCGGGCGCTTGCCTGCGCGGGATCGATCCTGAGCTGCGCCTCAGTCCATTGCGTCAGCCAGGCGGGCAGCGCCTGCGGGTCCGCTGACTTGCAGGCTTTGAGCAATTCCTTCGCCTGCTTCTTGTATTGCTCGAGGTTCGGCTGGGGCGGAAAGGGAAGGGCATCCAGCATACGAAGCTCCTTTCATGAACGCCTGGAGTCCGCTCGAATCAGGCTGAAAGAAGATTCGTCGCTTTCGATTTTTTCCGAATGGGTGGGCACGGCCCTTTCCGCGGACTGGATGCGCCCCTAGCGCTGGCGGGCATTATCGCAAAAAGATGCGGCGGTGGGAAGTCTAAAGCGTGCCGGCAAGGGCGGGTAGTGGCATGGTATGATGCCCAGATGAACAAGGGGAAGAATCAGCGGCTTTTGGATTTCGGCAACTACGTTAGCGTGTTCGGGGCCGGGCTTCTATGCGGCACGTCCGCGGGATGGCGACCGTGGCTCCTTCTGCTCGGTCTCGCCGGAATGCTTGCGGGTTCAATAATCGTTATCGTTCAATCGATCCGGGACAAACAGCCCCCCTCGTCAGACACATAGACATCGGTCTAACCTTACCACTATCCCGCGCGTCCGAGCGCCGAGCGTTCCCCCGACGGGGCTCGGAGACCGTGTCTTAATTCGAACTTGGTATGGATTGTTGCTCGATCGGAATCGGCGTACCGCATTCAGAACAGCAATCCTTGCTGGCGCGGAGATCGTAGCCGCAGACAGGACATCGGCCCCTCGATAATCGGTTTTGCTCGATGGCTTGTCTTACGGATTGCTTGACGTACCGATTCAGCCAAATCAACAGCCAAATCAACGGAACCACGGCGACAGGGATGGTCACGACCGCCCAAATCCATGAGGCCATTAGATTGGATGCGTCGTGGATGACAGGCGAATTCTCGGATGGAACGTATCCTTCGACCCAAGCAGCATAATTACCTACGGCAAGAAAAGCAGTCACCAGGCACGTCGCCAGTGCCACCGCGGCCACCCAGTTGAACCAGCGACTACGCACGCCCATATCCTACCACCCGCGCATGAAAAGGCCGCCCGCGAATGGCGGCCCTGATCGGAACCGGATCAGCCCATTACCACATCGCACAGTTCCTCGATCTCCGACACGGGATCGGTCAGGCCACGCGACTATTGGGGCAGCTCGTCGAAAAAGAGATAAAGCGCGGCGATCCGGCCGTCCCGGGCGATGATGAAATCCGTCCCGGCGTAAGCGGGCGCCTCGCCGGGGCGCCCGGAGACCCATCGGACCCGCCCGCCATCGCCCAATTCTTCGGGCGCGGCGATGGGCTGATATCCAAAGTCAGGGTGAGTCGCCTTGATCGCGCCCGCGACGCGATCGATCTCGTCGCGGCCGCGGTAGACGCCCTTGGGCTCGTAGAACACGCAATCGTCGGTGAATATCTCGTCGATGGCCGCCCGCCGACGCGCCGGGTCGTTCTCGCCGAAGACATCTTGAAGATTTCGGAGTAGCAACGTCGAGATGCTGGCCGGCATGATTGGTCTCCTTGCGGGTCGGTTGTGTACTAATGTAGCAGGCTGCCGGCGGACGGCTCTCCTCGTCGAGCCACAACTTCAGGCCCGGCCAAGGGCATGCACCCGCCGCAAAATTCTTCGATTTTCCAGGAAACAATTTTATCCGCCGAGCGTATCCTAACATCGTGCGAACTTTAGGCGAGGTCAGGCGTGCGGGGATGACCGGGAGACGCGGGGACACGGGGACACGGGGACACGGGGACACGGAGACACGGAGACACGGGGACGCGGGGACGCGGGGACGCGGGGACACGGAGAGAAGGGAGCGGCGGGTGGCGTCAGGACAAAATCACGTCGGCGGGCGATGGCCACATGCATGCAGTTCGATTCGTCGGTCGCCCGCTGGCGGCGTACGACAGTTGGCCTGCGGCGGTCATCCCCTCATCCGTGTTTCGATCGGATGGGGATACGACGGCCGCGCGTAAGGGTGGGCCGGGGCTTGGGTTGGGGCCGGCGGGTCCGCGGCGGGGCTGGTGCGGCGCGGGTGCGACGGGGCGTGCGACCGCCGGGGGCGCGTCGCACGGCATGGCCGGTGGGACGGAATTGCAAGGGGTTGGATCCGCAAGGGTTGGAGTGAATTTGTATTGGATCCCATGCGACAGGTGCGGCGCTTTTCGCGTGCGCGGGGAGCGGGGCCGAGCCGGGGCGGGATGGGCAAGGCCCACCGATGGGACATTTATCGGTCTATTGCGACCATGTCCCGCCGGAGGGGACATTATGGGACATTATGGGACATTTGGCGGCGGACGAGGCCGATCTGCCCCACCAAAGCGCGCCACATTGTGCCACATCGCGCCACAGGGACAGCGCCGTCGGCGCGTCCCGGGATCCCCGCCGAATCACCCGGTCCCGGCGTGCCAGTCCTGGATGAACCTGCGCTGCTCGTCGGTCTGCGGGGCCGACTCGCCGGCCAGGTGGGCGTCGTGGGAACGGCGCTCGCGCATCAGGCGCAGCGCCTCGGTGAGCGAGGCGCCGCCGGCGACCAGCCAGCAGCCGGCGACGGTGCCGGTGCGGCCGTGGCCGCCCCAGCAGTGGACGTACGCAAGCTCGCCCGCGGCGACGGCCTGGCGGAGGGCGGATTGGATCTCGGTCATGGTCTGGCGGGACGGGATCGACAGGTCGGGGATCGGGAAGCGATGGAAGCGGACCTGGACGCCGCGGGCTTGGGCCAGTTCGGTTACGGCCGGGCGGTAGTCGGGGAACGGGCGGCCGCCGCGGCCAAGCTCGTCGGCCTGCTGCAGGTTGACGAAGACGCAGACGCCCATCGCCAGCAGCGCGTCGAGCATCCGGCGGGATTCGATTGGGTCCTGCGTCCCCGGGTACCGGCCGCCGAGGATCTTGCCCGGCTCGATCCACCAGGTGCGGGAAAAGGGCAGGTTCACGTCGAGGCCTCCGAA
>DASXMX010000154.1:0-35521 GCA_036495445.1 Tepidisphaeraceae bacterium
GCTTCATCCAGTTGGTGACCATCTCCCTCTGGCGGTCGGACCAGGGCTCGCTCATGGAGAACAGGCCCGCGTTCTTGCCTTTGGAGAAGGTCTCCGAATGGACGCCGAGCTTGTCGAACAGATCTTTCAGGACGAACTTGCCCCCGACGACGCCGATGGATCCGACGATTGCGCTGGGGTCGGCGTAGATCTTGTCGCCGGCGCTGGCGAGGTAGTACCCGCCGCTGGCGGCCATGCCGCCGACACTGACGATGACCGGCTTCTTCTCGGCGCAGTGGCGGGCGGCCTGCCACATCACCTCGCTGGCCAGGGCGCTGCCGCCCGGCGAGTCGATGCGGACGACGACGGCCTTGACGTTCGGGTCGCGGGCCGCGATGCGGAACGCCTTGCGGAGCGTGTCGGAGCCGACGCCGGATTCGGAGAAGAGGCCTTCGTCACCCTCGCCGTCGGTGATCACGCCGGCCGCGTAGATGACGGCGACGCTCGGCTTGTCCGCTGGCGGTTGCGACCGCCGCATCAGCAGCGAGAAGAGCCCGAACGGGCTGCTCAAATCGACCGGCTCGCGGGCGGTCCGACCGTAGTCGTTGACGATGTCGATCTCCCGCCCCACCGTCTTGGTGATCAGCGGGCGCAACTCGTCCTCGTCGATCAGGTGATCGACCAAGCCGCGTTCCTTCGCCTGGTCGCCCGTCACGATCGTCTCGTCGACGATCGCCTGCACCTTGTCCTTGGGCAGGTGGCGATACCGGCTGATGCCGTCGACGATCTGGGCGTAGAGAGCATCGGTGAGCTTGCCCAGCTCACCCTTGAGTTCCTCGCTCGCTTCGGTGCGGGTGTATTCCTCGTCGGCGCCCTTGTACTCGCCGATCTGCACGTAGTCGGCCTTGACGCCGACCTTGTCGAAGAGGCCCTTGAGGAAGGTGACTTCCATCCCGACGCCCGGGATCTCCACCTCGCCGCCCTCGAGCATGCAGATGTGGTCGGCGCCGCTGGCCATCGTGTAAGTGGGCGTGTCGTACCCGTCGGCGTAGACGAAGACGGGCTTGCCGCCCTTCACGATCGACGCCAGCACCCCGCGGACTTCCTGCGCCTGCGAGTAGTTGATGCCGCTGGCCGCGCCGAGCGTGATCAGCACGGCCTTCACGTCCGGGTCCTGCTTGGCCTGGTGAAGTCGTTCGAGCAGCGCGCGAAGCGTGACCGAGCCGTCGTCGCCGAACAGGGTGAAGTCGGCGGGCTTCTCCTCGATCGGGCGGGTGAGATTGAAGTAGGCGACCTTTGCGAGGGCGGCCTTCTCCTTCTCCAGCTTCTTCATCCGCTTGACCAGTTCCGCGGGCGTGGGGAACTCCTCGGCGGCCGGTTGCGTCGTCGCCGACTTGAGGTTGGCGGGCGACTTCTTCTCCCCCGGTTCGTCCGACTGCCGCTCTTTGGCCAACGCGCCGGAAACGACAGTCAGCGCCACGAGAACCGCCGTGATCCATGTCTTCATAGAAGGGCTCCGTATCGCGATTTCAGGTCACCGACTATAAATCGGAACATCGGCCGCATCAACGCGATTTGTCCACATCCCGGCGCAAGCGTCATTCGAGGAACATCGCATCGCCGTAGCTGAAGAACCGATAACGCGCTTCAATTGCGAGGCGGTAAAGCCTCCGTTGCTCGTCGAGGCCGACCATCGCGGCGACGAGGGCGATCAGCGTGCTGCGGGGCAGGTGGAAGTTGGTGATCATCGCGCCGACGTGCCGCCATCGGTACGGCGGGTAGATGAAGATCCCCGTGTCGCCCGACTTGGGAATGAAGGGCTCGTCCTCGGGCTGGCTTTCCAGTACCCGCGTCGAGGTCGTGCCGACGGCCACGATCCGACGGCCTTCCCGCTTGGCGAGATTGAGCGCGTCAGCCGCCTGGGGCTCGATCGAGTAGGACTCGACGTGCATCGCGTGGTCTTCCAGCGTCGAGGCCGTGACCGGTTTGAACGTGCCGGGCCCCACGTGAAGCGTGACGAACGTCCGCTCGACGCCCCGGGCCGCCAGCGCCGCCAGGAGCGCCTCCGTAAAATGGAGCGCCGCCGTCGGGGCGGCGACGGCGCCGGGGGACCGGGCAAAGACGGTTTGGTATCGGACGCGATCCAGGTCATCCCGATCGTCGTGATCCTTCTCCCGTCGGATATAGGGGGGCAGCGGCATCCGCCCCACGCGGGATAACAACTCGCTTGCCGGGATCGCCCGGCTCAGCGCGATCTCGTACTCTCCCGCTCCAATCACACGGGTGACGGTGGCTTGGACACCCGACTCCTCCACAAGGATCAGCGGCCCGCTGACGTTGCCCAGGTTCTTCAGCATCACGAGCCATCGGCCGGGCCCGAGTTCCTTCAGGAAGAGCCCTTCGACCCTGCCGCCGGTGCCCTTTCTCAGCGTGAAGCGGGCGGGGATGACGCGGGCGTCATTGAAGACCGGCAGGTCGCCGGGCCTCAGGAGGTCGGGCAGGTCCGAGAATCGGCGGTGGCCGACGGCGCGGTCGGCGCGCCGGTAATGCATCAACCGCGAGTCCGCCCGCCGCTCCGGCGGGACCTGCGCGATCAGCTCGGGCGGCAGTTTGAAATCCAGTTCGTCCGTTCGCATTGCCCCCGATCTTACGCGCGTTACCCGCGGTTCACCTTGCCCGCGCGGAAAGCCTGCCGTAATATTATGACTGACCCGTCAGTTAATTATTATTGGATGCGGCGCGCCGCGCCGATGAAATCGTCATGGCTTCCGCCACCGCAACAGCACCCGCGCCCCTCAGGTTTCGCAACGACCGGCCCGCGCCGGCCGTTGCGCCGACGCTAAGCGGGCCGGCGGAGCAGCTTGCGCCGGAGATTGACCCGTGGGTCGTGGCGGGCGTGGTGACGGTCGCGACGTTCATGGAGGTGCTCGATACGAGCATCGCCAACGTCGCGCTGCCCCACATCGCCGGCAGCCTGTCGGCGTCGCTGGAGGAGAGCACGTGGGTGCTGACCAGCTACCTGGTCGCCAACGCGATCGTCATCCCGGTCTCCGGGTGGCTGTCGGCGATCCTGGGGCGCAAGCCGTTCTTCATGGGGTGCGTGGCGATCTTCACGCTCAGCAGCGCGCTGTGCGGGATGGCGCCGAGCCTGGGGATGCTGGTGCTGTTCCGCGTCATGCAGGGGCTGGGCGGCGGCGGGCTGCAGCCGTCGGTGCAGGCGGTCCTCGTGGACCTCTTTCCGGGCAAAAAACGAGGCATGGCGATGGCGTTCTATACGATCGCCATGCTGGTTGCGCCAGTGCTGGGGCCGACGCTGGGCGGGTGGATCACGGACCACTACTCGTGGCGGTGGATCTTCTACATCAACGTGCCGGTCGGCGTCGTCTGCCTGATGCTCGCCCAGCCGCTGCTGCACGACCCGCCCCACCTCGTCATGCAGCGGCTCGCCCGGCGGGGACAAAAGCTCCAGATCGACTACGTGGGCCTGGCCCTGATCAGCCTCGGGCTGGCCTGCGTGGAAATCCTGCTGGACAAGGGGCAGCAGGAGGACTGGCTCGCCTCGCGATTGATCGTCGCCCTCGCGATCGTCGGCAGCCTGGCGCTGGCGACCGCGATCGCCTGGGAACTGATGCATCCCAAGCCGATCTTGAACCTGCGATTGCTGGGCGAGCGGAATTTTTTGGTCTGCTGCATCATCGCGATCGGGCTGTATGCGTGCGTCTACGCCTGCAACGTGCTGCTGCCGGAACTGATCCAGACGCAGATGGGGTATTCGCCGACGATGGCCGGGCTGGTGCTGTCGCCGGCCGGGCTGTTCACGATGGCGATCGTCCCGTTCGTCGGCCTCATGCTGGGCCGGGGCGTGGACGCGCGGCTGCTGATCGCGCTCGGCCTGGCCGTCGCAGGGATCGCGACGCTCTGGATGTCGCGATTGAACCTGTTCGTCGCGCCGGCCGACATTGTCTGGCCCCGGGTGCTGCAGTCGTGCGGCGCGGGATTGATGTTCGTCCCGCTCAGCACGATCGCGTTCGCCTACCTGCCCCGCGAGGAGAGCGGCAACGCCTCGGCACTCTACGCGCTGGTCCGCAACGAAGGCTCGAGCGTCGGCGTCGCTTTGGTCACGACGCTGCTCGCCCGCAGCACGCAAACCCACCAGGCGATGCTCGTCGTCCATGTGACGCGCTACAACCCGATCGCGATGTCGACGATCGGGCACGTGTCGCACGCGCTCAGCAGCGCCGGCCCGGTGGCCAGTCGCATGGCCGCGCTGCGCGTCGTGTATGCGATGGTCGGGCGGCAGGCGTCGGTGCTGGCCTATCTCGATCAGTTCCGACGATTCGGGTGGCTGGTGTTGGTGGTGGTGCCCCTCGTGCTGCTGCTCCGCAAGCCCAGCGGCGCCCGCGGCGCTCCGGTCGAGGCCGCGCATTGAGCAGAAATGGTGCCAGCCACCGTTTTCGTAAGACCGCTTGTCTTAAAAGGATAGGAGATATGTCCAGGAAACGGTGGCTGGCACCATTTCTATGCTTCGGGCGCGCGGGGGGGAGGGTTGGAAAGCGAATCCACTTCGTCAGATCGATGACATATACCCTCTCGCAGTTATAGCAATATCTCGATACCTCTGTTCTCTGCGCGCTACATTAGGACACATTGCGCTACTTCGTCAGAATGTCGTAGCCCGAGGATGATGGGCTCGGGATGGATTCGCCGATCAGGTGGGGTCGGTGGGTTTTTACTTTTGGGACGGGGGGATTTACCTTTTGCGGCCGATTGAGAAAGAACATTGCCATTCTGGGATCGACGGGGTCGATCGGGTGTAACGCGCTGGACGTGATCGAGAACCTGGGGCCGCCCTACCGGGCCGTGGCGCTCAGCGCCCATCGGCAGGCGGACAAGCTCCTGGAGCAGGTTCGACGGCACCGGCCCACTGCGGTCGCGATTACCGATGAGGACGTCGGGGCGTCCATTGGGGGGCAGGTCAAGCAGCTCGGGGCGGAAGTCTACCTCGGCGAACAGGGTATGGTCCGGCTCGCCACGCGGGAGGACGTGGACATCGTCCTGGCTGCAGTCGTCGGCGCTGCGGGGTTGCCGGCGGTCATCGCGGCGGTCGCCGCGGGCAAGACGCTGGCGCTGGCGAATAAGGAGTCGCTGGTCGTCGCCGGGTCTCTGGTCATCCCCGAGGCCCGCAAGCGCGGGGTGCCGATCCTGCCGGTCGATTCGGAGCATTCCGCGGTATTCCAGGCGATGCAGTGCGGGCATGCGAAGGAAGTCCGGCGGGTGATCCTTACCGCCAGCGGCGGGCCGTTTCGAACCGCGACCCGCGAGCAGATCGAACGGGCGACGCTGGCCGACGCCCTCAACCACCCCACTTGGCGGATGGGGAACAAGATCACGATCGACTCGGCCACCATGTTCAACAAGGGGCTGGAGATCATCGAGGCCTGCTGGCTGTTCGACCTGCCGCCGGAAAAGGTGGAGGTCGTCGTGCATCCGGAGTCGATCATCCATTCGATGGTTGAGTTCGTCGATGGGTCAGTGATCGCGCAGCTCTCTCCGCCGGACATGCGGACGCCGATTCAATATGCGCTAACGTATCCGCACCGGGCGGAGGGGTGCAGCAAGCGGCTGGACATCACCGGGGCGTTCAAGCTGCACTTCGAGCCACCGGATTTTGAGCGGTTCCCCGCACTTCGGATCGCGTATGACGTAGCAAAACGTGGCGGGACGCTGGGGGCGGTGATGAACGCGGCCAACGAGGCGGCGGTCGCCGCGTTCACGTCCGGGAATATCCCCTTCGGGGAGATTTCGCGCCTCGTCGAGCTTACAATCGCGCGGCACCGGCTTCAGCCCCGGCCGAGTCTGGACGATCTGCTCGAAGCGGACCGATGGGCACGGGAGACGGTGCAATCGCTTTGCGCCGCCCGCGGCCAAGCCGCTGCTTTGGCTCACTGAAAACGATCGGAAACCAATCGCATGTCGCCGATTCTCGCGCTCTCCCTGCCCTACGAAATCGCCAGCGTGCTCGTGCTGGTGCTCGGGTTCGGGTTCGTGATCTTCTTCCACGAGTTGGGCCACTTTCTGGCGGCCAAGTGGACGGGGATCAAGGTGGAACAGTTCGCCGTCGGGTTTGGCCAGGCGCTGTTCTCCTGGCGCAAGGGGATCGGCGTGCGCCTGGGGAACACCCAGAAGGAATACCAGCAGCGGCTGGACGACTACATCGCCGACCATCACAAGGACGACCCGGTCGTCGCCGACCCTTCCAGCCCGGCCCACCAGGACGCGCTCCGCGAGGCGGAAACGGCGCTGGGGCTGGGTGAAACCGAATACCGCCTGAACTGGATCCCGCTCGGCGGGTACGTGAAGATGCTGGGGCAGGACGACCTGCGGCCGAACGCCGAGCAGGCGGATCCCCGCAGCTACAACCGCAAGTCGATCGGCGCGCGGATGGTGGTCGTCTCGGCCGGCGTCATCATGAACGTGATCCTGGCCGGCATCCTGTTCACCGTGCTCTTCTCGAGCCTGATGGGCTTCAAGGTTCCGCCGGCTGCGGTGGGCTCGCTGCTGTCGAACTCCCCGGCGCAAAACACGACGACGGTTGACGGCAAGCGCAAGCCGCTGCAGGTGGGGGATCAGATCCTCGCCTTCGATGGCCGCAAGCAGGAAGACTTCACGAAGGTCGGGCTTTGGGTCGCATTGGCGCCGGAGAACACGCCGCTGCCGATCACGGTGCAGCATCTGGACAAGACGACCGAAGAACTGCGGATCACGCCCCGGGTGGACGAGAACACGGGGTTCCTCTCCATCGGGATCGGCGCGCCGCGCATGTTGCAAGGCCTTCCCGACAAGGACATCGAGCCGCTGCCGAAGAACTGGCAGCAGCTCTTCCCGGCTGACGCGAACGCCGTCCAGCCCGGCGAGACGATCACCGCCATCAACGGCAAGCCGGTCACCCCCGGGGATTTTTGGGTGCTCGCTCAGGCGGCCCAGGATCCGTCCGGAAAGCCCGTCGAACTGACGGTGAAGAACGAGTCGACGAGCAAGACCGAGATGCGCTCGGTTCAGCCGCACTACGACGGCGCGTTCAGCGGCGAGCCGCTGAATTTCGCGGGGATGGTGCCTCGTCCTGCCATTGGGTCGGTCGTTCCTGAATCGTCCGCGGTCGGCAAAATCCTCCCCGGTGACGTGGTGACAGCCATCAGCTTCGGCCAGGGCGGGGACGCGCTCGACCACCCCACCACAGATCAGCTTCGCGACCAATTGGCCAAGGCGGGCGGCGACGGCCGGACCGTGAATCTGACGGTCCTCCGAAATGGGCAGACCACAACGGTCGATGGCCTGACCCCCAACCTCAAGGTGGATCGCGACAAGAACCGTCGCGGCCTGGGCATCGGCCTGCGGTTCGATGACCTCAACGCGGTGGTCGCAAACGTGCTGCCGGGCAGCCCGGCGGAAGCCGCTCACCTGGCGGGCGGCGATCAGATCACCGCGATCAACGGCACGCCGGTTTCGAGCTGGTTCGATGTCCAGCACCTGCTCGCCTCGGCCAAGGCGGACGAGCCGGTCAAGGTCGCGTACAGCAATCAGTCCGACAAGCATGAGACGATGCTCGCGCTGAACGCCGACCAGATCTTCCAGGTCGCCGGGCTGCGTCGGTCCACCGATCTGGTGCTCCGCGACTACAACATCACCCGCCAGTACAGCAACCCGCTGGCGGCCGCCAAGGCGGGCATTACCGAGACGCGGGACTTCATCCTGCAGTTCTACCTGACACTCCGGCGGATGGTCGGGGGATCGGTCAGCCCCAAGCAGCTGATGGGCCCGGTCGGCATTTTCGTCGGCGGCGCCAAGTTCGCCTTCCGCGGGTGGGACTGGCTGGTCTGGTTCCTGGCGATGATCAGCGCCAACCTGGCGGTCGTGAACTTCCTGCCGATCCCCATCGTTGACGGCGGCCTGTTCACGTTCCTCATCCTGGAAAAGATCCAGGGCAAGCCGCTCTCCCCCCGCGCCCAGGCGATCGCCCAATACGTGGGCCTGGCCTTCCTGGCCGGCGTGTTCCTCTTCGTCACCTATCACGACATCGTGCGGTTCATTCCGTTCGGTTGATGCGTTGGTGACACGATGAATTGCGCTCCCGTGGCACGGGAGCGGAGCCCTCGCTACATCCCCGCGATCCGCGTCGGGTGAGTTACTGCCGAACGCAATATCGCGTATTGGCGATCGGTCCAGCATCGGGGACGCGTGATCGCGATCGGCTCTTCACCACAGAGCGAGCGGACAATGGTGCGGCGGAGGGCATCGACGCCTTCGCCGGTGGTGGAGACAGTTGGGATTCCGTGGATTTGGGTGATGTCCCAGCCGGCCGAGCGATCCACTTTGTTCACGACGCGGATCGCGTTCGGATAGCCGTCCAGGAGCGACGCCTGCTCCCCTTCGATCGGCCGCGAAGCGTCGACCACGAGGACGATCAGGTCGGCCCGCCCGATCTCGTGGCGGCTCCGCTCGATCGCAGATTGTTCGATCCGGTCTTCGGTCTCCCGCAAGCCCGGAGTGTCGAGGAGCATGACGGGCAGGCCGTCCACGTTGGCGATCTCCCCCACCCAGTCGCGGGTCGTGCCGGGAACGTCGGCGGTGATGGACCGCTCGCGGGCGAAGAGTTGGTTGGCCAACGTCGATTTGCCGACATTGGCCGGACCGACGATCGCGACTCGAGGTGGATGGAGCAAATGATCGAGCGTCCGGTCGGCGAGGATGCGTTCGATCGCGTCACGCGAAGGGACGCCCGCGGATTGGAGAGCGGCCCACGCGTCCGGCTGGGCCAGCAGCAGCCGGACGCCGAGTTCCGTCCGGGCCAGCGGAAGATGCGAAAGGACTTCCTGTTCCAATAACGTTTGGCCGGCCGTTGCCTCATGGGGCAGCGGCGGCTTGGCCGAATCGTGAACGACGAACCCGTCCCGCGCCGCCAGATCCAGCGAGCTGCGGACGACCCACGGCCCGCCGTGCAGGTTGAGATCGGCGGTGGTTTCGTCGATGAGCACGACGACCGCGTCGTCGACCACCCGGCCCGCCTCGTGCAGGTCCCCGTGAACGCACCGGCCGATCCGCGCGGGTTTCGTGAAGTGCGCGCGGAGGAATTCGGGAACCGCAGGCCCCGTGATGCGGATGACCGCGATCGCGGCAGACCCAGGTGGGGTGAGGAGCATGGCAAGATTCGGATTCATCGAGATCGGTCAGTCGATCGATGCGACGAACTGATGATATATCCAACCGCCCCAGCGGCGGCTAATGTACGAAACGTCTGATGCCTGAACCGAAAACGATTTTGCTGGCCGGCGGCGGGACCGGTGGCCATTTGTACCCGGGCATTGCTGTCGCCGAGGCCCTTCGCGACGTCGCGTCCGGATTGAAACCGGTTTTCCTCTGTACGACCAAGGAGATCGACCGCGTCATCCTCGAGCCGACCGGGTTCGAGTTCATCCCGCAGCCGATCGTCCCGTGGAAGAAATCGATCGGCGGCACGCTGCGGTTCGCGAAGCAATTCGGCGAAACGTGGGACCTGGTTCGCAAGGTGCTGAAGGAACGAAAGCCCGCGGCGGTGCTCGGGCTGGGCGGATACGCCGCCGGGCTGGCGGTGAAGCTGGCGGCGCGCATGAAGATCCCGACCGCGCTGATCAATCCGGACGTGATCCCGGGCGAGGCGAACCGGCTGCTGATGAAGCAGGCCGTCGCTGTCTGCTGCCAATTCAGCCAGACGGCCGAGCACGTGGACGCGCCGATCCGGCCCAAACTCAAAGTCACCGGCTGCCCGATCCGCTCCGACATCCGCCACCTCCCGCCCCGCGCCGAAGCGGCGGCACGCCTGAGCCTCGACCCGATGCTCAATACGCTGGTCGTCACCGGCGCATCGCTGGGGGCAAAGACGATCAACGAGGCGGTTCTCACGATGCTGGACGGCGTGACGCTCCGCGGGTGGCAGATCCTGCACTTATCGGGCCGGGAGCACGCGCCGGAGGTGCGGGCGGGGTATCGCGACCTGTCCACGCCGGCCGTCGTGATCGACTTTACGCCCGCGATGGCGGACATCTGGGCGGTCGCGGATTTGGCGATCAGCCGGTCCGGCGCGAGCAGTTGCGCCGAGCTGACCGCGACCGGCGTGCCGTCGATCCTCTTCCCGTACCCGTTCCACAAGGACATGCACCAGCAGGCCAATGCCAAGGTGCTTGCCGACGCCGGGGCGGCGATCCTGCTGGACGACGAGAAGGATCGGAAGAGGAATGCAGAGAAGCTGCGGCCGGCGGTCGAGTCGCTCCTCTATGACGTCGACAAGCGTCGGGCAATGTCCGATGCGGCGCGAAAGCTCGGGAAACCCCAGGCCGCGAAAAATGTGGCGCACCTGATTACGGAGACGGTGGGGATGAGCCGATGAATTGAATCGGATATGCCATTTGGTTCGGGGCGCGTGAAACGTGATGAGTGAAACGTGATGGACGGCGATTCGGCCCGTCACGTTTCACTCATCACGTTTCACGTCAACCGACTTTGCCCGTTTGAACCGCCCTTCTTTCGGAAGTACGATGCCCCCGGCAATGGATCATGCCCTCAGTGAAATGCGAACGGATTCGCGCGGCGGCAATGCCCGCCCCGCGTCCGAAACCGATCGGCCGGCGAGCCGGTTCGCGGGCAAGCGGATCCACTTCATCGGCATCGGCGGGTCGGGGATGAGCGGGCTGGCCCGCATGCTCCTCGACAGCGGCGCGATCGTCAGCGGCTCCGAACCCAAGCCCAACGCACAAACCCTCGAACTGGCCAAGCGCGGCGTAAAAATCTCCCGCGACCAATTGGGCGAACTGCTCTCCCGCGACGTGGACATGGTCGTCCGCACCGCGGCGGTCAAGGACAACAACCCCGAGTTCCAGGCCGCCAACCAATACGGCCTCAAATCGGTCAAGTACGCGCAAATGCTCGGCATGGTGATGGGCGAGCGGCACGGCGTGGCGATCGCCGGCACGCACGGCAAGTCAACTACCACCGCCATGACCGCCTACGCCCTACTGAAGTGCGGGGCCGACCCGAGCTTCGTCGTCGGCGGCACCGTCCCCCAACTGGGCGGCGGCAGCCACTCCGGCAAAGGCAAGGCCTTCATCGCCGAGGCGTGCGAGTTCGATCGCAGCTTCCACAACCTGCGGCCGAAGGTCGCCGTCATCACCAACGTCGAGGCCGATCACCTGGACTGCTACAAGGACCTGGTCGAGATCATCGAATCGTTCCGCACGTTCGCGAAGCTTGTTCCGGCCGACGGCCTGGTGCTCGTGAACGGCGCGGATGCGAAGGCTCGACAGGCGGTCTCCGGCGTTCCCGCGACAGTGAAGACGGTTGCGGTGAACACCGAAGCGGACTGGTCCGGGGTCGTCACCGGGATTGAAAACGGCTGCTATCGGGGCGAGATCCGCCAGAACGGGAAGATCGTTGGCCGGCTCGAGCTCTCGGTGGCCGGGCTGCACAATTTCTTCGACGCGACGATGGCGATCGCCGCGTGCGCCGCTTGCGGGGCAGATCCCGCTAAGACGGCCGAGGCGTTGAGCGAGTTCCGCGGGGTCGATCGGCGGATGACCGAGGTCGGCCGTTATCGCGGCGCGACGATCGTCGATGACTACGGCCACCACCCCACCGAAATCCGAACCACGCTCCGGGCTCTGCGCGAGCGGTATTCGCCCAAGCGACTCTGGTGCGTCTTTCAGCCTCATCAGCACAGCCGGACGCGTCACCTGCTTGACGAGTTCGCGACCGCCTTCGTGGACGCCGACCGAACCCTCATCCCCGACATCTACTTCGTGCGCGACAGCGAAGCCGAGCGGCAGCGCGTGACCGCGGCCGATCTGGTCGAGCGGGTCAACCGCAACGGCCAGCACGCCCTGCACCTGCCCACGTTCGACCAGATCCTGCAACACCTGCGGGCCGAGCTCCGCCCGGGCGATCTGATGGTGACCATGGGCGCCGGAAATATCTGGGAAATCGGCCGCGATTTGGTTGCGGAGAATACGGAGTAGGGAGAGAACAGACCGCTACGCGATGACAGCGACGCGCAACGAGGGACAGCACCTATGATTTCTTCGGCAGCAACGACAATGCGTATCGGAACGTCCAACCCGTTCGCGGGCCTCGAGGAGATCGTCCAAGAGAACGTGCCGCTGGCGCCGAAGACGTGGTACCGGATCGGCGGGCCGGCGCGGTGGTTCGTCCAGCCGCGGAGCATCCAGGAATTGCAGGAAACCGCCGCCCGCTGCGCGGACAACGGCATTCCGATTTACGTCCTGGGCCTCGGGGCGAACCTGCTGGTGAGCGACGCCGGGGTGAACGGCGCGGTCTTCAAGCTCGACGACGAATACTGGCGCCGCGTGAAGTTCGAAGAAACGGCCGTCGAGGTCGGCGCGGGCGTGGACATTCAGAAGCTGGTCCTCCGCACGGTACGCCAGGGCCTGGCCGGCATCGAATGCCTCGCCGGCATCCCGGGCACCATTGGCGGCGGCATTCGCATGAACTGCGGCGGGAAGTTCGGCGACCTGGGCGCCCGCGTCACGCGCGTTCAGGTGATGGACTCCACCGGCACCATCTTCGACCGCCTCAAGGAAGACCTCGTCTTCGAGTACCGCACCACGAACATCTCCGCCCCTTTCATCCTCGGCGCGACGCTGGAACTGGAGGAAGAGGATGCCGAGCGGATCATGCAGCGGACGAAGGAAATCTGGATGTATAAGCGGAACAGCCAGCCGCTGAACACCAAGAATGCCGGGTGCATCTTCAAGAACCCGCGGGGCCTCAGCGCCGGCGCCCTGATCGACCAGGCGGGCCTCAAGGGGATGAAGGTCCGCGGCGCCGAAGTCAGCGCCAAGCACGCCAACTTCATTATCGCCCACCCCGGCTGCCGTGCCGACGACGTCCTGCGGCTCGTCAAAGTGATCCGCGAAAAGGTCTGGGAAAAGAACGAGATCCACCTCGAAAGCGAAGTCAGAATCTGGTCGTAAGCATAGAGGGAGGGCGAGGCTCCCGCCGAGCCGAAGCCTGTTCGAACGACTCGGCTCGGCAGGAGCCTCGCCCTCCCGAATCGATCATCACAAGGGGCCGTTCCGCGCTTTGCGTTCCGGTCCCTTCCGCTTATTATCACGCTCGTTAAATTCCATCGCCCGCGTCGAACCAGCGGAGCCTAGATCCGGAGCATCCCAATGCGAGTGACAGTCCTGTATGGCGGCCCCAGCGCCGAGCGCGAAGTGAGCCTGGTCAGCGGCAAGGCCGTCATCGAGGGGCTGAAGGCCGCCGGGCATGAGGTGTTCGGCAGCGACGTGTCGCCGGCCGACCTGTCGGGCCTCGACCGCTCCGCCGACGTGATCTTCCCCGTCCTTCACGGCGAGTTCGGAGAAAGCGGCGAGCTCCAAGAGATCCTCGAACAGCGCCAGCTTCCCTTCGTCGGCAGCGGCTCCAAGGCGTCGCGCCTCGGCATGGACAAGATCAAGACCAAGCAGGCGTGGGAGCAGGCCGGCCTGTCCACGCCGCCCTGGCGCAGGCTCGACGCGTCGAACCCCAACGCGCTGGAACAGGTCGGCGCCCCCTGCGTCGTGAAGGCGATCTCCAGCGGCAGCAGCATCGACGTCTTCGTCTGCAAGACGATGGACGAGGCAAAGGCCGCCTGCGACAAAATCCGCGCCCGGCACGATGCCGCCCTCATTGAGAAGTTCATCCAAGGCCCGGAGTTGACCGTGGGCCTGCTGGAAGAGAAGCCGTTGGCCCCGATCCGCATCGTTCCGAAGCGCGGCTTCTTCGACTTCGAGGCCAAGTACAAGGCCGCCGATACCGAGCACCGGTTCGAGACCGGCCTGCCAGCCGAGGTCGTCGAGCGCTGCCGCGAGCTGGCCCGCGAGGCCAACGACGTCGTCGGCGCGCGGGACCTGGCGCGAATCGACATCATGCTCGACGACCAGCACCACCCCCACCTGCTCGAGATCAACACCCTCCCCGGCTTCACGCCCAAGAGCCTCCTGCCTGAGGCTGCGAACCACGCCGGGATCAACTTCACGGCCCTCGTGGACCGTTTGGTCAAGCGGGCTTCCGAGCGCGGCGCGCGGGGATGATCATTGCCCCGCCGCCGGTTTGGGCGCGAGGACCAGGCCCAGCGCGTCGAGGTTCAGGCCTTTGCGGCCGTAGGTCCCGATGACCCATGTGCCCTTCTCGCCCAGGTCATGCATCGCCGCACCCGCGGGCACGCCGATGCGTTCGCTTGTGTAGGAGTCGGCCGGATCGGCGCGGCCGTCGGTAAAGCGGACGAACACCACTTGCACGTTAAAGACACTGGCGTCGTCGCTCTCGACGCGGAGGGCGCCGACCACGTAACCGTCGCGCGCGACGACCGCCGTCGGGTCTGCGGGAGCACCCACGGTCGGCCGGTCGTAGATCGGGTCGAACGTGCGCATGACGGACTTGCCGCCCCATGAACCAAGGGCGTAACGGAACCCGACGACCGGTCCACCCGTCGGATTCACGTGCACGAACCGGCCGCCGCCATGCCCACCGAGCAATTCCGTCTGGACTGCGCCGGTGGGCATCCGATTGTCCCGAATCCTTGAGGCAAGCGGCGGGCGGGCCGGCGGGTTCGCCGGCGTTGTCGCGCCGGCCGGCCGGGTGGTCGGCGGCGCGACCGCCACGGCGATGCCGGGGCCGTACTTATCGCGATCGTCATAGATCCGGGCCCGCACGACCCCGAGTTGCGTCTGCGCCTCGCCGAACAGTTCCGCCGCCCCCTGCTGGCCGAAGGCCTCGCAGAGCGACTTCTCTTCCGCCAGATCAGCCTCGGCCTGTTGCAGCGCGACCGTACAGGCCAGCGAGCGCGCCTTCCAATGGGCTCGCGACACCGTCGTCACCACGGTCGTCCCGCCGGGGTTGGGCGGGAAGCCGGGCCGGAATGGCCTCGGCCGGCCGGGCATCACCGGCCCGGGCACCATCGGGCGGGGATAGCGCGGGCCGGTCGTTACCACGCGCGAGATCACCTCAGCCGGGTCCGATTCCTTCGCGTTCTGAACGTGTTGCTGGAAACGGCTCATGGTGGCCGTCGTTTGGGCCTTGAGCACTTCGGCCTTTTTCGGCAGGTAATCCGCCAACAGCGTGCCCAATCCCTTGCACTCGGCCCACGCCGGCATCTTCAGTTCGGCGCCCAGCTCGCTCACGTCGTCGGCATCGCCCGCGGCCAGCCCGCACTCGACGGCCTCGTGACTGCTGAGCGTGAGGATCTTCCCCTTGCGGCACAAAAGCCGCTCGCCCGGCCCTTCCTTCACGACGGTCTTGCCGTTGGCGGATTCGAGATGGAGCTCGATGTCGTTGTCGATCATCGCCTCGGCCAGCAGCGGCTCGTGCCCGCCCTCCTCGGCGCTGTTGCGGGCCACCGCGCGCCAGGCCGACTGCATCTTCTCCTCGATCTTCGGCGGGAGCTGAAGGTTGGTCGGTTGGAACGAGGTCGCCGCGCCGATCGTGCTCGTCGATTTGACGTAAATCTCCTTCACCGCAAGCGACAGGATCGCCGCCGCGGAGAGGTCCTTGTCGGTCAGGGCGACGATCCGAAGCTGCTTGTTGTAGTGGTGGATGACCTTGATGATCTTCTGCGCCTCCTCGACGAGCCCGCCGGGCGAATCGATGTCGAGGACGACGACGGTCGGCTTGCGCAGGGCCGCGTCGGCCAGCGACTTCTCCAGCGCGCTGGCCAGGACCGTGTCCCCCACTTCGCCGTGCAACGGAATGAGGTAGTAGGCCGGCTTGCCGGGCGTCGGCCGAACCACCGGCGGCGCCGCGGGCTCGGGCGGGACCGACCCGTGCGGGCTGGGCCGCGGCGTCGCGCCGTTTTCGGACAGCAGCGCGCCGTGCTCATCGGTCACCAGCACACGTGTGACCGTCGCGCGATCGATGTGCTGCACGTCCTTCGCGTCGGCGCCGTCCGGCTGGAAGACGACCTCCTTCGCGCTTTGCGAAATCACGTTCCCGTCCGACATCGTGCCGTCGGCCCGTACGAGGATATCCGCCCGGCTCTGGCCGGCCGTGCCCGCAAGGAACAGGCCCAATCCAACCACTCCGGCAAGTAAAACCGATTTCATCCTGTGCCCTCCAATCGGACCCGCGCCCGCGGAATTCGAGGCCGCGCGGGCGCATCATACTGATCGCAAAACGGCCGGGCCACGGGAATGTTGCAGTGCGGCTGCGCGGGGGTCCGATAAGGGGATGCGGGGGCACTGCGCCCGGTGTGATGCGCGCGGAGGAGGCAAGAGCGACGAAATGGCCAAGATCAAAAAGCCCAAGCCGATGAAGGTCAGCAGGCCGATGGACCCGGAACGTGCCCGGCGGATCCGGGCGCTTTGCCTGCACGGGTCGCTGGCGGTCATGCTGCTGTGTGTCGTGGGGGCGGGATACCACTATGCCGACCGGTACGTTGAGAATCGTGTGGCGTATGAGAAGCACCCGATGTACGTCGCGGTGCTCAATACGCCGCCCTGGATGAACAAGTTCCTGGAGTACCAGATCGCCGAGATGGTCCGGCCGACCACCGCCCACTCGGCGTTCGATCACCAGTTGCTGGCCGACACGTACGACGTGCTCTCCCGCAACCCGTGGGTGCGGAAGGTGAGGTCCGTCCGTCGGGCGTACACCTACGCGCCGGGCGACACGTTGGAGATCGACTGCGAGTATCGCGCCCCAGCCGCCCTTGTGAAATCGGGCCCGTTCTATTGGCTGGTCGACGAGAAGGGCATTCGCCTGTCCGAGCGGTTCACCGAGCAGGACGTGGCAAACATCCAGTTTGGCCCGGACGGTCGGACGCGGATCCGCGTGATTGAAGGCGTGCGGCATTCGGTGCCGCACCTGGCCGGCGAGCAATGGCTCGGCGAAGATTTGACCGCCGGCCTCAAGATGCTCAGCTACCTGTTCGACCGCCCCTACACCGAGCAGATCCTTCGGGTGAACGTATCGAATCTGGGCGGCCGGGTGGATGGAAAGGCCCCGCAGATCGTGCTGGGCACCAAGTTCAACACCCAGATCTGGTGGGGTCGGCCGCCCAGCGAGAATGACGTGGACGCCTTTATCGAGGTGAGCACGGCCCGTAAACTCAACTACCTGCGATTGGCGCACGAGCAATTTGGCCGGGTGGACGCGAAACACCAATGGCTGGACATCCGCTTCGATCGAGTGACTTACCCGCCGGAGGAGGAGGCAGCGCCCTTGCCGCCGACCACCGGGACCAAGAGCCGGCGGAGCAGCAGCGCGAACCGGTAGTCGTCCCCGGGGGTTCGGTGGGTGATTCGGGAATTGGCATCGCCCCGACCGGCGTCTGGCTGACGTTGCAACTCGCGGCGCTCGCCCTGGCCGCGTGGCGGGTTCCCCTTGCGGCGCAATACCCTCAGCCCGGCGAGTTTCAGGCGGTGCGGGTCATGCTGGCGGCCCAGTTCGCCGGGCTGGCGCTCCTGTTCCCGTGGCTCCTGCCGAATGTTCGAATGCTGTGGGTGACGGTCGCGGCCGGATGGGTGATGCTGTTGGCCGCGGGGGCACTCGCGGCGTGGCCATTGACTGACGTTGCTCCGGCAGCGGCATTCCTCACATTGTGGATCCTGGTCCTGGCCACCGTGCGGGCCGCGATTCCACCCTCAACACCGATGACCGCTTCGGCCCTCGCCTGTCTCTATATTGTCGGCGGGCCGCTGCTTGCCTACTTTCATCAGGAGTTTGCGACGTCGCCGGCGGCTAACCCCGATCTGACGTTCGGCCCCCTCTTCTCGGCGATCTCCACTCCCCACCACCTCCCGCCACAGGCTTGGGCCCAAGCAGCTGGAATCGGAATCATCGGGTTTGTGGCTCTCGTCGCCCGCCGCAAAACGCAGAAATCGGCTCCACTTTCATCCATCCGACCTTCTTAAACTTCGCTGCCCATATTTCTGGCGCTCAGCAAAGACAAGTTATACACCGTCAATCCACAGCCCGATGTGGAATTCGCGCTAAGGCTCGCGCCGAAAACCCGCGTTTCCTCGCAAATTTCGCCATATCGGCAAAGCGACCGCAAGAAGATGAGCCCGCACACTTTTTTCGTCTTGAAAACGTGGGGCGATGTGGTAGAAATTCCCTGTCGACGCTGAGAAATGGAATGACGTCCCTTGCGACACCTGCTTCTCATCGGCGAGCATGAGCTGAACATAGACGAGAAAAATCGTCTGCTCATCCCGTCCGAGATCCGCAAGTCGATGAATTCCGAACGAGACGGCGACGCGTTCTTTCTTGTACTGGGCCTCAACCGAAAGCCGTGGCTCTATCCCGAGCGCTACTACGAGCAACTTGTGTTTCAGGCGCAGCCTGAGATCACACCGGGCGAAGAGCAACTGGATTTTGCTCATGCGAATTTCGCACTGGCCAGTCGGTTGGAATGGGACAGTCAAGGGAGACTGCTGATCCCCGAGAAGACGCTCCGGCGGACCGAGTTGAGTCGGGAGGTCACGTTGATCGGAGCCGGGGATCATTTGGAGATTTGGAACCGTTCGGATTGGGATTCGCGGCGTGAGCAGGTTCTGGCCCGCCACGCGGAAATCGCGATCCGTGCGAAGCAGGCACGACAATCGCCAAACGGCGGCGGGAACCTTGGGAGCACCGGCCAGCCTCCAACCCGGGCATAAGGGCAGCCCGGTATGCGGGTCGCACATCGAAAGGGTTCCAAGGCGGCAGGCAGCGGTAAGGAGGCCTGCCCACGACAAAATGAATGAACCGCCACACGAACACCCAGTGGGTTGATGTGGCCGGGGCCAATTCCAGGGATAGGATTCGGCTTCCTGACAAGTCAGTTCGTTGTATGAAAACACGACCAGCCGTGTGGTGCACTGCCAGCGGGATGCTGAAGGTGTACCACCGTCTTGACCTCGATCGGGCATGGACGCCGGAAGATCGATGCGTTGGGGCAGCGGTGAGGGCAACGGACCCCGCATGGATGTGGGGCAAATAGGTCGTGTCGGGTGGATGTCCCGGGCCGGCGTGCGGGTTGTGAGCCGCCCCTCGACATCGCCATTAACCCGAGGCTGCCCGTCGTTCTTTGTCCGGGCTCGGCGAAGGATCGCCGCCGGCAGGGAGCGGCGGACGGCTTCCGGGTCGCGAGGAGCACCAGGCGTAATGATCGCCTCGTCCTCCTTGCAGCGGGCGGGAAGGGATCCCGCCCGTGCCATCGGTCGCACGCGCATGCAGCGGCGGATTGGACCCCGCCGTTGCCCCAATGCGGTCGACTGATTACGCGATACCGTGGAGTCGTCCTACGGATGGGGCCCCCAGCCTGGGTTTTTGGGGGGGAATGGACGCCCGACTCTATCGTATCGAGTGCCAGTCCGGGCCGGCGCCGCCGGCCCTGCAGCCCACATCCTTGCCTACCCGCCCCAGCGTGTTTCGTTAAACACTCCGGGCAATTTTCCGCTGAAGCGGAAAATCGGGTTTGCATTTCTACTACTCGCGTTTCCTCGACTGCCCGAGAAAGCGGCAGGTTCCTTCCTCGCCGGCCGAGCTGCGAACATCGGCCGAACTGTAGTATTATCACGCACGTTCCCGCCAATGCAAGCAGATTCTCGGGACGGCGGGGTGTGGCTTTCTTTTGTGGCCGCGCCTCGCGTGGCATGGCCGTCTCGGCCATGCGGACGGGCTTCCCCGGTCAAGCGCCGCCCGCACGGGCGAGACGCCCGTGCCACCTGGGGCCACAAAAGAAAGCCACACCCGGACGGCGTTCCCGCGGCTTGCTCAAGCCCGGCAAGCGCCGCTGTCAACGCCGACGATCCCCGGGCCAATGATCCGGCGGTCTCCCGCCGCGAAACCGGACCCGCCCCGGTTACCTATTCGATCCTGCGGAATAATTACGGGTCTTCGGGGTTGTATGGGGGGCTCCGTCCAATCTACATCAGCACTTCCGGTGGAGAGTCGCATGCGACCCTGCTTGTCTCTTTCTTGCCTCGTCGCCCTTCTTCTGCTTGCGTCGGGGCGGCCATCCTCGGCCTGACCGGCGTGATCACCGAGGCGACGCCGCCGTCCAATGTCGGAACGGGACAGTGGGAAAGCGATACGCAGATTCGCACGTTTGCGGAGCAGCAATCATTCGTGCTCCCGTCCCCGAGCCCGGAACCGCAATCCCGCTCCTCCTGTTGACCTGCTTCCTGTTCGCCCGCCAACGGCGGCGATGCAGCACGTGAACCCCGTCGGGTCAGGGGATTCCGTGGCCGAACGCCGCAGGATCGGCTCGACGCCAGCAGTGCGTTCGTAGAGGCGGAACAGGCGGTCAAGCGGATGGAGTCGGATGCCGCGTCGCGGGATCCCGGGGTCGCGGCAGCTGAGCGCAACGTCGGTCTGGCACGCGAGAATGCTCGTCGTGCCGCAGCACGTGCCGCGGACGAAGGACACGCATCGCCAATGCAAGTAGATTGGGCGCGCATGGACGTTCCGAAGACCGGCCACGATCCCGTTCTGCTCGGCGAGACGCTCGACGGCCTGAACCTCCGTCCCGGGGTGGTCGTCGTTGACTGCACCCTGGGCCGCGGCGGGCATACCCAGGCAATCGCCGAGCGCATTGCACCGGACGGACTGCTCCTCGCGCTGGATGCCGACCCTCGCAACCTCGAGTTCGCCCGCGCCCGCCTGGCCGGCGCTCGGGCCAGAATCCGCTTCTTCCATGCCAACTTCGCGGAGCTGACCGACGTACTCGAACAGGCGGGCATCCCAAAGGTTGATGGAATTCTTGCCGATCTGGGGATCAGCACGAACCAGCTCTTCGACCCGCAGTACGGCCTGTCGTTCGCCGAGCCCATGCCGCTGGACATGCGGATCGACCCGCGCACGCGCCAGACGGCGGCCGACCTGGTCAACTCGCTGTCGGAGCGGGACCTGGCCGACGTCCTATATAACCTTGCGCAAGAATATTACTCGCGACGAATTGCCAGAAAGATTGCGGATGCCCGTCGTTTCTCGCCGATCATGACTACGGATCGATTGGCCGAGCTGGTGCGTTCGGCCATCCCGTCCCGGGGAGGACCCCCGGCGAAGATTGATCCCGCCACCAAGACCTTCATGGCGCTCCGCATGGCGGTGAACCAGGAGGTCGAGAACCTTGCGGCCCTGCTGGAGCAGGCGCCGCGGCTCCTCCGCCAGGGGGGCCGCCTGGCGGTCATCAGTTTTCACTCGACGGAAGATCGAATGGTCAAGCAGGCGTTTCGGTCGGCGGAGCAGGCCGGGCTTCTCAGGGTCGTCACCAAAAAGCCCCTCTCCCCCGCCGACGACGAACTCGCCGCCAACCCACGGTCGCGGTCCGCGAAACTGAGAGTGGGAGAGCGAATATGAATGCCGAGTGCCCAATGCCGAATGCCGAATGAGCGGCGGCAACCCCGCGTTCATTCGGCATTCGCCATTCGGCATTCGGCGTTCCCGACGGGAGTCGTCACATGACGCGCGAAACGAAGATCGGTCTGCTGGTCGGGCTGGCGTTCATCATCGTGATCGGGATCCTGCTGTCCGATCACATCAACAGCAGCACAGACCCGGCCCGGGCGGAGATGACCCAGACGGCCGACGCGATCGGCCGGAGCGTCGCCTCGCCCGACCTGCGCAACCAGGGCATTACGACCGTGGTGACGCCGCCCCACGCGGTGATCCCGCAGACGCCCGTGCCGACGTCGCGCGAACCGCTCCCGGCCAATAACGGCGGGTCATCGGTCGTGGTGATCGGCCCCGGCGCCGACCCGTCGTCGCTCCCCCGGCCCAGCCGCGCTGCGGTCGGCGAGCCGCAGCCGAACGGTGGCGGCGCCCAGATCCTCTCGCCCGGCAATGCCGAAGTTGCGACCAACGACAATCCCGGTTCGAATGCCCCGACCGCATCTGACAACACACCAGTCGCCGCCGGCCCGCTCGGGCCGATCGCGCGGCAGAACGGCGAGGAACTGGTCCCCGTCCCCGCCAGCAGCGGCCAGGCCCGCCTGAACCCGCAGCCCGCGACATCCGGCAATCCGGCCGCCCCGGCCCGCCCCGCCCTCCCGCCGGGCGTCCGGCAGGTCAAGGCCGAGGAAGGCGACACCGTCACCAAGCTCGCGATCAAATACATGGGAGGCAATTCAAAGGCGAACCGTGAGGCGATCATCCGGGCCAACCCGAACACGGGGCCCGACGGGCGCCGGGTCTTCGCCGGCCAGACGTACCTGATCCCCGCCCCGGCCGCCGCCTCCGCCTCCCCCGCCGCCGGCCCGGTGGTCGTCTCGTCGGACCAACTGCAACCGGCCGCGCCGCGCCCCGCGGCGCCCAAGGCCGCCCCCGCGCCCGAGCCGGTCCCGTCCGGCATGACGCTGTACACCGTCAAGGAAAACGAGAGCCTCTGGAAGATCGCCTCCGAACAGCTCGGCAGCGGCGCCCGCTACACCGAAATCCGCGACCTGAACCAGGACGTGCTCAAGGGCTCCGACGCCGTCCGTGTCGGCATGCGGCTGAAGCTGCCGCCGAAGGCCCTCGCGTCGTCGAATTGAGAATCAACAGCGCCGCCAAGACGCAAAGCAAGAGCGATTGACCGCGAGTTGATCGCTCTTCTTCTTCCCGGCACAAGAACGGCACTTCATCATGTTGAAGCTTCTGATTTGCCTGCTCGGCGGCGCGACGATTGGCGTTCTCGTCCTGCAACTGCGGCAGCAGCATTTGGAGCTGAGCCATCAAACCGCGCAGCTCCACGACCAGATCCGCTCAAAACAGGCAAAGCTCTGGGACCAGCAGGTGCAGATCGCAATCTTCACCGCCCCCAACGCCATCCAGAAGACGGTCGACGCCCACAGCCTCAAGCTCGCCCCGCAAACCCCGCTCCCCGGCGGCAAGCAACAAAGCTGGATCGACGTCAGCAACAACCCCGACGCGGAATGACCGTCCCCACGGGTTTGTGGTGCAGCGCGGAAGGGCTGCGCCATAATGCCGCTCCTGGAACGCGGGCTTGCGCGATCAGATTCCGCCGGCTTGCGAGGCCTGAGGGAATGCCGGTTGTGCCCCGCCCGTCGTCGTGAGCTCATTCGGCCGCCTCCTCGTCAATCAACGTTTGAAGCCGCCGCCCCCACGCACAGCACCGGACACGGCGCCTTGCAAGCGACCCTCTCCGCGGTGCTGCCCAGGATCAGGCGGCCCAGCCCGTGCCGGCCATGCGTGCCGATCACGATCAGGTCGGCATTCCAATCCGCCGCCGCAGAAAGCAGTTCCCGCGCCGCGTCGCCCTCGCGGACCGATCGCTCGACGCCCGATGTGCCGGGCGCGGGGATCAGGAACGAGGCGAGGAACACCTCGCCGGTTTCACGCACGTGCGGCCCGAGGCGGTCTTCCACCGGGATGCCGTACTCCGGCATGAACTCTGTGCTTTGCGGAATGGCGTGGACGAGCGCCATCCGGGCGTGGCGGCGGCCGGCGATCCGCTGGGCCATCTCCGCCGCCGCCAGGCTCGGGCCGCCGTCGTCATCCACGCCCACCAGAACCCGCCCCGGCATCCCGGTCGCGTCATCGCTCAGACCACGGCCGGCAACCAATACCGGGCAGGGCAGATGTCGCAGCACGTAAACGGCGGTGCTCCCCAGCAGCAGTCGGCCCAGCGCATGCCGCCCATGCGTGCCGATCACAAGCAAGTCGGCGCGATGCTCGCGCGCAACCCGGACGATCTGGTGATGAACGTCCCCCTCCCGGTAGATCCGCTCCCCCATCAGTGCGCCCGGCATTTCGGCGGCGCAGCGGTCCAGCACGAAGTCGTTTCCCGCCGACACGTCGCACGGTTCCTCCGGCGGCGGCATTTCCGGCATGCCCCAGTTGCTGGGCGTCACCACCACGTGCAGCAATGAGATCCTCGCCCCCGACTCGGCCAACCTCACGGCCGCTTTCAGCGCCCACTGCGTCGCGTCGCCGCTGTCCACCACGACGAGGATGTTTCGGAAGATCGGCACCGTCGACGCCTGTTGCCCCGCCTCTGACGGATGCGGCGCCCCACCTTGGTGGCCGATCGAATCGTTTTGGATGGTGCTCGACATCGGATGCTCCTGATGCCACCCAGGATGCCGCGCGAGACGGTTTGCCGGGATCGGCACGATGCCGGTGCCGGCGATAGGTAAAACTCCGATAACCGAGCGAGCGTCCGTCGTCCGAGGGGTGGATCGGTTTGTGATACGGCGGGTCCTTCCCGGGTGGCATGTCCGCCGCTTTCAAGATCGCGCTCTCGCCTGGAGCACGGGCATGAGTTCGAGGTACGGCCGCACCGCCGGCGAGTCGGAGTGCTGAAAGGCCTCGGCCGTGCCGTCAAAGTGGACGACGCCTTCGTGGAGCATGATGATCCGCGGCTGCAGCCGGAACAGCAGGCCGGTGTCGTGCGTCACGATGATCGTGGTCCGCCGCTCGCCGTCGTCCGCGGGCCGGCCGTGGACCTCGGCAATCAGGTTTTGGATCTGCTCCGAGCGGCCGGGGTCCAGTCCGGTCGTCGGCTCGTCATAGAACATCAGCACCGGGTCGAGCGCCAGTGCCCGGGCGATCGCGACGCGCTTGGCCATCCCGCCGGAGACCTGGTCGCGGTCCATCGGCGCGACCTCGTCGAAGCCCAGCCCGACCGATTCGAGGACCTGCCGCACGCGGTCGCGAATCTGCTGATCGCTCATCCCCTTCACGTCCGAGAGCCCCAGCGCGACGTTGTCGAAGACCGTCCCGCTGAACAGCGCGTTCTTCTGAAAGACGATCGCCCAGTGCCGGCGGAGCCGGTCCATCCCGGCTTCGTCGAGCGTGGCCAGGTCGACCAATGGGGAGCCGGGCGATTCGTGGTCGGCCGTGCAGACGCGCCCCACGTCCGGCCGCAGCACGCCGATCAGGTGCTTGAGCAGGACCGACTTTCCGCCGCCCGAGGCGCCGACGATCGCGACCATTTCCCCCCGCCGGATCGACAGGTTCACACCGCGGAGCACCTGGTTGCGGCCGAACGATTTGTGCAGGTTCTCCACCAACACCTCGAGCGGGCGAGGGTCTTCGTATGGCAGCGATGGCCCGGCTGACGAGGTAGCCCTCATCGCAAACTCCCCAGCTGCATGATTCGCTCGGGCGGCAGGTCCCTTGCCACATCATAGCAACGCGGCACAACGGCATGCGCGGATCTTTCCCTATTCGATACACCCGACGCGCCCCGATCGCATCGGAACCGCCCGCCGGGCTACCTTCGAGCTGGCGCAGAACAGAACGGAGGCAGTTCGGATCCGACCTGCTGGCCGGCATCTCGATCGTCACGTCGGTCCTCCTCGGTGAATACCTGGCCGGCGCACTGGTGGTCCTCATGCTCTCCGGCGGCGAGTCACTCGAGAGCTTCGCCGTTCGAAGCGCCTCCTCGGTCCTGCGGGCGCTGGCCAGGCGAATGCCTTCGGTCGCCCATCGAAAGGCCGACTCGCAGGTGGTCGACGTTCCCCTGACCGACGTTGCCATCGGCGACATGTTGATCGTCTTCCCGCACGAGATCTGCCCGGTGGACGGCGTCGTGACCGAGGGGCACGGCGTGATGGACGAGTCGTACCTGACCGGCGAGCCGTTCCGCATGTCCAAGACGGCCGGGTCCGACGTCCTCTCCGGCGCGATCAACGGCGAGACCGCCCTGACGATCCGCGCCACCAAGCTCGCCGTCGACTCGCGGTACGCGAAGATCATGCAGGTGATGCGTGCCAGCGAGCAGGACCGGCCGCGACTGCGGCGGCTGGGCGACCAGATCGGCGCTGACGGGATGTACGCGGCCACGCTCCGCTTTCGCGACGAGCCGCGGCGCGAGGGCGTCGCGTTCGTGCACCACCTGCGGCCCAAGCACCGCTTCGCCCGCCTCATGCTCGTCTCAGGCGACCGCGAATCGGAGGTGCGCTATCTGGCCGAACAGGTGGGCATCACCGAGGTCTATGCCGGCAACTCGATCAGATGCGAAAAAGCCGGAGCGGGCTCCGCCGCGCTCCGGCTTTGCATCTTCCCTCCGGAAGACGCCTCCAATGTTCGGTCCGTCGGTGCGTTCGATCAGTGACTGGAGTAGGTCGGCTGAGGGTTGCCGGCCGACGTGGCGTTCTGCGGGACCGGCGTGCTGTTGCCGGGCGTGCCGGACTGTGCGTTCTGGTTGTTGGATTCCATCGCGTGCAGGTTCGTGATCGCGTCGGCGGCGGAGGCGGAGACGTGCGGGTTGGGGCCGTCGATCAGCGAAATCTGCGAGTCCTGCAAGCCGCGGTCCTTCAGGTACGCAACGACGCTCTGACGGTTTTTCTGGGCGGCCGGCGCGTCGGTGTCGGCGGGCAGGTCGAGGTAGACGACCAGCGGCTCGGCCGGCGTCTCGTCGGCGAGCATCAGGTCGAGCTTCCGGCGGCCCAGCGAGTTCAAGCCCGTCGCGTCGAAGTGGACGGCGTACAAGCTTGCGTCCTGTCGGGCGCCGGCGGCGGCCTGGGCGGTGTTTACCTCGAGGACTGCGCGCGTGTCGCTGTCCGGCGGGAACGCCTCGCCGTGCATCTCGGGCAGCGGGCGGGCGGCGTTGTCGGCGCTGTGATGGCAGCCGGCCGTCAGCATCACCAGCGCCGCCGCCATCGCCCAACCAATCCATTTCAGCACGTTCATGGCTCTGCTCCTGGTCTCGTGTCGTGTCGTGTAGTGTCACGCGGTCATTGGAAGATCGAACTCTTCATCAACTGCAGGACGGTCGGCCCGGCCAGCACGATGAACGTGCTGGGGAAGATGCACAGCACCAGCGGGAAGCTCATCTTCACCGAGGCCTTGCCGGCGATCTCCTCGGCCGCCATCTGGCGGTTCAGGCGGAGCGTCTCGCTGTGGATCCGCAGCGCGTCGGCGATGCTGGTGCCGAACCGCTCGGCCTGGATCAGCATCGAGGCCAGTGACTGCAACGCCGCGTTCCCCGTCCGCTGGCCCATGTTCCGCAGGGATTCGGTCCGCGCCAGCCCGACCCGCGTCTCCATGTGGGCCAGGCCCATCTCGCGGCTGATCGCCGGGTGGGCGATCGCCAGTTCCTGGCCGATCCGCTGCATCGCCGAGTCGATGGTGAGCCCCGCCTCGACGCAGACGACCATCAGGTCCAGCGCGTCGGCCAGTCCGTTGGTCAGGGCGACCTGGTTCGAGTTGGTCTTGAGCTTGAGCCAGAAGAGCGGCAGCAGGTAGCCGACCAGGCCCCCGAGCGAGAGCGCCAGGAACGTGAAATCGGTGACGGCGCCGACCACGTATCCGATCGCGAGCCCGAGCACGAGGCAGACCACTTTCGCGGCGGCAACCGTGCGGATGCCCGAGGGCGTATAGATGCCGGCGCGGGCGAGGCTGCGGCGGATGACAACCTGCTTTTCCTCGTTGTCCGGCATGAACGGCCGGGCCGCGGCGTGCCCGAGCTGGCTGAGCACCTGGTTCATGCGATTGAATTGCGGCCCGCCCGGCTTGTCGGCGCCGCTGAGGCGGTCGCGAAGCTTCCCGCCCGTGTCGCGCGACATCGCCAGCTGCGCGACCGCGTACGTCAGCAGCGCGGCGGAGCCGAAGCTGAGCAGGAGGATGAGGAGTTGAGCCATCATAACTGTGCTTCCGTCAGCATTCTTTGCGAACCGCTGAAGCGGTCGCCCCGGCGATTCGAGTCGCCATGCTTGGGCGCAAAGCCCGTTACACGTTCACCGTCGTGATCCGCTTGATCAGGAACAGTCCGAATACTTGTAAGCCCAAGGCCAGGCCGATCAGCACGTGGCCGGCCGGGGTGAACAGCATGACGTTGCCCCGGTTGGGATCGATGAAATAGGTCAGGGCGAACATGATCGACGGGAAGGCGACCATGATGTACCCGGTGAGCCGACCCTCGGCGGTTTTCGACTTCACGCTTTGGGCGAGACGGATCCGCTTGCGGACGGTGTCGCTGATCGTGCGGAGCACCTCGGCCAGGTCGCCACCGCTCTGTCGCTGGATGATCACCGCCGTGGCGAAGAAGGCGAAGTCGGGCGACCCGACGCGGCGGGCCATCTCGCGGAGGCCGTCCTCGATCGACTGCCCGAGGCTGTGCTGGTCATAGCAGCGGCGGAACTCGCCGCCGATCGGCTGGGGCAGTTCGTCGGCCATCATCTGCAGCCCGGTGCTGAAGCTTTGGCCGGCCCGAAGGATCCGCGAGAGGAAATCGAGCGCCTCGGGGAGCTGGGCGTTGAACAGCCGCTTGCGCGCCGCCCGCCGGGAGTTGATGAAGAAGACCGGCCCGGCCGCGCCGACGGCGCCGCCGACCAGGGTCATCACCAGGTTCCCGGAGAACAGGCCGGCCAGCGCCGCGAATGTTAGCGTCAGCGCGACGTGCATGAGCAGGAATCGCGAGAGCCGCGCCTGCGGGAGCCCCTGGGCGAGCCAATTCGGCAACCCGCGAAGCACCGGCACGTTCCGCAGGACCCGGGGCAGCGCGGCCGACTGCTCCCTGATCAGTTGCAGCCGGGCGGCGGTCGATTCCGAGTCCGACCCGCCCGAGATGCTCAGCCGCTGCTGCAGCTTCCGACGCTCGCCGGCGCCGAACTGCATGACCAGCAGCATCACGCCCCAGGAAAACCCGGCGACGGTGAGCGTGACGAAGATAAGGAACAACGTATCCAACATGGCCCTGCGTCCCTGCGTGCGTGGTTAGAAGTCGAACGCCCTTCGCGTGAACAGGTCGACCGGGAGCGAGATGCCGCGGTGCTCGATCCGCTCGGCACAGCGCGGGCGGATGCCGGTGGCGACGAACCGGCCGGTGGCGTGCCCCTCGGCGTCGACGCCGTTCTGTTCGTAGGTGAACAGGTCGTGCATCTGGAGGCTGTCGCCTTCCATGCCGGAGATCTCGCTGACGCTGACGACTTTCCGGCGGCCGCCGGGCAGGCGGCGGGCCTGCACGACGATCTGGATCGCGCTGGCGATCTGCTGCCGCAGCGCCCGCAGCGGGATGTCGTATCCGGCCATCGTGATCATCACCTCGAGCCGGGCCAGCGCGTCCCGCGAATTGTTGGCGTGGACGGTCGTCATCGACCCCTCGTGCCCGGTGTTCATCGCCTGGAGCATGTCCAGCGCCTCGGCTGACCGCACCTCGCCGATGATGATCCGGTCGGGCCGCATCCGCAGACAGTTCTTCACCAGGTCGCGCTGGGTGACCTCGCCCCTGCCCTCGATGTTGGGCGGGCGGGTCTCCAGCCGAACGACGTGCGGCTGCTGGAGCTGCAGTTCGGCGGCGTCCTCGATCGTGATCACCCGCTCCTCGGCGGGGATGTAGCGGGACAGGCAGTTGAGCAGCGTCGTCTTGCCCGAGCCCGTGCCGCCGCTGATCAGGACGTTGCACCGCGCTTGCACGGCGGCGGAGAGGAAGTCCATGACGGCCGGCGGGAACGCGCCGTGGCGGATCAGGTCTTCCAGTTGCAGCGGCTTGGACCCGAATCGGCGGATCGACATCGCCGGGCCGTCCAGCGCCAGCGGCGGGATGATCGCATTGACGCGGCTCCCGTCCGACAGCCGGGCGTCCACCATCGGGCTGGTCTCGTCGATCCGGCGGCCGACCAGGCCGACGATCCGGTCGATGATTTGCCGCAGGTGCTGGTTGTCGCGGAAGCGGATGTCGGCGGTCTCGAGCCGGCCCTTACGCTCGACGTAGATGCGGTCGGAGCGGTTGACGAGAATGTCGCTGATCAGCGGGTCCTTCAACAGCACTTCGAGCGGCCCCAGGCCGAACGTCTCGTCCATGACGTCGTCCATCAGCCGCTCCTGGTCGGCGCTGCTGATCAGCCCCTTTTCAGACTGGCACAGCTCGCGGACGAGGAGGCGGACCTCTTCGCGGACGGTCGCGGGGGGCAGCGTGCGGAGGTTCTGCATGTCCAGCCGGCTGACGAGCTGCTGGTGGATGCGGACCTTCATCTGTTGCAGGTAGGCCTGCCGCTCGCTTTGTTGCGGTTGGGCCGGCTGCGCGGCGGGCGCCGATGCGGCGGCGGGCGGCGCGGCGGGCGCCGGGATCGCCGGGGCCGCGGCCGGCGCGGCCGCGGGAGCCACCGGCGGCGCTGCCGGGATCGGGCGGGCCCGAGGGGCTGATGCCGCGGTCGGGTCGATCGTTGCCGTCGAACTCTTGCTGAACAAACCCATCTCGCAAACCTCCGGCTGCAACTGAATCAGGCGGCGGCGTCGGCGCGGCGCGGCTCGACGCTCTTGGTTGACAACGAATTGGCCAGCGAGATCAGGCTGGAGCTGATCTCCGACCGCGGGGCGCGGAGCACGACCGGCTCGCCGAAGTTGATCGCCGCGATCGCGTTCTTGAAATCGTTGGGGATCATCCACGAGATCTTCAGGCCCAGCGCCCGTTCGACCTCGTCCGGCTCGATGTCGGCCCCCTTCTTCACGTACCGGTTGACCACGAGGCGGATCTTGGTCGCCTCGACGCCCATCCGCCGCAGCGCGCCGACGAACCGCTCGGCGTTCTTGGCGCTGGGGACGTTGAGCTGCATCACCAGCAGGTTCACGTCGCTGGCCGCCAGCACGGTCGTGTAGATCGGGTCGATGCTCATGATCGAGTCGACCACGACGTAGTCGAAGACGCGGCAGAGCACGCCCATCAGCCGCGTCATCCCGCCCTGGGTGACGCGCTGCGTCTCCTCCGGCAGGTCGGGGCGGGCGAGGATCGCCAGCCCGCTGGCCGCGTGCATCGTCAGCGCGTTGTCGAGCAACTGCTTGTCGACCTTGTCGGCCGACTCCATCACGTCGGCGATCGTGTACCGCGGGCGGCCGTCGAAGTACCCGCTGACGCCGCCCCGGACCAAGTCCATGTCCACCAGGCACGTCTTGGCCGTGCGGGCCAGCGAGGCGGCGACGTTGCAGGCGACGGTCGTCGACCCGCACCCGCCGATCGTCGGGATCACCTGGATGACCTTCGCCTTCTTGTGCATCCCGAACCCCTGGGCGACGCGCTCGACGGCGGCGGCGAGCTTCTCCTCGCTCATCGGCAGCGGGATGAACTCCTTGATGCCCGCGTGCATCGCGTCCATCAGCAGGTGTGGATCGAGCACCTGCGACATCAGGAAGAAGCTGACGCCCGGGTACTGCCGCGGCAGATGGGACACCTTGACCAGCCGCTCGTGTGCGCCGGGGTCGAGGTTGATGATGACGAGCTGCGGCGGATTGGGCCCGGAGAGCAGCCCGCCGAGCGAATCGACGCTTGCGAGCTGCGCGGTCGCCTGGACGCCCAGCCGCGTGAGGAACGCGGCCAGTTCCTGGCGGTTGCCCGCGTCGGCATCCACAATCGCGCTGGTGAGGGAGACGTACATTGCGATGGCCCTCGGTCAGAACCGTTTGAGATAGGTGTTTACCGTCCCGCCGGCGTCGTGGTCGCCGGCACGAACCCGTAACTGCCCTGGAAGGTCGGCGGCGGCAGCCGCGACGGCGCGTGCGCCGCGTCGGCAGCCGGGCCGCCCAGGTCACCATTGAGATAGAACTGCCCCTCGCTCGGATACCGCCACTGTTCCCCCGGCAGCGGCGGGACCGCGCCCGGGTTGAGCGGGCCGGCCAGCTCGGGCGTCACGAGCACGACGAGTTCCGTCTCGTTCCGCTCGTACCGCACCGACCGGAACAACGCGCCCAGCACCGGGATGTCGGCCAGCAACGGCGTCGCGGTGTTTGTCGCGTTCACCCGCGTTTGCAGCAGCCCGGCCAGCGACAGCGTCTGCCCCTCGGCCAGTTCCACCGTCGACTCGAACGTCCGCGTCGTCAGGCCCGGAATCGTGAAGCCCTGGAGCGTGAGGCTGTGGGTGTAGTCCAGGTCGCTGACCTCGGGCTGCACGTGCAGCTTGATCCGCCCGTTGCCCAGGACGACCGGCGCGAAGTTGAGTCGGACGCCGTACTGCTTGAAGTCGAGCGTGATGGTCGTCTGCCCGCCGCCCGCGCCGCCGCTCTGCGGGACCGGGTAGGGGAACTCGCCGCCGGCCAGGAAGCTCGCCTGGCTGCCGCTCATCACGGTCAGGTTCGGTTCGGCCAGCGTCCGCAGCAGGTCGTTTTCTCGCAGGGCGTTGATGAAGATGGCGAACGGCGTTTGGCCGGCCTGCAATTTCATGAACTGCGTCACGTTCGCCCCAGGGGAGGGCACGCCGAGCATGATCGGGCTGGTGGGGCTCGCGGAGACGGTGCCGAACGGCTCGACCCCGCCAATCACGTTCGCGCCGAACCCGCCGCTGCCCGCGATCCCGAAGTTGATGCCCAACGCGTTGATCGCGTCGCGGGAGACCTCGGCGAACTTGACGTGCAGCGTCACCTGCTGCCCGCCGCCAATCTCGAGGAGGTTGATGACCTTGGCAGCGAACGGCGTGGCGACCTGCACCACCTTGTCGGCCATCTCGGCCGCCGGCACGCGGCCGCGGAGCACGACGGTGCCGTTGGCGCTGCCGACGTCGATCCGAACCGCCGGCAGGTCCTTGGCCAGTTCGGCGCGGATCGCCTTGAGGTCGGGGTCGACAGTGATGTCGGCCCGGGCGGAGCGCCCGCCGTCGTCCCACACCATGAGCTGGGCGGATCCGGTCTTGCGGGCGGTCAGCACGATCTCGGTCGGGCTGATCACCTTCGCGGACACCACATCCGGATCAGTCACATCGACGGCCCGGACGGGGGCGGAGGTGGTGATCTGGCGGCTCTGCCCCACCGTCATCGAGACCCCGGCGCCGTTCGCGTCCAGGCCGGATGCGATCAGCGACACGCCGCCGGCAACCGGCTGCGTGGCGGCCGGCGCCGCGACGCCTTCGGGCGCATCGGCGCGAGCCGCGACCGGCAGGCCCAGAAGTGCCGCCGCCATCAGGGCCGCCGCGGACCGGCGGCCGAGACGCGAAGCGGATGGGAGGATCGTTTGGTTCATGACGTCATTCCTCTGCGGTGTTCTCGCCTCGGTGCATCACCGGCTCGGCTATCACGGATTGGCAAACGGGTCTTTCGCATCGGACACTTCCGGATCGGCCGTCTTCGACTGCTCGCGGAAGCTCAGCCGCTGTTCCTTGTCGCCCAGGATCAGCGTGACGATGCGCCGTGCGGGCTCCGCCGGCACGGCCGGCGGGATTGCCGGTTGAGTGGCGGCCGGGACGACGGCCGGCTGCGTCGCCGGGGCCGGAGTGGCCTGCTGAACGACCGGGACCACGACCGGCACGGGCGTCGCCGTGCCGCCCCGCAGCTCCGCGAGCATCACGGCATCGTCGTCCACTTCCTGCGTGTCGCCGTTGCCGCGGAGAATCAACCGGAGCCGGGCCATCGATTGGGCCAGGTCCAGTTCCGCCGCCTCGTGCGGCGTCACCAGCAGCGTGACGGTCCGCGCGGCCGCGCCGGGGGGCGGGGCCGGAGCGGCGGGATCGGCCGGCTTCGCCGGGGTCGTCGACGACAGTTGCTGTCCCACCGCCACCACGCGAACGTTCTGCGCAATAATGCGGCTGACCGCGCGGTCGGCGTCGTTGCCGGGGGCGGCGGTCGTCACCACGTCGACCCGCGATCCGGGTGTCAACAACCCGGCCAGGCCGCTGCTTTCCGTGGTTTCCAGCGTGATCGCCCGCATTCCCTCCGGCACGAGTGCTTGCAGTCCGTCCGGCGTTCCCTGGGGCGCCAGCAGCGGTTCGAGCACCGGTTGGCCGGCAATGAGCGGCGCGCGGGTCACCCGCCCCACCGGCCCGGCGGTATCCGTGAATCCGTTGGGCGGCGGCGCGGCCGCCACGATCGGGGCCAGCGACAGGTCGTCGGCGGTCAGCGCATGGCCCGGCGGGATCTCCGCCTTGGCCACCACCACCCGCACGATCGGGGCGTGGGATGCCGCCGGCCCTCGCGAGCCGATCACCTGTCGCGCCAAAACGGCGGCGATCAGGCCCATGAACACCGCCGCGACGATTGGAATTAATGCTTTCGGATTCATACCTCACACGCTCCCGGCCTCGGGGCGGATTGCCGCCCGGTTGAACTTCGGTTGCAGGATGGGCGGGGTTTAGCGGATTTCCGGGCGGTAACGCCTCGCCCGGCCGGCCGCGTCACGGGCGTGCGGCCGCGGCGGGGAGGCGGGCGTCCAATAACCGCGCGAACTTTTGCCGGCTATCGCACGGCCGAGATTCATAAGCCATATGGAAGGAGCAGCCGATGAAATGATTACCCTCATTGCACCGTGGTGATGTTCCACCCGCCCGGCAGGGACAGGTCGTAATAGATGTTGGACGTGCCGGTCATGTTGATGCTCCAGCCCAGGACCGACCCGTAGATCGCCCCCTTGCCGCTGAGGGTGACGGGGCTCTGTGGCGCATAGATATTCGCGTAGAATGAAGCGTTGCTCCCGACGTTTACCCAGCCATTCCCGATCACTTGAATGCTGAGGTTCTTCGGCTGGTTCCCCGACGTGACGGTCGCCCCGAGGATGCTCACATTGCCGGTGACATAGACCGTCGCCGGCCCACTGAAGTTCAGCGTGGTTTGGCCGCCGGTGTTGAAGTTATGGAAGTAATAAACGCCGCCCGGCAGCGTCAGGTTGGCGCTTCCGCCGAAGTTGAAGTCGTTCGTGCCGCTGTTCCAGTACCCGCCCGCGGCGGAATCGTTATTCGATGTGGCGGCCGACCCGGCAGTGGCGTTGGGATAGCTCAAGGGAGCCAGCAACGGATTGGTCGACCCGGTCACCGAAGCACTGCCTGACAGGTTCACACTCATCCCCGGCCCGGGCCGGGCGTCGCCTTGGATGTAGGTGCTGCCGCCGAGATTGATGTTCCCGTTGCTGGCGATCGACCCGTGGTTGCTTGTGGCGCCGGTCGGGGACCAGTAGCCGATGCTGGCGTTGCCACCGAGCGTGATGCCCGCCAGGCCGACCAGCCCGTACCCGCCGGTGACGGCTCCGATCGCGGTGGCGTGGGCGTCGGCCGAGCCGATCCCGATCACCGAACCGAAGAAGCAGGAAACCGCGTTCCCGTTGGCCGACGTACGGTTGGCGCGCACGCGGATCGCGTTGGCCGTCGACTGCGCCGCGCCGGTGAGGACGGTGAACGTCTGGGTCGTTGAGCTCCACGTCCCGAAATCGATATCCGTGTTCGGGTTCAACGTGACCGGCGTCCCGTCAGCAATGTTGTCGTTGGCGGCGGCGACGGCGTTGCCCTGTGCCTGGCTCACGCCGTTGGCCAGCCCGGCCAGCCCGTAGCGGACGGCCGCGTCGGCCGCCTGCTGCAGTTCCGAGTGCACCACCCAGACGTGCGCGACGTCGATCGCCAGCGAGATGAATCCCGCGAACACGACCATGCCGATGGTCATGTAAATCAGCGCCGCGCCGTGACGGCGCGACGCGAGACGCGTTCGGACGTTTGGCTTGGCAGTGTTCATGGCCTAGCTCGACTCCTTGCGCATGACGGCGACCCCGACGATCTGCTTGCTGTTGCTGATCCCGCCGAACGACGATGAGAGCGCGTGCGTCCCGACGTTCTGCCACGTGCAGGTAATCGTGACGGTGACCGTCGAACCCGCCGTCGCCGTGCTCACGTCGGTCGGGTTCAGCGTC